>NZ_JBQRWH010000003.1:0-315835 GCF_052372875.1 Burkholderia sp. PR2
TTCGGCCCGCGCCCCCGGCGCAAACGACACCGGAGAACCTGGAGGAACGATCCGTATGAGGAAGCACAGTGTCGACCTGAATTCCGACATGGGCGAAGGTTTCGGCCCGTGGACGATCGGCGACGGCGTCGACGAGCAGATCATGCCGCTCATCAGCTCGGCGAACATCGCGACCGGTTTTCATGCCGGCGATCCGAACATCATGGCGCGCACGGTGCAGCTTGCGCGCGACGCCGGCGTCGGGATCGGCGCGCATCCCGGCTTTCGCGATCTGGTCGGCTTCGGCCGCCGCACGATCACCGAAACGCCGCAGGCGCTCGTCCACGACATCCTGTACCAGCTCGGCGCGCTGCGCGAGTTCGCGCGGCTCAACGGCGTGAGCCTGCAGCACATCAAGCCGCACGGTGCGCTCTACATGCACGCGGCCACCAACGAAGCGTTCTCGCGGCTGCTGATCGAGACGCTGCAGCGCGTCGACCCTGGCCTGTGGCTGTACTGCATGGAAGCATCGGTCACCTATCGCGTTGCGATGGAGTACGAACAGCCGGTGATCCGCGAGTTCTACGCCGACCGCGACTACGACCGCAGCGGCTCGATCGTGTTCACGCGCCGCGTCGGCCGCCTCGATCCGCGCCAGGTCGCCGACAAGGTGCTGCGCGCGTGCATCGACGGCAAGGTGCGCACGATCGACGGCGACGACATCGACATCGATTTCGATTCGGTCTGCATCCACAGCGACACGCCGGGCGCGCTCGACCTCGTGCGCGACACGCGCCACGCGCTGATACGCGAAGGCATCCGGACCGCCGGGCCGCAACCGCTCGCCGCCCATCACTGATTCAAGGAGATACACGATGGCATTGCACGATATCGTCAGCCCGCTGCCGGGCACCTTCTACCGGCGCCCGTCGCCCGATGCGGACTACTACGTCACGGTCGACGCGACGGTCGACGCCGGCGCGGTGGTCGGCCTCGTCGAAGTGATGAAGCAGTTCACCGAGATCGAAGCCGATGCGGCAGGGCGCGTGGTCGAGCTGCTCGTCGAGGACGGCGAGCCGGTCGACGCGGGCCAGGTGCTGATGCGGATCGAGGGGTGATGCGATGAAACCGGTAACGTCCCCCGACACCTTCTACCGTCCGTCGCGGATCCAGACCGTACTGGTCGCGAACCGCGGCGAGATCGCGGTGCGCGTGATCCGCGCCGCGCGCGAGCTCGGCATGCGCGCGGTCGCCGTGGTCAGCGACGCGGACCGCGACAGTCTCGCCGCGCGCATGGCCGATGAAGCCATCCACATCGGCTCGTCGCACGCGGCGAAAAGCTACCTGAATCCCGCCGCCATCCTCGACGCCGCGCGACATTGCGACGCGGACGCGATCCATCCCGGCTACGGCTTCCTGTCCGAGAACGCGGCCTTCGCCGCGCAGGTCGAGGCGGCCGGCCTGATCTTCGTCGGCCCGGACTCGCACGTAATCGCCACGATGGGCGACAAGGCCCGCGCACGCGAAACCGCGCGGCGCGCCAACGTGCCGACCGTGCCCGGCAGCGACGGCGTCGTGCAGTCGCTCGACGAAGCGCGGGACGTCGCCGCGCGCATCGGCTATCCGATCATGATCAAGGCGGCCGCCGGCGGCGGCGGGCGCGGCATCCGCGTCGCGCACGACGCCGCACAGCTCGACACCGAGCTGCCGCTCGCGCAGCGCGAGGCGCAGGCGGCCTTCGGCGACGGCGGCGTGTACCTCGAACGCTTCATCGCTCGGGCGCGCCACATCGAGGTGCAGGTGCTCGGCGACGGCCACAACGTCGTCCACCTGTTCGAGCGCGAATGCTCGCTGCAGCGGCGGCGCCAGAAAATCCTCGAGGAAGCGCCGTCGCCTTCGCTCACGCCCGCGCAGCGCGACGCGCTGTGCGCGTCGGCCACGCGCCTCGCGCAAGAGGTCGGCTATCGCAGCGCGGGCACGCTCGAATACCTGTTTGACGACGCACGCGGCGAGTTCTACTTCATCGAGATGAACACGCGCATCCAGGTCGAGCATCCGGTGACCGAGGCAATCACCGGCATCGATCTCGTGCGCGAGACACTGCGTATCGCCGACGGCGAGCCGCTGCGCTTCGCGCAGCACGACATCGCGATGCGCGGCGCGGCACTCGAATGCCGGATCAACGCGGAAGATCCGTTGCAGGATTTCCGCCCGAACCCCGGTCGGATCGACGAGCTCGTGTGGCCCACCGGCCCCGGCGTGCGCGTCGACTCGCTGCTCTATCCGGGCTACGTCGTGCCGCCGTTCTACGATTCGCTGCTCGCCAAGCTGATCGTGCACGACGAGAGCCGCGCGGCGGCGCTGCGGCGCCTGGCCCGCGCGTTGGGCGAGCTGCACGTCGGCGGCCTGAAGACGACCGCGCCGCTGCACGTCGCGCTGCTCGCGGACGACGACGTGCGCGCCGGGCGCTATCACACGAATTTCCTCGAAGCGTGGATGCCACGATGGCGCGAAGCCGCAACCGCCGCCGCGCAGCAACACGCAGCCGAAAACGCAGACGCCGTGCGCGTCGGGGAGGCGATGTGACGACCCGTTATACGTTTGGCGGCGACGAGTTCGTGTTCGTCGAAATCAGCGAATCGATGTCGCTCGAGGCGTTCTTCAAGGGCACGGCGATCACACGTGAGCTGCAGCGCCGCGCGGTGCCGGGCATCACCGAGATCTGTCCGGCGAATGCGTCCTACCAGGTGCGCTACGACCCGGACGTGATCGAGCCCGATGCGCTCGTCGCGCTGCTGAAGACGATCGAGGCCGAGGTAGGCGACGCGCCGCTCGAACTCGATACGCGCATCGTCGAGGTGCCGGTGCTCTACAACGACCCGTGGACGCACGAGACGCTGATGCGGTTTCGCGAGCGCCACCAGGATCCGTCGTCGACCGATCTCGAATACGCGGCGCGTATCAACGGCAAGCGCGACGTCGACGCATTCATCGCCGCGCACTCGGGCTCGCCGTGGTTCGTGTCGATGGTCGGCTTCGTCGCCGGCCTGCCGTTCATGTACCAGATGGTCGAGCGCGAACGGCAGCTCGAAGTGCCGAAGTACCTGCGGCCGCGCACCGACACGCCGAAGCTCACCGTCGGCCACGGCGGCTGTTTCGGCTGCATCTACTCGGTGCGCGGCGCGGGCGGCTACCAGATGTTCGGCGTGACGCCCGCACCGATCTTCGATCCCGGGCAGCGGCTCGACTACCTGCGCGAGTTCATGGTGTTCTTCAGGCCCGGCGACATCGTGAAGTTCCAGCCGATCGACCGCGACACGTACGACGCGGCAGTGGCGGCCGTCGAGGCCGGCACCTTCTCGCTGCGCGTGCGCCCGGTGAAATTCTCGCTCGACGCGTTCCTGCGCGAACCCGATGCGTATAACCGCTCTCTCGTCGAGGTGCTGCATGCAAACTGACGCGCACAACCTGATCGAGGTCGTGAAACCCGGCCTCGCGACGTCGGTCCAGGACATGGGCCGGCAAGGCTACTACCACGTCGGCATTCCGCCGTCGGGTTCGCTCGACCAGTACGCATCGCGTGCGGCGAACCTGCTGGTCGGCAATCCCGAAGAAGCCGCCGTGCTCGAATTCACGCTGCTCGGCCCCGAGCTGCTGTTCCATACGGATGCGCTGGTCGCGGTCACCGGCGCCGAGATGACGCCGAAGATCGACGGCGTCGGCCAGCGCTGCAACGTCGCGCTGCGGATCCGCGCGGGCAGCGTGCTGTCGTTCAACTACGTGAAGGCGGGCGCACGCGCGTATCTCGCCGTCGCGGGCGGCATCGACGTGCCGGTCGTGCTCGGCAGCCGCTCGACCTACACGCTCGGCGCGATCGGCGGCCATGCGGGCCGGCGCCTGCAGAAAGGCGACCGTCTGCCGATCGGCGCTGCCGTTGGCTCGCACCGCGAAGGGCGCGAGTTGCCGGCGGCCGTGAGCCGGCCGCTCGACAACCAAGTCGAGTTACGCGTACTGACGGGCCTGTACCACTACCGGCTCACCGACGAATCGGCCCGCACCTTCTTCGACGACGAATGGACGGTCGCGCCGGAAGCCGACCGCATCGGCTACCGCTACAAGAACGGCCGCGCGCTGCAGTTCCGGTCGCGCGAGCAGCCGTTCGGCGCGGGCGCCGATCCGTCGAACATCGTCGACGCGTGCTACCCGATCGGCTCGATCCAGGTGCCGGCCGGGCTCGAGCCGATCATCCTGCACCGCGACGCGGTGTCGGGCGGCGGCTACGCGACGATCGGTACGGTCATCAGCGCCGACATGGACCTGATCGGCCAGATGCAGCCCAACCACCGTGCGCGCTTCGTGCGCGTGACGATGGCCGACGCGCTCGCCGCGCGCCGCGAGTACCAGCGGCGCCTCGCGCTGCTGCGCGCCGTGCTGCGGGACTGAGCGCCCGGCGCGCGTGCCGGGCGCCTGACGCCCCCACGTTTCTTTTCCGCTGTCGCTTCCCGCCCGTGCAGCCCCGCGCCGCACGGCGGGGACGCTTGCGCGC
This sequence comes from Burkholderia sp. PR2, assembly GCF_052372875.1. NCBI lineage: Bacteria > Pseudomonadati > Pseudomonadota > Betaproteobacteria > Burkholderiales > Burkholderiaceae > Burkholderia > Burkholderia sp. PR2. The sequence goes on from NZ_JBQRWH010000003.1 coordinate 4,526, forward strand.
CGTTCCTGCCGAACCGGTTGCCCGCCCGACGTCGGGGCACCCCCGCGGATCGCACGAGCCGCGGCCGAGACGTCGTACGCTGTTTTTGCTCATTGAGGAGCACGATCATGACCAACCTGGCTCAGGCCAGCACCGACGAGGATCTCGACCTGTCGACGCTCGCCATTTCCGATCACGCACGCATGCCGCCCTTTTCGCTGACGATGGCGTGGTGGGCCGTGTGCAGCGCGGTGTTCTACATCGTCGTGGGTGCCACGCTCGCGCTCACCTACGGCGCGCGCAACGCGCTGATCGGGATGGCGCTGTCTGTCGTGTCGTACGGCCTCGTCAACACGATCATCAGCCGCTATGCGATCCGCACGGGGCTCTCGGTCGCGCTGTTCTCGAGGGTGCTGTTCGGCAGCGCCGGCGCGGCGCTCGCGACACTGATCTTCTTCGCGACGGCGATCTACTACGCGGTGTTCGAAGGCTCGGTGATCGCGGTTGCTGCGCATCACCAGTTTCCCGGGCTCGATTACAAATGGGCCGCGCTGATCGTCGTCTGCTACAGCGTGCCGCTCGTGTTCGGCAGCGTGCAGCACTGGCTCGACAAGTTCAACGGCGTGCTGCTGCCGTTCTACCTGTTCGGGTTGCTCGCGGCGGTCGGCCTCGCGACGGCCGAATATGGCTATCACGCCACGTGGCTCGATGTCGGGCCCGCCGGCGGCGCACCGGCCGGCGGCTGGTGGCAGTGCTTCGTCTACTACATGGGCGTGTGGGTGCTGATGATGTTCACGTTCGACTACGCGCGCTTCGGCCGCAAGGAAGACGCCGGCTATCACGGCCGCTTCAACTTCGGGATGCCGTTCTATCTCGTCACGTTCCTCGTCAACGGCGCGGCCGGCATCTATCTCGTCAGCACGATTCCCGGGCTCGGCACGCTGTCGGAAGTGTCGGTCGTGCTCGCGCTGCTGAAGCTAATGGGGGTGTGGGGATTGCTGTTCGTGTGGGTCACGCAATCGCGCATCAACACCGCGAACTACTACCTCGCGACCGTCAACATGCAGGCGTTCTTCCAGAAGGTCGCCGGGCTGCGCGCGCCGAAGTTCGTCTGGGCGCTCGTGGTCGGCGCGGTCGTCTACGCGCTGATGATGGCGGACATCTTCTCGCGGATCCTGCAGGCGCTCGCGTACCAGGGCATCTTCGTCGTCGCATGGGTCGGCGTCGCGCTCGCGCACATCCTGTCGGATCGCTACGGGCAACTCGTCGGCGACGACGTCGAATGCCGCGACGCCCATGTGCCGACCTTCAACCCGGGCGGGCTGACCGCCTGGTTCGCCGGCGCACTCGTCGGGCTCGCGCTGAACCAGGCGACGGGGTTCGCCGCGTCGCTATCGGCGCCCGCCACCTTCGTCGTATCGTGGGTCGTATATCGCGCGCTGCTCGGCACCGCGAAGCGGACCTGGTTCGTGCGGGACATGTAAGCGAATCAGTCATTCGGCAGATATTCATAAAAAAGCAACGATTCGAAAGGTGAAGAGATGTTTAACGAACAACAAAACCAGAGTGGAATCGTGACGACCTCGATTCGCATTTGCGCGATGCTAACGTCGTCGATAATTTTCAGCGTCGCCCACGCAGAATCCAGCGTGACGCTCTACGGCGTGATTGATACTGGAATCGATTATGCAAACAGCGAAGTCAAGGCTAGCAACGGCCAAATTGTCCCCAACAGTGGCGGACATGTCTTCCAGATGTCGAGTGGTGTGCCGTGGGGAAGCCGGTGGGGTATGGTCGGCAAGGAAGATCTAGGGAACGGCCTGAAGGCGATCTTTCGGCTCGAGAGCGGATTCAATTCCGTCAATGGCAGCCTCGGAGGAAACAATCAGCTCTTCTCTCGAAACGCTTACGTTGGCCTGCAAAGCGATAGCTTGGGAACGCTGACGTTCGGTAAGCAATGGGACACGATCGTCGACATGCTCGAACCGTTCTCGCTCAACGGAAATTACGGCGGCTGGTATTTCGCCCATCCGAACGACATGGACAACATGGATAACGGATTCTCCGTGAACAACGCGGTCAAGTACGTCAGCCCGTCGTTCGGTGGCTTGCAATTCGAAGGACACTACTCGCTCGGCGGTCAAGCAGGCCAGTTTTCCAATCAGGCAAGCTATAGTGCGGGCGCGACCTACCGTTTCCAGGGGCTGGCTGCTGGCGTCGCGTACTTGCGCGTGAACAATCCTGGCGTTGCGATCGCCAGTTATCAGAGTGGCGGAGGCTTCGTCAACACCGTGTACGGAAGTGCACTGGAACAGGCACGCAGCCAATCCGTGTTGGCAACAGGTCTGTCGTACCAGTTCGACAAGGTAAAGCTGCTAGGCAACTTCACCTATACGACGTTCCAGCACGGCGACGCAGGGCAAAACGTTACGTTCCAGAATTACGAGCTCGCGGCGATCTACTCGTTGAGAGAAAACCTGGCGTTAGCTGGCGGCTATACATACACAGCGGGACGCGACCACGCGACTGACAGCACACCAAAATATCAGCAGATCAACTTGATTGCTCAATATTCGCTTTCGAAACGGACAGACATATACGCCATGGCTGCCTTGCAACGTGCGTCAGGCGATGCTCAGTTCGCTCAGATCGCGGGCTTAAATCCTTCAAGTACCAATAAGCAGGCCGTCGTTCGTCTCGGTATGACGCATCACTTCTAATTCCGGGAAGTCTTGCAATCGCTGGCAAATGCCAACAGCGTTTGCCGGCATCCCTATTGGCGTCGTGCTATGAGGGAGGGGAAATGGTAGTCTGATTGAGCGTTGACCCATCAGTGAACGTCAACCGACGAACGGTCGATTTGCTTTCATAAGAAACATCGATTGACCACCGGTCTATGAACACGAGCTAGGGAAACACTGATTTGTCCGGCTCGGTGGTCATCGGGGACGCATCCGAGGACGTTGTAGAAGATAGTTCACGGAACGAACCCACGACGATGAAACGGCAAATGAGTTTTGCGGAAGCGGAAAGCGCAGGCAAGAAGCGCGTGACCAGGCGCCAGCGTTTCCTGGACTAGATGGAGAAGCTGGTGCCGTGGTCGCGATTGCTGATGGCAATCGAGCCGTACTACCCGAAGGGTGAGCGCGGCCGCCCGCCGATCGGTCTGGAACGGATGCTTCGAATCTACTTTCTGCAGCAGTGGTACAGCCTGTCGGACGAAGGGCTGGAGGACGCGCTGTACGACAGCATCGCGATGCGGGCGCTTGCAGGGATTGATCTGGCCGTCGAGAACGTGGCGGATGCGACCACGCTGCTGAAGTTCCGGCGCCTGCTTCTCGAACATGAACTGACGCGCAGCTGTTCGGCGAGACTGGCATCTCGCTGTGCGAACGCGGACTGATGATGAAGGAAGGCACGCTGGCCGATGCGACGATCATCGAAGCACCGTCATCGACCAAGAACGCCGAGCAGAGTCGCGACCCCGAAATGCATCAGACAAAGAAAGGTAACTTCGGCATGAAGGCGCACATCGGCATCGATGCCGATTCGTGACTGGTTCACAGCGTGGTCGGCACGTCTGCCAACGTGTCGGATGTTTCGCAAGCCCATCCGCTGCTGCACGGGCTTGAAGAGGAAGCGTTCGGCGATGCGGGCTATGTCGGCGTGGACAAACGCGACGAAATGAAGGGCAAGCCGGTGAAATGGCGTGTGGCGGCCAAGCGCGGAAAGATTAAGGCGATGCAGGACGGTCCGCTGAAGGATCTGGTGACCGCGGTCGAGCGAACCAAGGCACAAATCCGCGCGCGGGTCGAGCATCCGTTTCATATCGTCAAGTGTGCGATTCGCAGACATCGTTTCACTTTCTTGACGGCCGTTTCTGTGGCGCGTCGGAACCCGTGGCGCCGGTAGGAGACACGAGTTCCGACGCGCGCCGATGATGTTCGCCGAGAATCTTGTCGACCCGCCATTCGCGGTGCCGAATTCGCTCTTTCCGCTCGTCGTACGCACTTACCACCTCGTCCGCGAGAGGTGTGATTTCACCCAGCTCCGCAATGCGGTCAACAGGAGTCTTCCCACCGAGTGAGCCGTGTGGCCGACGCCAGTTGTAGTCGAACTGCCACTCTTCGATTCGCAAGTCGATTGCCTGCTCTGTCGGAGCATGGTGGAACCAGAACTCGTTCGGGTCAGTAAGCTGCGAGCGTTCAACCTTGCCATTAAGGTGCGGCGAGCGTGGTGGAATTGGCCGGAACTTGATGTACTCGCTCATCAGGCGCCGCTGCACAGATCCAGCGAAGAACTCGCCGCCGCGGTCGGTCTGGACACGTTGAATCGGAAACGGCATCTCCTCGATGACACGATCAAGGAAAAGCAGCGTATTTCGGGCATTTCTTCGGGGGTAGACGGCCAGTACACGAAACCGGGAACAGTCATCGATGGCCGTGTACTGGTAGACGCCTCGCGCAATCTTCATCGTGTCTATCTGGACGCGGTCTCCGGGCACCGGACGACTGTAGCGCCTCGGTTATACCTGCCTCCTGGGGCGAACCAAAGGCTTCACGGTCGCTTCGCACAAAACCTTATGAATGGTCGCGAGGGATAGTTCTCTTTGCTCGTGCAGACGCAATTCGTTCTGAATCCGCCGTGCACCCTTGCGCTCAGCCCGCAGGCGAAGAATCGTTGCCCTATCTGCGTCAGAGACCTTTCGATTCGGGCTGGTCAGAGGGCGACGGCTTTGAGAACGAAGACCGTCCTCTCCCGCTTCCTGGTAGCGGCGCAGCCACTTGCGAAGCGTTGGCCTAGAGATGCCACAACGCGTGCACACGAGACCGGCATTGCCGGTCTCGTGATACATGCGCACCCAACGTAATCGTGCGGCGATCTCACGGTCCATCGCCTCATTCTAGTTGAAACGATGTCCATGAATCACACAATTGAGCATATTCAGAGCGGCAAACAGCGTCGTGGTGCCATGACGGACGTAATCGTGAGTGACGCCTTCAACGTAGCCGAAACCCATCGGCAGCATGGGTTGCGTACGCTCGAGCGCCTGACATTGGCTCTTCTCGTCCACGCACAGCACCAGAGCGTTCTCCGGTGGACTCAGGTACAAGCCGACCACATCGCGCAGTTTCTCGATGAAGAACTGATCGGTCGAGAGCTTGAAGCTTTCACTTCGGTGCGGCTGCAGCCCCAGCAGTTTGAAGTAACGGTGCACGCTCGTCGGCGAGATGGCGGTTTCGGCGGCAATCGTGCGCACGCTCCAGTGAGTGGATCCATCTGCCGGCTTCGTGTGCAGGGTCTTGTGAATCAGTTGGGCCAGCCGCTCGTCGTCGATGGTGCGTGGCTTGCCGGGACGTACTTCGTCGTAGAGTCCGTTGCTTCGCTGCTCCAGAAACCGCAGACGCCACTTGCCCACCGTGGCACGCGTGAGTTGCAGGCGTTACGCGATCGCGCTATTGGGCTCGCCGTCAGCCGCGGCCAGCACGATGCGCGCCCGCGAGACCAGCGCAGCCGAAATCGAGCGAGAGCGCGCTATCGACATCAGTTGCGAAGGCTCGTCTTCGCTCAGCACCAGTTCCGCCTTCGGTCGCCCCATCACCATGCTGACGTCTCCCGTTCCGTTGACCTCAACATGCTACGTGAACATAGACCAGTTAAAAACGGAACAGGACACTAGCTCCAGGACATCACTCACCATGCCACAAAGACCTAACAGCATGCTACCCGACTGCGACCCGCTGGAATTGAACGGGACAATCGATCGCTATCGCGCGCCGGCGCTCGACAAGGGTCTCGACATTCTCGAACTCTTGGCCGGGCAGAAAGAAGGACTCACCCGTACCGAAATCGCGACGGAACTCGGCCGCAGCGCGGGAGAACTCTTCCGCATGCTCGAACGCCTCGTCACGCGCCGCTACGTGATGCGTTTGACCGGGGGCGATCGCTATTCGCTCAGCCTCAAGTTGTTCGCACTTGCGCACCAGCATCCGCCGACGAACCGTCTTATTACCGATGCGATGCCAAAGATGCAGCGTTTCGCCGATGCAGTTGAACAATCGTGCCACCTGTCCGTCTACGATCGCGGCAGCCTGCTCGTGATCGCTCAAGTCGACGGGCCCGGCACTTGGGGAATATCGGTCAGGCTAGGCTCTCGTATATCGCTCGCCAACACTACGTCAGGGCGCGTGATGCTGTCGTTCCAGGATCCCGATCAGCGCGCACAAATGCTGGCCGACTATCGTAAGATCAAGGATAAAGCGCCGCTGAACGAGCAGGAACTCGCGTATGCATGCCAGTCCATTCGACAGGCCGGCTACCTCCGCCAAGACAGCCGCGAGGCATACGGAATAACCGATCTGAGCGTGCCGATCCTAGGGGCCGACGGCCATGCGATCGCGGTGCTGACCTGTCCGTACATGCGCCGGATCGATGCGCACATCGCGCCGACGCTCTACGCAGCGCTCGAGCGGCTTCGCAATACTGGCCAACTTCTTTCGACAATATGAGCTCGGGAATACTGACCGATGCATATCGACCGGAGAAAATACACTGAGACCCTGGCTTCACTACGGTGACTCTCTCGCATAAGGCAGCACCTGAACGCCATTCCTGATGTATTTACGAACGTTCCTAGCATGAATCGAGTCGAATTGAGACTTGGCCAACTCGATCTTACGGTCGTCACGGGTAAGCTCGCGCTCGAACAAAATTTCGAGCTAGCGGTCGCCGCGACCGCCGTGCCGATTACTAAAACATCTTTCATCCTGACCGGCGCCCGGCGTTAAGCGGCGCCACGCACACTGCGAGAGCCGAACCGGGCTCCCGCCACGCTTCGGCACCTCGCTGACAGGCCGGCGCCCCGCGCCGGCGGAGACCTCGCCGATGCTGAAACTCGTCCGACTCGCGCTCGCGCGCCCTTACACCTTCATCGTCCTCGCGCTGCTGATCCTGATCGCGGGGCCGCTCGCGGCACTGCGCACGCCGACCGACATCTTCCCCGACATCCGGATTCCGGTCATCAGCGTCGTCTGGAACTACGCGGGCCTGCAGCCGGCCGACATGTCGGGGCGCATCGTCACGTATTACGAGCGCACGCTCGGCACGACGGTCAACGACGTCGCGCACATCGAGTCGCAATCGTTCCGCAGCTTCGGGATCGTCAAGATCTTCTTCCAGCCGAGCGTCGATATCCGCACCGCGACCGCGCAAGTCACGTCGATCTCGCAAACCGTGCTCAAGCAGATGCCGCCCGGCACCACGCCGCCGCAGATCCTCAACTACAACGCGTCGACGGTGCCCGTGCTGCAGCTCGCGCTGACGAGCGACACGCTGAACGAACAGCAGCTCGGCGACTACGCGACCAACGTGATCCGGCCGCAGCTGCTGTCGGTCGCGGGGGTCGCGATTCCGTCGCCGTACGGCGGCAAGGTGCGCCAAGTGCAGATCGATCTCGATCCGCAGGCACTGCAGGCCAAGGGGCTGTCCGCGCAGGACGTCGCGACCGCGCTCGCGCAGCAGAACCAGATCATTCCGGCCGGCACGCAGAAGATCGGCGGCTTCGAGTACAACATCCGCCTCAACGACAGCCCGCTGTCCATCGACCAGCTCAATGCGCTGCCGATCCGGACCGTCAACGGCGCGGTCATCTTCATGCGCGACGTCGCGCACGTACGCGACGGCTTTCCGCCGCAGGGCAACATCGTGCGCGTCGACGGCCGCCGCGCGGTGCTGATGAGCGTGCTGAAAAGCGGCTCGGCGTCGACGCTCGACATCATCGCGGGCGTCAAGGCGCAGTTGCCGCGTATCGAGGCGACACTGCCGCCGTCGCTCCGGCTCGTCGTGATGGGCGACCAGTCGGTGTTCGTCAAGGGGGCCGTGAGCGGTGTCGCGCGCGAAGGCCTGATCGCCGCCGCGCTCACGTCTGCGATGATCCTGCTGTTCCTCGGCAGCTGGCGCTCGACGCTGATCATCGCCGCGTCGATTCCGCTCGCGGTGCTGGCGGCGATCGCCGCGCTCGCCGCCGCGGGCGAGACGCTCAACGTGATGACGCTCGGCGGGCTCGCGCTCGCGGTCGGCATTCTGGTCGACGACGCGACGGTCACGATCGAAAACGTCAACTGGCATCTGGAACAGGGCAAGGACGTGCGCAGCGCGATCCTCGACGGCGCATCGCAGATCGTCGCGCCGGCCTTCGTGTCGCTGCTGTGCATCTGCATCGTGTTCGTGCCGATGCTGCTGCTCGACGGCGTCGCGCGCTTCCTGTTCGTGCCGATGGCCGAAGCCGTGATCTTCGCGATGATCGCGTCGTTCGTGCTGTCCCGCACGTTTGTGCCGATGATGGCCCGTTACGTGCTGAAGCCGCATGCCCCGCACCCGGCGGCCGTGCTCGCACCGCACGGCGCGCCGTTCGCGCCGCCGCGCGCACGCAATCCGCTCTCCGCGTTCCAGCAGGGCTTCGAGCGCCGCTTCGACGCGCTGCGCGCCGGCTACCGCGTCGTGCTCGGCCTCGCCCTCACCCACCGCGCCCGCTTCGTCGTGTGGTTCCTCGCGGCGGTCGCCGTGTCGTGCGTGCTGGTGCCGGGGCTCGGCCGCAATTTCTTCCCGTCGGTCGACTCGGGCGAAATCGCGATCCACGTGCGCGCACCGATCGGCACGCGCATCGAGGAAACGGCCGCGCTGTTCGACCGCGTCGAGCACACGGTGCGCGGTGTCGTGCCGCCGCGTTCGCTCGCGAGCATCGTCGACGACATGGGTTTGCCCAATAGCGGGATCAACCTCACGTACAGCAACAGCGGCACGATCGGCCCGCAGGACGGCGACATCCTCGTGTCGCTCACGGGCGACCACGCGCCGACGGCCGGCTACGTGAAGCAACTGCGTACCGAGCTGCCACGTGCCTTTCCGGGCGTGACGTTCTCGTTCCTGCCCGCCGACATCGTGAGCCAGATCCTCAACTTCGGCGCGCCGGCGCCAATCGACGTGCAGGTAACGGGCCCCGACCGGGCGGCCAACCGCGCGTATGCGACCGAGCTGTTGCGGTGCATCCGCACGGTGCCGGGTGTCGCCGACGCGCGCGTGCAGCAGGCATCGACCTATCCGCAGTTCACGGTGTCGGTCGACCGCGCGCGCGCCGCGCAGCTCGGCATCACCGAGCAGGACGTCACCAATGCGGTGGTCGCCAGCCTGTCCGGCACGAGCCAGGTCTCACCGACCTACTGGCTCGATCCGCACAACGGCGTGTCCTACCCGATCGTCGCGCAGACGCCGCAGTACCGGATGACGTCGCTGTCGGACCTGCGCGCACTGCCCGTCACGGGCCGCACGGGCGCCCCGCAACTGCTCGGCGGCCTCGCGACGATCGTGCGCGGACAGACCGACGCGGTCGTGTCGCACTACGACATCGCACCGCTGTACGACATCTTCGCGACGACGCAGGATCGCGATCTCGGCGCGGTCAGCGCCGACATCGAACGCGTGCTGCGCGCGAGCGCCGCCGACCTGCCGAAGGGATCGCGCGTGACCGTGCGCGGCCAGGTGCAGACGATGAACGGCGCATTCGGCGGGTTGCTCGCCGGCCTCGCCGGCGCGGTACTGCTGATCTACCTGCTGATCGTCGTGAACTTCCATTCGTGGCGCGACGCGTTCGTGATCGTGAGCGGCCTGCCGGCTGCGCTCGCCGGCATCGTCTGGATGCTGTTCGTCACGCGCACGCCGCTGTCGGTGCCGGCGTTGACGGGCGCGATCCTGTGCATGGGCGTCGCGACCGCGAACAGCATCCTCGTCGTCACCTTCGCGCGCGAACGGCTCGCGCACACCGCCGACGCGGCCGTCGCCGCGCTCGAGGCCGGTTTCACGCGCTTTCGGCCCGTGATGATGACCGCGCTCGCGATGATCATCGGCATGGCGCCGATGGCCCTCGGTCTCGGCGACGGCGGCGAACAGAACGCCCCGCTCGGCCGCGCCGTCATCGGCGGCCTGCTGTGCGCGACCGTCGCGACGCTGGTGTTCGTGCCCGTCGTGTTCAGCCTCGTCCACCGGCGCGATCGCGCGCCGCGCCCCGAATCCCTTTCCGTCACTCCGGGAGAACAGCATGTCCACTGAATTCGAAGTCCGCCCCCCCGGCACGCCGCGCTATCTGAAGCCGCTCGCGATCGCAGGCGCCGTCGGCGCGCTCGCCGTCGCGGCCGCCGGTGTCTTCGCCCGCATGCATGACGCGCACGCGGTCGCCGCGTGGACCGCGCAGCAAGCGATCCCGACCGTCGCAACGGTCGCGCCGCAGCCGGCCGCGGCCGACGCACTCGTGCTGCCGGGCCGCCTCGACGCGTATGTCGACGCACCGATCTATGCGCGCGTGCCGGGCTACCTGCATGTGTGGTACGCCGACATCGGCGCGCATGTGAAAGCCGGCCAGTTGCTCGCGTCGATCGACACGCCCGATCTCGACCAGCAGTTGCAGCAGGCACGCGCCGACCTGCAGAGCGCGAGAGCGAACGAGCGCCTTGCGGCCGTCACGGCCGCCCGCTGGGCCGAGATGCTCGCGCAGGATTCCGTCTCGCAGCAGGAGGCCGACGAGAAACGCAGCGACCTCGACGCGAAACGCGCGGCCGTCGCGGCGAGCACCGCCAACGTACGGCGGCTCGAAGCGCTCGAATCGTTCAAGCGGCTCACCGCACCGTTCGACGGCATCGTGACGGCCCGCAAGACCGATGTCGGTGCACTGATCGACGCCGGCAGCGGCAACGGCGCCGCGCTCTTCACCGTCTCGGATGCGCGGCGGCTGCGGCTGTACGTCCACGTTCCGCAAGACGACGCAGCCGCGATTCGCGCGGGCATGCGCGTCGCGCTGACCGTGCCCGAGCGCCCCGGCATGACGTTCGACGCGACGCTCGCGGATTCCGCCCAATCGATCGACCCGGCTTCCGGCACGCTGCTCGCGCAGTTCTCGATCGCCAACCCGGCAGGCACGCTGTTCCCCGGTGAGTACGCGCAGGTGCGGATCGCGATGCCCGGCGCCGCGCATGCGCTGTCGATTCCGGCAAGCACGCTGATCTTCCGCCACGACGGGTTGCAAGTCGCCGTACTCGATGCTACCGGGCATGCGCAGCTGCGCAACGTCTCGATCGCGACCGATCTCGGCACGCGCGTCGAGATCGCATCGGGGCTCGCGGCTGGCGACCGCGTGATCGACAATCCACCCGATTCGCTCGCGAATGGCGACCCCGTGCGTATCGCCCGCGCCGCGGCGACGGAGCGTACGCATGGCTGACCGACTGCTCGCTGTCTGCCTGGGCAGCATCGCGCTGCTCGCCGGCTGCTCGTTGGCGCCGACCTATCGCACGCCAGCCGTTCCGGTACCGGCCGCGTTTCGCGAAACGGGTGCGTGGGTCGATGCCGTACCAGCCGATCGCCTGCCGCGCGACGGCTGGTGGCGCGTGTACGGCGACGCGACGCTCGACCGGCTCGAACCGCTCGTCGTGCGCGCGAATCCCGACCTGGCCGCCGCCGTCGCAAGGCACGATGAAGCCGCCGCGCTGTTCGACGAGGCGCATGCGGCATTGCTGCCGACCGTGGGTATCGATGCCGAAACCGACCGCGATCGTCAGTCCGCGCGCCGGCCGCTGCGCGGCAGCGGCCAGCCGGATACCTATGAGTCGAACACGCTCGAAGCGGGGTTCGGCTACGACGTCGATCTGTGGGGCAAGGTCCGCAACGCGGTCGCGGCCGGCCGCGACGACGCGCAGGCGGCCGACGACGATCTCGCGTCGGTCCGGCTCAGCCTGCAGGCCGGCGTCGCCAGCACCTACTTCGACCTCGCGGGGCTCGACCGTGAAGCGGACACGCTCGCGCAAACGATCGACACGTATCGCCGCGCGTGGCAGCTGACCGTCAGCCGTCATCGCGGCGGCCTCGCGTCCGGGCTCGACGTGTCGCGTGCGCAAACGCAACTCTCGCTCGCCCACGCGCGTGCATCCGACATCGCTGCGCGCCGCGCACTCGACGAACACGCGATCGCCGCGCTCGTCGGCGCATCGGCGTCGACGTTCACGCTGCCGCCCGTCGCGTCACTGCCGGACGTGCCGTCGATTCCGACCGGGCTCGCGTCGACGCTGCTCGAACGCCGGCCGGATGTCGCCGCGGCCGAACGCCGCGTCGCAGCCGCGAACGCACGCATCGGCGTCGCCCGCGCGGCCTATTTCCCCGACCTGTCGCTCGGCCTCGATGCCGGCTTCCAGAGCGATACGTTTTCGCCGTGGCTCGCCGCGCCGAACGAGATCTGGTCGATCGGGCCGCGTCTCGCGATGACGCTGTTCGACGGCGGGCTGCGTGCCGCCGGCGTCCGCAAGTCACAGGCGCAATTCGCCGAGCAGGGTGCGCGCTATCGCGCCGTCGTGCTGCAGGCGTTCCGCGAAGTCGAGGACGATCTCGCGCTGCTGCACCGTCTCGGCGACGAATCCGACCAGGACGACGCGGCGCTCGTCGCGGCGCGCCAGTCGCTTGCGCTCGCAATGTCGCGCTATCGCGACGGTGCGGTCAGCTATCTCGACGTGGTCACGGCGCAGACGACCGAACTCGATGCGCAAATCTCGGCGCTCGACACCAACACGCGACGGCTGCGAGCGTCGGTCGGGCTCGTGCGCGCGCTCGGTGGCGGCTGGCGCGCCGCACGCTCATGAACCTTTCTTAATCGGCACGCCGGGCCTTTGCATGCCCGCGCCCGATAAAGTGTTTCCGGCCGTCGTCGCGCGAGCGACGCCGGCCTCTTCCGTTCGAAACGAGGATCACGCCATGAAGACATTGCTGTTCGCCACTCTGCTCTCCGCCCTTTGCGTCGCGTTACCCGTCCGGGCCGGCACAACGTCGGCCGCCACGCCGCGAGCGCTCGCGGCGGCTGTGCCAGCGCCGACACACGATGCATGGAATGCGCCGCCGGCGCCGCTGACGCGCGCGCAAGTCTATCGGGAACTGGTCCGGGCCGAGCGCGATGGCCAACTCGCGCAACTCAATCGCGAACTCTATTCGCATTGATTCGATGCCACCGGACGGTCGCGCACGATGCGCGGCTGCCCGGCACTGATCGACAGCCCTCGAGCCCGTCGTGGTACTGCATCGCGGCTCACGCTTCGTCACCCGCTTGCGTCAAGCCTGAACCCATATCGCGCGACGGTTTCAATGCGCGTCGAGAACGCGTGAGCAGCCAGCTTGCGGCGCAACCGAACGACCAGCGCGTTGACCGTTTCCGGTTCAATGTCCGCGTCCCCCCACGCATAACGCAACACCGCGGCGCGTTTGACGGGCCGCCCCGATTCGCGCAACAGGCACTCGACGAGGCGGAACTCCCGCGCACTGAGCCGCAACCTGCGGTCGCCCTCCTCGAGCACCCGCGCCGCTGCGTCGAGCGTGATCGACGAAGGCGGTGGCGCAGCGCCCGATCGACGCCAGAGCGCGCGAAGGCGTTCGTGCAATTCCACGAACGAACATGGATGCGGCAGGCACACGTCGCAACCGGCCTGCAGCATCCCCGCCCGCTGTCCGGGTGTCGACCCGGTGACGATCAGGGCGATCGCCGCGCCGCTGGCCGATGCGGCTAACCGCGGCAACGTGTCGAGTGTGGCCATGCAGGCGGATTTGTCGGATGCGACAATCACGATCGCGTCGAAACGGTCCTGCGTCGCCGCGAAGCAGCCGTCGCGCAATCCCTCGACCTGCTCGACGCCATGCGTGCTCTCGCGAAATGCCTTGTCGAGCCGCGCCGCCTCCGGGTTCGGCGGGGAAATCAGCAGGATGCGCATCGATCGTTCCCCGACGCCGTCATGCGAGCGAACGCGGCCAGCATTCGACCGTGATCGCCGTACCGGCCAGCGGTGCATCGCCGATCTGCAGCGCAAAGCCGTGCACGCGCATCACCGCCGAGACGATGCTCAGCCCAAGCCCAGAACCGCTCACATGGCGCGTGCGCTCGCCCCGATAGAAACGCTCGAGCACCGCGTCGCGCTCATCGGGCGGGATGCCGGGCCCGGTGTCATCGATCCGCACGAGCGGGCCGCTCGGCGTTGAATGGAGCGCGACGCGCACTCGGCCGCCCGGCGGCGTGAACTTGATCGCGTTGTCCGCGAGATTGCTGAACGCCTCGAACAGCAGTGCGCGGTCGCCATGAATACCGCCGACTGGCGCCGCGTCGAGCACGAATGCGACGTCGACCGCGTCGGCCAGCGGTTCGTACAGCTCGCACACGTCGCGCAGCAGCGCCGCAAGGTCAATCTCGGCAAAACCACCGCGCCGGCTCAGCGTGCCGATCTCCGAGATGCGCAACATCGCGCGAAAGCGTTCGAGTAATCGGTCGGTCTCGTCGCGTGCGGATGCCAGCAGCGCGGCCGACGCCGGATCGTGCGCGCAACGTGCTTGCTCGGCGAGCCGCGAGAGCATCGTATGCACGCGCGCAAGCGGCGTGCGCAGGTCGTGTGCGATGCCGTCGCACGTATGACGCACCTCGCCCATCAGCCGCTCGACCTCGTCGAGCATGTGGTTCACGAGATGCGCGAGCAGATCCAGTTCGTCGTAGCGACCGACCGGCAATCGCTTGCCGAGATCGCCCTCGGCGATCTGCCGCGTCACGCGCCGGATCGCGGCGACCCGACGCATCTGGCGCATGCCGAGCATGCTGCCGCCCGCGATGCCCGCGATTAGGATCAGCACGCCACCGATCACGAGCCCGCGGATGGCGACCTCGCGAATCTGGATGAAATGCGACAGGTCGCGCGCGACGACCAGCGTCATGCCGTTGTCGCGACGTACGGCCATCGCGCGCGTGATCGGCGCGGGCTGCCCGTCCAGCGGTTCGAGCGTACGGTCCAGCGAGCGGCCCTGGCGGTCAGTGCGCAGCGGCGGCAGCACTGCTATGTCGCCGGCCACGCGGCGCCCCGCCACGTCGAACAGCCCGTAGAAGCTCGTATGCATATGCTCATGCTCGAGTCGGCGATGGATCGCGAATGGCAGCGCCGAATCGGGAATCGAATCGAAATAGATCAGTTGCCACGCCAGCACCTCGTCGGTGTCGCGCGTCATCGTGTGCGTCGCGGCGAAACTGATCACGCCCGCGAGCAACAGCAGTGAAACCGAGAAGATCGCCGCGTATGCGCACAGCCAGCGAAACGTCGTCGTATGCCAGCGGCGCGTGAAGTTCGCCGCGCGGGTCGTATCCATGCTCGCCACCGTCACGCGAGCGTATAGCCCGAGCCGCGCACCGTCTGGATCATCGGCGGCACGCCGGGCGGATCGATCTTCCTGCGCAGCCGACCCATGTGAACGTCGATCAGGTTGGTGCCCGGGTCGAAGTGATATCCCCATACCGCTTCGAACAGCATCGTGCGCGTGATCGTCTGCCCCGCATTGCGCATCATGAATTCGAGCACGCGGAATTCGGTCGGCAATAACGGGATTTCGTCGGTGCCGCGGCGCGCACAGCGCGAAATGAGGTCGAGTTCGAGCGCGCCGACCTTCAACAGGGTCTGCTGCGCCACGCCGGACGCCTGCCGGCGGCGCAGCAGCACTTCGATGCGCGCGCTCAGCTCGCCGGAATCGAACGGCTTCGTCAGATAATCGTCGCCACCGGCTCGCAGGCCGCGGATGCGCTCGTCGACGTCGCCGAGCGCGCTCAGCATCAGCACCGGCGTATCGATGCCGACCGCGCGCATTGCGGTCAGGATCGTGATGCCGTCGGCGCCCGGCAGCATCCGGTCGAGCGTTATCGCGTCGTAGGACGCGCTCATCGCACGCATCATCCCTTCGCGGCCGTTGTCGATCCAGTCGACCTCGAACCCGCGCGCGGTCAGTTCGCCGACGATTTCGTTCGCGGTCACCGCATCGTCTTCGACCGTCAGTACTCGCATGCCTGTCCTCGCAATGAACTTCAATACGGGCGCACACCTTGCGCCCGCGACTATCGTAGACGACACGATCGCCGCCCGGCGTTACATGAAAATAGCTTCATCCGGCACCACATGAACAGGCGTGAAACAAGTTTCATCCGTGCGTCGCCTGCGTCGTCGCGCGATCCGCCTACGCTGACGTCATGCGGCATCGGGCCGCGAAAACAGGAGCCACCGGATGAAACTTTCGACTACCACCGCCTGCATGCTGCTCGCATGCGCCAGCACCGCCGCGTTCGCGGCACCGCACCTGACGCCACAGGAATGCAACGCTTACCCGTTCGTTCACACTCAGCGCGAGGTCACGCATGCGGACCTGGTGCGGGAGCTGATCGAACTCGAACAGGTTGGCTATAACCCCGCGCACAGCGGCCCGTACTACCCGGACGACCTTGACGAGGCGAATCGCCGGCTCGCCACCGAGTACCGTACGGACTGTACGCATGCACTGACGGCCGACGCAAACCCACACTGAACGACTGCTCGGCACGGCCGCCAAAGCGACAAGGCGGCGCGCTCGTGCCGCCTTGTATTCGTGGGTATTCTTGAACACGAAGCCCTGCACGATGATACCGCTCAATGCGATAGTGATCCTGCCTCGAATCCACGTACAGCAAGAAGTTTGATAACTTTTTGACTGTATGGAGAACGGAATGGCAGAGAAAGTGGTGCCGAGAAGGCAATACACGCAGGAATTCAAGGTGGAGGCGGTGCGCTTGTCGGAGAGCGTCGGTCAGCATGAGGCCGCTCGCAGGCTGGGCGTACCGGTGGCGACACTGGGCAACTGGTGCCGAGACCAGCGCAAAGGCAATGCTGAAGCGGCGACGGGGCCGTCACCCAGCACGTCGAGCTCCAGTCGTCGACCGGTCAGCGATCTGGAGGCCGAGGTCAGCAGGTTGCGCAAGGAGTTGGCCAGCGCGAAGCTCGACATCGAAATCCTCCGAAAGGCAACGGCGTACTTCGCGAAGGGGTCGCGGTGAGGTACGCCTGGATCGACGCACACCGCGACCAGTACAGCGTGAGCCGGCTGTGCCGGGTGTCGGCCGTCTCGCGCAGCGGGTATTGCCAGTGGCGCGCTCGCCCGCCCAGCGTCAGGGCGCAGGCCAACGAGGCGCTGGACGCCGAAGTGGCGGCCATCTACCGGGCCAGCCGCGGCAGCTATGGCCGCCCCCGCATCGTGCGGCAATTGCATGCTCAGGGCCGGCCGGCGAGCGCTGAGCGCGTGCGACGCAGCCTGCAACGTCAGGGGCTGCGCCCGGTCTACAAGCGCCCGTATCGAGTCACCACGGATTCGACGCATCATCTGCCGGTGGCGCCGAACCTGCTGGATCGGTGCTTCGATGGCTGGCAGCTGAACCAAGCGTGGGTGAGTGACATCACGTTCGTCGCCACCGACGAAGGCTGGCTGTTTCTCGCGGCGATCCTCGATCTAGCAAGCCGGCGTATCGTCGGCTGGTCGATGTCGGAGCGAATCAACGCGGATCTGGTCTGCCAAGCATTACGCAGTGCATACTGGCAACGCAAACCCGGGCCCGGATTACTGCTGCATTCGGATAGGGGCAGTCAATATGCCAGTTGGGCGTATCGCGATCTGGCCGCCGAATTCGGCATGACGGTCTCAATGAGCCGGCGTGCCAACGCGTGGGACAACGCGCCGATGGAGAGCTTCTTTAAAACCCTGAAGGTCGAACGCATTTACCAAACACGCTACGAAACCCGCGCTCAGGCGCGCCTGGACATCGTCGACTGGATCGAAGGCTATTACAATCGACAGCGCATGCACACGTCGATCGACTACTGCACTCCCGTCGAATACGAAACCCTGCGCGCTGCTGCATGACATGCTGTACGTGAAAACGAGGCAGGATCATTTGAATTCGGCCGCGTTATCAAGATGCAGCGTTCGAGGGATACCGCGCATCGGCCAGTCAGCCTCAACGCCTAGTCTTTCGAGCCACGGCTCTTTCCGTAGAACTACGCGCGAGAGGAGCAAGCTTACCGTCGCAGCCCCCGGCCTCTCCATTGCGACATAAAAGCCAAGCACACATCTCGTAGCAACGTCGAGAGCCACAGACAGCCACGGTCGACCGATAATCTGTCCGTCCAGTTCGCTAACTAGCAGGATGTCCGCTTGCGTGTGATCAACCTGCACGATATCTAACGGATGTCGGACCTGGAATGTGCCAGGGGCAACTGCAGCGTTCGGGAGGGCCGCTCGTGCCAAAGCATCCTGCTCGCGATAGGAGAGCCACCGTCGAGCTATTGTTGACCTGCTCGGAGGCGATAGACCTGCAACGCTGCAGCGACGTTTCACCTCAAGTACAAGATCAGTCGCAGGATGCGCAAGGTGCCGCTGATCGGGGAGCCATTCGTGCACGGCCTCGTCGATGACGCATTCGACGGCGGCGTCCAGTTTGCCCCCGGTCGCCCTACCCGGCTGCCTTGGCTCTAATGTACTGGCGACCGGATCTGCGAGGAAACGTCGACGCAGGCGATATACGGTGGTGCAGTGAACGCCTAATAGCTGTGCTGCTCGTTCAGCCTGCTGTCGGGAAAGCACACCGTTGCCAAGCGGTCGAAGCACGGACGCAATCTTCGCTGCTCGAGCGGCCCGCTCTTCGATCGAAGCCATATGGATCCCTATCAATCCACGCGACACGTGCGCTAGCAGTATTAAAGAACACGTGCAACGTGCTAGCAACGTTAGTGAACATTGGCCAAGTTTCCGTTGCAGAAACGCAACGGCTAAGCAGCCGCCAGAAAACTTCAAAAAGTCCCTGTTCGCCGAGGCTTCTTTGAGAATTTCCGCTTGCAACGTTTCTGAACACGGCTAGCGCTAATAATGAACGCCTACAGCAGCTTCACCGCCTCGATCGTACAGTTCCTTAAATCGGTAGAAGCTGTCGCGCGAGTAACCCATCACGCGACAGGCCTGGCTGACGTTGCCGAGTTGCCGGGCCAGCTCGAGTATGCCGACCTTGGCACGAATTACCTTCTGCTCCTGAGTCATGGCGGACTCCTTGCTGTTCGCGGCGCGCATTGCCGCTACGGGCTACGCCCTCCGCGCCAATGCGCGCCAGCATGAAAAACCAACCACTGTCAGATTTAGTCTAGTCCACCGCACTTGATCTGCGTGAGAAACGGGATCCAGCAATGAGCAACCAAGCCGGAAAAGCAAGTCACAACCTCTTGAATGTAGTCACCTATCTGCAAAACAATGTTGACTCGCTGATTGACTATCGCACATGGCAACGTGCGGGATGCCGAATCTCCACAGGCTTCGTCGAGTCTTCGATTAACCGAATCGTTGGCCGTCGAATGTGCAAGAGCCAGCATATGCGCTGGAGTCGCCCGGGAGCACACAGTGTTGTGCAATTGCGCGTCGCGTTGTTGAACCGAGAATTTCACGAACTCGTACAGCGACAATTTCCATGGATTGGGCAGCGACGCGTCACGTGGCCCTGGGAGCAAACATCCCAGGGTTTTTAACGGCTTCCTCGCCTTGCAAAGCCGGGGCGGACCATACATTTTTTGATGCAACGTCCTGCAGGATGGCCTTGTCCAGGCTCAGTTCAGCAACCAGCTTCTTGAGTCGCGCGTTCTCGTCCTGCAACTGCTTGAGCTCGCGTACCTGATCTGACTGCATGCCGGCGTATTGCTTCTTCCACCGATAGAACGTCTGTTCCGAAATACCGACCTGCCGGATCACATCGGCCACCGGCATGCCCAACTCTGCCTGCTTGAGCACAGCCACAATCTGTTCGATCGAAAAGCGCTCGCGTTTCATGGCAAACCTCCTTCTGGTTCAGGGTCAAGTTTGCCGCGAAACTCACTCTCGAATCGGTCCAGGATTCCTAATGCGGATCACGACGAACCAGCAATCCAGACTGAACTCCTAAAGAGGAAGCGATCGGGACTGAAGCGGCGGCGGCGGGCTGGGGTCACGCCGCGTGACGGCAATCGATCACGCGGCGCGCCTTGCCGGTCCCGCTCGCGGGAATGCCGCCGGCCGCCAGCACCGTCACGCCGGACGACACACCGACCATCGTCTTGATCCGGTGCTGCAGCTCGCGCGCGAGCGCCGCGCGATCGCTTTCGGTGACCGACGCGGCCGCTTCGGAGCGCAGTTCGACCGCGAGGTCGAGCCGGTCCATGTGACCGTCGCGCGACAGCGTGATCTGGAACTGGCCCGACAGCTGCGGCAGCGCCACGACGATCTCCTCGATCTGGCTCGGGAACACGTTCACGCCGCGCACGATCAGCATGTCGTCGGAGCGGCCGGTGATCTTCGCGAGACGGCGCATCGTGCGCGCGGTCGGCGGCAGCAGCGCGGTGAGGTCGCGCGTGCGGTAGCGGATCACCGGCATCGCTTCCTTCGTCAGCGACGTGAACACGAGCTCGCCCTGGCTGCCGTCGGGCAGCACTTCGCCCGTGACGGGATCGATGATCTCCGGATAGAAATGGTCTTCCCAGATCACCGGGCCGTCCTTCGTCTCCACGCATTCGCATGCGACGCCCGGGCCCATCACTTCCGACAGCCCGTAGATGTCCAGCGCGTCGATGCCCACGCGCGTCTCCACTTCCTCGCGCAGCGCCTGCGTCCACGGCTCGGCGCCGAAGATGCCGATCTTCAGCGACGATTCGGCCGGGTCCATCCCCTGCCGCACCATCTCGTCGATCAGGTTCAGCATGTACGACGGCGTGACGAGAATGATCTTCGGCTCGAAATCGCGGATTAGCTGCACCTGCTTCTCGGTCTGGCCGCCCGACATCGGCACGACCATGCAGCCGAGCCGTTCCGCGCCGTAGTGAATCCCGAGACCGCCCGTGAAGAGCCCGTAGCCGAAGGCGTTGTGCAGCGTGTCGCCCGGGCGGCCACCGGCCGCGCGGATCGAGCGCGCGGTGACGTTCGCCCAGGTATCGATGTCGCGCGCGGTGTAGCCGACCACCGTCGGTTTGCCCGTCGTGCCGCTCGACGCGTGCACGCGCACGACCTGCTCGCGCGGCACCGCGAACAGCCCGAACGGATAGTTGTCGCGCAAATCGTTCTTGGTCGAAAACGGGAATTTCGCGAGATCGGCGAGCGACTTCAGGTCGTCCGGATGCACGCCCGCCGCATCGAACGTGCGGCGATAGTGCGGGACGTTGTCGTACGCGTGGCGCAGCGACCACTTGAGGCGCTCGAGCTGCAGCGCCTGCAGTTCGTCGCGGCTGGCGGTCTCGATCGGCTCGAGGGCGGCGGCGGGATGCGTCGGGTGAGTCATCGGGGTGCTCCTCCAATGGAGTGATGTCGTTATCGTGTTCGGGGTAACGGGGCCGGCGGCTACGACCGGAACGTGCGGCCGGCCGCGTGCAGCATGGCAATGCGTGGCAACACGCGATAGCGGTCCTCGCCGTAGCTCGCCGCGAGATTCGACAGCACGCGATGCACGCGGCCGAGGCCGATCGCATCGGCCCACGCGAGCGGGCCGCACGGGTAGTTCACGCCCTTCTCCATCGCGAGATCGAGATCGGCGGGCGAGCACACGCCCTGGTTCACCGTGTCGGCCGCCTCGTTCGCGAGCATCGCGACGGTGCGCATCGCGACCATGCCCGGCACGTCCGCGACGCCGACGACGCGAAAACCCGCCTGCTGGAACAGGCCGACCGCGTCCGCATACGCGGCGTCGCTGCACTGGAGCGCGCGAGATCGACGAGCACAAGATCCACCACGCCTGTGTGCGCGGCGAGCGCGGTCCCGGTGCGGCCATCGGTCAGCGCGGCCGGCCACGGCGAGCAAATCGTCGGCATGCACGTCGTTGCGCCGCCCGTTCGCGATGCGTTCGACGAAGCGTGCATGCAACGCGGCGGCCGGGCCATCCTGCGCGTCGTCCGGCGAAAGGAGCGGCTTTTGCAGAATTTCAAAACGGCTATGAATACGGAGCGGGCTCAACAGTCGGCCGCGTCACTTTTTGATACTGATAACGTGTGGTTGGGTCATGGACTTCAAGCCGTCGATTCCAAACTCTACTCCCCAGCCCGAGCCTTTGATGCCGCCGAAAGGGACCATGGGGTGAATGGCGCCATGCTGATTGACCCAAACGGTCCCCGCCTGAATCTTTAACGCAATTCCCGCTGCGCGGTCAGGGTTTGACGACCACACCGAGGCGCCGAGTCCAACCTCGAGACGATTCGCGTTATCGATGGCCTCCGCCAATTCGTAGTATTTAATGATTGGGAGAACCGGACCGAATTGCTCTTCATCCACCAGACGGGCGCCGTCCTTCAGACCGGTCACAAGCGTAATTGGATAGAAGTTACCGGCGCCTGACGGGGCTACACCGCCGCACACCACGGTTCCACCTTCGGCGCGCGCAGCTTCCACAAGCGCCAACACTTTGTCGTATTGCGCGCGGTTTTGAATGGGACCGATCGCGACGCCCGTAGTGAGCCCGTCGCCCATCGGAAGCATTTCAGCGATTGCCTTGAGCTCCGAAACGATTTCATCGTGAAGGTGCTCAGGGACGTAGAGTCGTTTGATACATGCGCACGTTTGACCCATGTTGAGGAAAGCCCCCCAGAACAACCCTTGCGCAATATCTTTAGGGTTCGCATCGGGTAAAACAATAGCGGCATCGTTGCCGCCCAACTCCATCGTCGTAGGTGTAACAGTTTCGGCTGCGACCGCCGAAATGCGAGAGCCGGTGGCGGTTGACCCCGTGAATAGAATTTTGTCTACGCCAGGATGCGAAGTCAGCAAGCCGCCGACCCTGCCATCTCCGCTCACCGTGTTCAGCACGCCCGGCGGAAGCACCTCCGAGATCAAGCGAACCATCTCTAGCGTGCAGATACTGGTCAGCTCGGATGGCTTGAGCACGACCGTGTTACCCATCCGCAACGCCGGAATAATTTGCCAGATCGCAATAAGCAGAGGCCAGTTCCATGGCGCAATGGCGGCCACCACGCCATATGGCTGGCGGTGCATGACGTCGCGTCGAGTTTCGTCCTCGAACAAGACCTCAGGAGCCAGATCCAAGCTCGCAGGTACCCGGGTCCAGACCTCGCAGCCCCACATCTCGAATCGCGAACCGGGGATCTGATCCGGGCCGACGCCGCCCAAAGGCTTTCCTTGCTCGCGGGTGATCCACGTGGCGAGATACTCGGCGTTCTCTTTGAGAACGTCGGCCACTCGCTGTAGCGCGGCGCTTCGAGCGCCCTCTGAAAGCGACATCCACGCAGGTTGCGCCGCCCGGGCAGCGGCAATTGCTGCATCGACATCCGCTTTCGTCGAAACGGGAACACGACCAATGGGCTCGGAGGTCGCCGGGTTGAGCGATTCAATGGTCTCCACGGCCTCGACCAACATGCCGTTGACGACATTCAGATGGATTTTCATGCGTTGGCTCCTCCCTTGGTGCTCCAGGCTCTCAATGTTCGTATCTGAGCGTAGGCGATAGGTGACGCAGGTCCACCGACCGCCCCCGCGCACTGGTTGAAATTCAGACTAGCGAAGCGCGGCTTTCACCACGCCGATGAGTCGGTCCGCCTCTTCCGCCGTCATGATCATGACGGGCTTGCATTGCAACGCGCTCTTGTTGAACGACGAGAACACTGCCCATACTCCGGCTTCGTACAGCTTGGGCATTGCGGCCAGCGCCCAGTCAGGCGTGTTTCGACCTATGCCGCCGCTCAATCCGATCGTCCAGTAGTCGAACGCGGCATCGGCAAAGCCTTCGTGGAATTGCTGACTCAACGAGCGCACCTGTCCGAGGAACGTCGGGTTATCTACCATGTCGAGAAGTTCGCACAGCACGGCGCTGCCGATTTCGTTACCGCCGTACGTGCAGACCTGTCCGTAGGGAAACCGATGAAGATGATCGAAGATCGGCTGCTTCATCATCGTTGCCGCCATGGGGTAGACGCCGCCAGACAGGCCCTTTCCGCTCACGAAAATGTCCGGTTCAATGGCATGGTGCTGCCACGACCAGACATGTCCGGTCCGGCCCATACCGGTCTGTACCTCGTCAATGAGCAACATCGCTCCTCTATCGCGACATAGCTTCTCCACAGCCTGCAGATATCCGTCTGTCGGGAGAAGGAAGCCACATGACGAGGGCTGGGTTTCCATGACGACCGCGGCCGTGTCGTCGTCGATCGCCGCTTCCATCGCGGACAGGTTATTCCACGGAACCTGAACGAAGCCTGGGAGCGGTCCACCGAAAGGAGCGGAAAATTCCGGGTCCGTGGTCGAGATGGCGATACCTGTGTGGCCGTGGTAGCCGCCCACAATGCTGATCACTTTCTGCCGCCCCGTAACGCCGCGTGCGAGCCGAATAGCGAGGTCATTCGCTTCCCCGCCGGACGCGTTGAAAACCACGCCAGCGTGCACGCCGCCAGTCGACCTGGTCAGTTTCTGTGCGGCTTGCGCCCGGATGCCGGAAGTGAATCGATGGTTGCCAATGTCCAACGTGTCGAGCGCACCGCGGAGTGCCTGGAGTAACCGCTCGTTACGGTGGCCCATGTTGAACACTCCACCGTTGCAGTGCATGTTCCAGTACCATTTTCCGCTGAAAGCGTCCTGGAACTGCGCTCGCGCGCGCGCGCCAATGATCAAGTCAGCGCCGAGACCGCGCAGCAATCTACCACTCTCGGACGCGAGGTAGCGCGTCGACGCCGCGATCGTTTCCTCACGATCCTCAAAAGGCTGCTCTGGCGCTGCAGTCGAGAGGTCCATCACCGAATCGTCCTGAGTGTTCAATTTCCGCTCCTGAAAAATTTCACGGAGAGTTATGGCCATGAACCGGTCTCGGCGCCAAATGCGCCACGATGCGCCACCCTCCGTCAATTGGCTAGATTCTTCACGAACGGCTCCGAGTTCGAATCAATCGAAGGTTTGATTTGCTGGCAGCTTGCAAACCAAATATTGGATCCGAGGGGTTACCGAAGGCTCCAAACAGCACGATAGAGCGCGCAAGGCACACGAACACCTGGGTTGTCGATTCCGATCTTTATCCGGTAGCACGTAGAAACCCTAGTCGAGTCTCCAACCTTTGGAGGACGACAATTTATTTTCTGCTGAGAAAAATGAATGAAAGTCCGGTCAAGGTCGGGCTGCAGACGTCGATGCCGGCTGAGCCGACAACGACCATTCATTAACGGCGAGGATCGTCGGACGAAGGACGTCCACGAGCTCCATGTTCTTCGGGATTTATGATGAGCAGTTTCGATGTGATCGTTCTCGGTGCCGGCACCTGGGGAAGCGCAGCAAGCTGGCAATTGGCCGCCCGTGGCTATCGGGTGCTGGCGATCGATGCATTTCGTCCGCCTCACAAGGTTGGCTCGCACGGCGGCGCGACTCGCCTCGCGCGGCAATCGAACAGTTCCGGCCCTGCCTACATCAAGCTTACCGAAGCCGCCTGGGAGATGTGGGGCGAAGTTTCGAAGAAGGTCGGTCAGGACATTCTGGTCAAAACCGGTTCGGCGTTCATCGGCGAACCCGGTTCGGAGTGGTTCGACAAGACGCTTTCCAACCTGCAAAAAAGCGAGTTCGAATACGAAGTTCTTTCCGATTCCGAGTCGTCTGCACGTTTCCCGTGGCTGAAAACCCGAGAGAGCGAGCTGACGGTGTGGGAACCGAATGGCTCGATTATCCTGGTCGAACCTGCCATTCGCTCCTTGCAGAAATTGGCCTCCGAACACGGTGTCGAGTTCCGCTTCGACGAACCCGTTCTGACGTGGAGCGCCGACGCCCGCGGCGTGGAAGTCCACACTGCCCAGGGCACGTATCGAGCTGACAAGCTCGTCGTCACCGCGGGCGCGAGGTCGAACAGGATACTGAACCTTGACCTTCCAGTGGACGTAGAGCGTCAAGTACTCGTCAATTTCAAGGTCCCGGCGGGTCATGTCGCAATGCCCGCCCTCTTCTTTGCCGCTCCCCCGGGCGACCCCGGGATGCCGGCTTACGGATGTCCCGAACCTGACGGCACCTACAAGTTCAGCGTCGCAACTCGCATAGATATCATCGATCCCGATACGATCAGTCAAGATATCAAGGCAAACGATGTCGAGCGCGTGCGCGAGGTGCTCCGTCAGCGCTTGCCGCAGCTCGATGCAGAACCTGTGGGCGGCGCGGTGTGCATGTGGAGCGAAAGCAAGGACGGTCACTGGCTGCTCGGGGCACATCCGGACCATAGGAACGTCGTTATCGGCGCAGGGTGTACCGGCCGCGGATTTCGTTACGCGCCTGTGGTCGGCAAAGCACTGGCCGATTTCGTCGATGGCACGGAACGTCCGGACCTCGATACCTTCACGACGGCACGGTTCAAACTCAAAAGCAGCGAGGTGACGAAATGAGTGTCATCGAAACCGTCCTCGACGTTGATCTGCTTAAGCGCGCTGAAGATGTCATCCGTCAAACACCGGGTTGGGCAGACTCCCGGCCCGTGTTCGAATGGATGTCTGGCGGCGGTGCGCACAAAAACTTGGTGGCCATCGACGGCGACCGCAAGTGCATGCTCAAGTTGTGGAATACGACCTGGGAGGGACTTGGCGTGATTCCGCCGTCCGGCGTCGCGATGGAAAACACGCGTCTGGCGGGCGAGTTGGGTATTGGTGCGCGGGTATTGAAGATCACCACGGAGCCACTCGCACTTGTGGTCGAATTTCTTCCCGGCAAACTTCTCGACACCTCGGATCGCGCGGGCCGCAGGCGCCTTCTAAGCGCCGCGCGTCGACTCCACGATAGCGGCGCTCGCTTCGCACGGGATTTCAGCCCGTTTTCGGACGCCAGATCACAGTTTGCATGCGCGCGCCAACGCGGCGTGGACCTTCCCGACGGTTATGAAGAACTGTGCAAAGTGATGGCGCGAGTCGAAAAGGTTCTCGACCTTCGAATCACCGACTTCGTTCCATGTCACAACGACCTCTACGGTGCGAACATTCTCGAGACGACGACTTGTGACGTACGACTCGTCGACTACGATTTGTCCGGGAATGGCGATCGCTGCTACGAACTCGGTTTCATCGCGACGTACGGTGAGCTCGACACCGATTCGATCGGCCAGATGTGTGAAGACTACTTCGGCACCAACGATGCATGCAGGCAGGCCCGCGTGCGCCTCTTCGCACTCGCCGCCGATTACTGCAGTCTCGGCCTATGGACGGTCGCGCAAGGAGCAAGTGACAAGAACGCTGACTACGATTACGTGGGTGAATTGAATCGTAGCCTTGACAAGGTGAAAAAGCGGATCGATTCACCCGAATTCGGGACACTGCTCCAGACTGCGGCCCGCTGACGCCACAGCTGCCGCGCGCCCGGCGCGTAGGCAGCAATTTCCGTCTTTCCGAGTATGTCCGGATACTCCGAATTTTCCACCTCCACGGGTGCAGGAAATGCAGCGTGAACCCAGCTTGTCCGGTCGGCGAAGGATCTATCTCATCCGCCACGGGGAGGTGAACTACTTCCCCCAACAGAGCCAAATGGACCAGAACCCGCCTCTTTCGAGTCTCGGAAGAGCACAGGTAGCGCAGACGGCCGCATTTCTGGAACAGAACAACGTGGTCGTAGACCGAATTCTCTCAAGCACGCTGCTCCGGTCCCGCGAAACCGCCCAGATCATCGGAAGTAGTCTCGGAGTGACCTCCGTGGAAAACTTTGATTCGCTATGCGAAATTCATGGTGGCGACGTCAGTGCGTTGTCTCGCACCAGCCTGGATCGAGCGTTCTTTGCGGGAGTTCGACTTGTGCCGGGTTCCTGGGCATTTATGAATGGCGAGACGATTCGCGACTTCACGACACGGGTCGACTCCGAGATCGAGGCATTGCGGTTGGACGACACCTGGAAAGTGGCGCTCCTTGCGGTACACGGCGGGGTCAACACCGCGATCATCTCCCGAGCGCTATCGGGAAATCGCGGTGCGTATTTCGCCAGCATCGAGCAAGATTACGCTTGTTTGAACGTGCTGGACATCGGCGCTGAACCCGAGGATTGGGTGGTCCGACTGATAAACTTTGCCGCGCACCATCCACTCCATCCAACGCCGAGTGAAACGACGCTGGAGCATTTGCTTTCCCGACACGGACAAGCGGGTACTTAGTAGAGGCTAGGCCGCCCCGTTACGACGAGAAAGCATTGATCTTTGCGATCAGCGCAGCACGGCTATCGACGCCGACCTTGTCGAAGATGTGAACCAGGTGAGTTTTCACGGTTGTGACCGCGATCGACAGCTCTCCTCCGATCCTCTTGTTGCATCGACCAGCCGCCACTAATTCGGCAACCGCCACCTCCCTCTTCGAAAGGCCATGGGCGGTCGCCAGCCACTCGCGGACGCGAATGACGGAAGCGTGAGGACCGCTTGCAATATTGTGCTCGATGTAAGGCTGTGCGATCCGACAACGTTGCAGCAGTTCAGTCCTGCGATCAGGAGCGGCTGAACCGTCGTTCAGAAGCACGCTCAATCCTCCGACCATTTGTCCATTGCACCGGAAGAACAGTTCGATAGTGTCCCGGAATCCATGCAGTCGCATGAAGCGGTGATACTCCCGGTCGCCGTCACTTTCGCCAAGCTCGTTGCTTAGCAATGCTGTAGCGCCCCCTAAGGATTGAGCCCGGACGGGAGAAAGTGGGTCGAGATCCCCCGCATACGTCAAGTAGTCGCTGAGGAAGCCTGCCGGCACGTTCAGCAACTTGAACTGAGACTCTCGCGTTTCGTCGTCGATGTGATAGAACGCAATCGAGTCGACGCCCAGCAGATTCGACATGAAATTCAATGTCTGCCTTGCAAATTGTTCGGCACCCGTCTTCTCGCTACGCATGATCGCATCCCTGTTCGGCAAAGACCGTCTTCCCTCTTGAACACTTGCCAGGAGCGAAAAAACGACCTGAAGTAAACATGCACCGTGACGAATCCATGTTAGAAAGCGAAAAAAACCGCGTCAATACTCCAAAACCATAAATTGGACTCGATGTCCACGTTTTCTTGCCAAGTGAACGACCTCGTCCCACAATAGAACGGTCGGCGCTGCCACCCGACGAATGCCCTCAACCCCGAAAACCGCCGTGTGAGACAGTCGCATGTCCGAACCCGCATCCACGCTCCTCGCAGTGACCTCGAAAACGCCATTGACCTTGCGTGAGCGCAATAAGCTCCGAGTCAGGGACGATCTTGTCGATGCAGTAACGACGGAGCTTGCAGACAGCGGCGCGGGATTGTGTGCGCTGGATGACGTTCTCAGACGGGCGGGCTTGTCCAAAGGAACGTTTTACAACCACTTTCCGGGTGGCCGCGATCAACTGCTTCTTCTAGCTTACGAGCAGATCGGTGCCGAGTTTCAACGAGATAGCACCAGGCTTCGGGATGGCGGAAATTCACCGTCGGAGAAGATCATGGCGTTCGCAGATGCTTACTTCGCCATCTGCGCGGACCCGCGCAAGGGAAAGCTGTACAGTGTTGCCGAACCAGCTCTGGCACCGATTTTGGCGCCAGCGATCGGCAGGACATCCGGTTGGGTTCGCGCCGAGATCACGGATGATCTGAGAGCCACGCCGCGATTCCGGGGGAAGAAGGGGCATTCGCGCGCCGATGCGTGCGCTATTCTGCTCGTCGGTGCGATCCGGGAGGCGGGTAGACGAACGTACGTCGACGCCACGAGCGCACCGCCATTGCGTGCCGAATTGCTTTCCATCGTCACTTCCATTATCGGAGGTGAATAGACTCACTGCGGTCAACACAGCGTATGAAAAAGCGGCTCACCCATCCGACCATCACCATCGACCTGATCATTTATGAAGGTTTCAAGCTCCTGGACGCGGTCGGGCCGATGTCCGTGTTCTCTTATGCGAACATCCATCTTGCGGAGCTAGGCCGCCCGCCAGGTTACGACGTGCGGATTGTTGCGAGCAAGGTGACCCCCATCGCATCCGACTCGGTCGCCTCCCTCACACCGACCAAATCGCTTTCTCCATTGTCGGTGCCGCATACCGCGTTTGTCGTAGGCACGCGGAGCATCGACGATGCCGTCGCGCAAAATCCTGAAATCGTTGATTGGTTCGGCTCGGTGGCGAGTCGACTCCAAAGAACCGCGGGACTCTGTTCCGGCGTCTTCTTCCTTGCCGCCGCCGGTCTGCTCGACGGACATCGCGCCACGACGCACTGGAGCGTTCGAGATGAACTGAAGGACCGCTATCCTAAGGTTTCAATCGATGAAGAATGCATCTTCCTGAACGACGATTGGCTGTGGACATCAGCTGGCGTCACTGCCGGGATCGATCTGGCACTCGCAATGGTCGAGCAAGATCACGGACCGGAACTTGCCCATTTGGTCGCCCGCGATCTTGTGGTCTACCTCAAGCGCTCGGGCACACAATCTCAGTTGAGCGTACACCTCCGAGTTCAGCAGACCAACCGAATTGAAATTCGGCAACTGCAAGAGTGGCTCCTGGAAAACATCACACGGAAGCTTTCCGTTGCCGAGATGGCCGGATACATCTCCATGAGCGAACGTAACTTCTTAAGGGTATTCCATGAGGAAATGGGCATGACGCCTGGACGTTACCTGGAGAAGACACGTATCGATATGGCGAGCCAGCTACTTCGCGAGACATCCCTGCCTGCCAAGGCGATCGCGAGTCACGTCGGGTTCGGGAGCTACGAATTGATGCGACGCTCTTTTCAAAAGGTGCTCGGTATAAGCCCGAGCACTTACAGAAGCACAGGGGAAGAAACGAAGCCGAAATAAACCGTCTGCGCTTCGGCTCAGGTACCTCCAGCCGATCACCGAGAAGCCTGACAGGCGCGGTTCCTTTACCCGGATGGGCAGGATTCCGCCTGCCTTCGTTGCGAATGCGAGATGAACGCAGGCGGATCGGCCTCATAGACGTAGTACTGGTGCGGCTGGAAAACTCAAGGCCGAAAGCTCATTTTCTGGCAATGGTGTCGGGTTACTCAGCCTTGAAGCAATAGACGGCAAGTTTGTTGCCATCCAGATCGCGCACGTAAGCAGCATATGCGTTTGGCGCCCAGCCACGCGGTCCGGCAGGACCTTCGCATTTTCCACCTGCGGCAAGCGCGCTTTTGTAAAACGCGTCGATCGACTTGCGATCCGGTGCTTCAAACGAGACGGTCACGCCATTCCCAACGGTGGCTGCTTGGCCATTCGCCGGCTTCAGAACGAAGAAGGACGGAGACTCCTGACCCCAGATGGAGCCGTTGTCGTTGAGGTCGGCGACACGCTTCAAGCCGATTTCTCCAAGCACGCGATCGTAGAACGAGCGCGCATTCTCGAGATGGTTCGTGCCGACAGTGATGTGCGTAAAGACTGCCATGATTCTCCTCTTTGAGTGACGTGATGGTACGGCGCTGCGCGCCAGAATGAATCTTCGGATGATTGTGTATTCACCCTCGGTACGCACCGAGGGCAGTCGCGTGATGCCCGATGTGGTCCGCGATGAAAGTTGAAATGAAGAAATAGCCGTGGTCGAAGCCCGGATGACGGCGCAGCGTCAGCGGCTGGCCGGCCTTCGCGCAGGCGCCTTCGAACACGTCGGGGTTGAGCTGGTTCGCGAGGAACTGATCGGCGAGGCCCTGATCGACGAGGATGCCGTCCGCGAACTTCGGCGCATCGGCACGCGCGACGAGTTCGCTTGCGTCGTGCGCCTTCCACGCATCGCGATCGGCGCCGAGGTAACCCGAGAACGCCTTCTCGCCCCACGGGCAGCGCGTCGGCGCGGCGATCGGCGCGAACGCCGACACCGACCGGTACAGGCCCGGATGGCGCAACGCGAGCGTCAGCGCGCCGTGGCCGCCCATC
Organism: Burkholderia sp. PR2; assembly: GCF_052372875.1. Taxonomy (NCBI): domain Bacteria; kingdom Pseudomonadati; phylum Pseudomonadota; class Betaproteobacteria; order Burkholderiales; family Burkholderiaceae; genus Burkholderia; species Burkholderia sp. PR2. The sequence continues at coordinate 36,221 of NZ_JBQRWH010000003.1, forward strand.
GAGTGCCCGAAGATGCCGAGCCGCGCACCGTCGATCGGCAGTTCGGCCGCGACGAGCACGCGCAGCTCGCCCGTCACGTACGACTCCATCCGGTAATGCGCGGACCACGGCGCCTCGGTCGCATCGACGTAGAAACCCGCGCCGACGCCGAAGTCCCACGCGTCGGTCTCTCCCGGCACGCCCGCGCCGCGCGGGCTCGTGTCGGGCATCACGAGCGCGATGCCGTGCTGCGCCGCGTATAGCTGCGCGCCGGCCTTGATCGCGAACGTCTCGTCGGTGCACGTGAGCCCCGCGAGATAGAACAGCGCCGGCACGCGGCCGTGCGCGGCCTGCGGCGGCAGGTACACCGAGAACTTCATCGGCAGGCCGATGGCCGCCGAATCGTGACGGTAGAAACGCTGCTCGCCGCCGTGGCACGCATGCGAGGAAACGAGTTCGAGCATCGCGGTGCGCTCCCGGTCAGTACAGCACGACCGAGCGGATCGACTCGCCGGCCTTCATCAGGTCGAAGCCTTCGTTGATCCGCTCGAGCGGCAGCGTGTGCGTGATCAGGTCGTCGATGTTGATCTTGCCTTCCATGTACCAGTCGACGATCTTCGGCACGTCGGTGCGGCCGCGCGCGCCGCCGAACGCCGAACCCTTCCACTCGCGGCCCGTGACCAGCTGGAACGGGCGCGTGCTGATTTCCTCACCGGCTGCCGCCACGCCGATGATGAACGACTGGCCCCAGCCCTTGTGCGTGCACTCGAGCGCCTGGCGCATCAGCTTCACGTTGCCCACGCACTCGAACGAGTAGTCCGCGCCGCCGTCGGTCAGTTGCACGATGTGGTCGACCACGTTCTCGACTTCGTTCGGGTTGATGAAGTGCGTCATCCCGAACTTCTTCGCGAGCTCGACGCGCTTCGGGTTGATGTCGACGCCGATGATCTTGTCCGCGCCGACCATCTTCGCGCCCTGGATCACGTTCAGGCCGATGCCGCCGAGCCCGAACACGACGACGTTCGCGCCGGCCTCGACCTTCGCCGAGTACACGACCGCGCCGACGCCCGTCGTCACGCCGCAGCCGATGTAGCAGATCTTGTCGAACGGCGCGTCCTCGCGCACCTTCGCGACCGCGATCTCCGGCACGACGATGTAGTTCGAGAACGTCGACGTGCCCATGTAGTGGAACAGCGGCTTGCCGTCGAGCGAGAAGCGCGACGTCGCGTCGGGCATCAGCCCCTTGCCCTGTGTCGCGCGGATCTTCTGGCACAGGTTGGTCTTGCGCGACAGGCAGAACTTGCACTCGCGGCATTCGGGCGTGTAGAGCGGAATCACGTGGTCGCCCTTGCGCAGGGTGCCGACGCCGGGGCCGACGTCGACCACGACGCCCGCGCCCTCATGGCCGAGGATCGCCGGGAAGATCCCTTCCGGATCGGCGCCCGACAGCGTGTAGTAGTCGGTGTGGCAGATGCCCGTCGCCTTCACTTCGATCAGCACTTCGCCAGCGCGCGGCCCTTCGAGATCGACTTCCTCGATCGTCAGCGGCTGCCCCGCCTTCCAGGCGATTGCGGCTTTGGTTTTCATCTCAATCCTCGATCTATTTGCTGGAACGAAGATTAAGTGTCGGAGAATGCTCAGCCAACGCTTCTCCCGAGTTTTGGCGGGATCGTTGCGCACGATGGCGCGAATCAGTGCCTCCGCTTCCAACCTGAAATCTACGCTTGGACGACCCCTTTTTCGTCATTCACGCCTTCGACCTGGGAGACCCGGGCGTATCTCGCACTAGGGGAAACACTGGCTTTGCAACTTTGGGATGATTGACGATTGATTTCGGCCGCTGAAAATCAGTTCGACAGATGCCGGTACCGCACGGGAATCCGTCTCCTGTGAGAGGTCGACGCGACAGATCAAAAGTACTTGCGTTGACCAATGTACGCGCCAATAACACCAGCCTTTCGTCCTAATTTTGGAAGGAACCCCACCATGGATGCCGCAAGAGAAGCAAATCAACCGCAACTGCGGAAGGGCGCTTTAGGGCTCTTCGCAATAGTCTCGGCCGTAATCGCAACCAACGGCCCCTTGACCGCTCTGGTAGGCGCGGTTCCCGTTTCCCTCACCATGGGCAACGGTATCGGGCTGCCTTCGGTATTTGTCATCGTCGGCCTGGTCTATGTGCTCTTCAGCGTTGGCTTCACCGCAATGAGCAAATACACCACGAACGCGGGTGCGTTCTATGCGTACATCGCTCAGGGACTCGGGCGGCCGTGGGGCATCAGCGCCGCGTTTGTCGCCATCTTGTCGTACAACGCAATGCAGCTCGCCTGTTACGGCATGCTTGGATTCTTCCTGTCGACAAGCGTACACGACTGGATCGGCGTTGACGTGCCATGGTGGATATGCTGTCTCGGTGCGCTGCTCGTCATTCTTGTAGCGAGTATCACCAACATTGAGATCAGCGGTCGGTTATTGTTTTTCCTCCTCGCTGCCGAAATGCTCGTTATCGCCGTATTCGACGTCGCGGCAGTTTTGCACGGCGGTCCCGCTGGCTATACGCTCGCATCTTTCACCCCGCAGCATACCTTCACTGCTGGTTTTGGAACGGCAATCGTGTTTGTAGTCGGTTCGTACATGGGCTTTGAAACCACTGCGATTTATGCGGAAGAAGCAAAGGAGCCACATCGTAATATTCCATTGGCGACCTATATCTCCATCACGACGATCATGGTGCTGTATACCTTCTCCGTTTGGGCGCTGATCGTCGTCTGGGGTCCCAGCGAGGTCGTCTCCGTGGCTGGGAAAGATCCCGCCAGCTTGTGGTACGGAATGGCAGAGCGTATCGCCGGCAAATTCATTTCCGAGGCGATGCAAGTGCTGATGCTTACCAGCCTGTTCGCCGCACTTCTCAGCTTCCACAACACCACGTCCCGGTACATTTTCTCGCTCGGGCGAGAAGAGGTGCTGCCAAGGGTGCTTTCAACGGTATCACGAGGACAGCAAGCGCCCGTAGTTGCATGTGCGGTGCAAGCTGCCGCCGTGGCCGCGGCTCTGCTCCTGTTCGCATGGTCGAAGTCCGATCCGATGAATGTCGTCCTGCCCTATACGGCCGCACTCTCGACCATCGGTCTCCTGTCGGTCCAATGCTTGACTTCGCTTTCGGTGATCGCCTTTTTCATGCGGGGCACCCGTGGCGAGAACGCGTGGGTGAGGCAAATAGCACCGGCGGCAAGCGCGATCGCACTTGCGTGGTTCGTATTCATGGAAGTCAGCCACCTCGATCTGATGACCGGATCGACGTCGCGGTGGATCTATTGCTTCCCTTACGGCATCGCCGCGCTTGCGCTCGGCGGCGTGATGTACGCACTTTGGTTGCGCAAGGCTCGTCCGGATCGCTACAGCAGTCTGGGACGCTTCCTCTCCGAGCTGTGAGTTTCCCCGGCGCTCCAGAACACGGCTCGTAGAAGAGCCGACTGAAACCCATCAATCGGTCCAACGCAGGCGGCGATCGCCGCAGGACGGCGTTCGGCCGAAACACGTCGATTCCAGGAGTCGTTCGAATGCGCAATCCAGAAATCAACCGGTACGCGGTAATGAATCGCCGCGCGAGTTCATCCTCTTTCAAGGCCACATCTGCAAAGTTTCGGACCCGCGCAATCCGTGCATCCGTTGCTGCTATCGTCGCATGTGGGCCGATGATGGCCGCCGCTCAAAGCAGCGTCACACTTTACGGTGTGGTCGACACCGGCATCACGTTCCTGTCCAACCAGCAGGTCGCGGACGGCGCCGGTGTTTCGGGAAGACGCGCTTGGCAAATGACCGCCGGTAACAGCGCGCCGTCGTCATTCGGTATAAAAGGCGTAGAGGATCTCGGCGGCGGAATGGCCGCGACTTTCAATTTGCAGAATTATTTTCAATCGAACAACGGCGCTTTCTTTGAGCCGAACGGGCTGTTTGACGCCAATGCTACCGTCGGCCTGAAGTCCGACAAGCTCGGTGTGCTCACGTTTGGCCGCCAGTTCGACTCGTACACGACATATCTCGCGCCATATGCGTCGAGCAATGTCTGGTCCGGTTTTGCGGGCGCGCACTTCGGTGACGTTGACAATCTGAATGCCGCTTTCAACGTGAACAATTCCGTCGTGTATACGAGCCCGACATTTGGCGGCTTCTCCTTCAGCGGCACATTCAGTCTGGGCAATCAACCTGGAGCGTTCGCAACTAATCGTGCATGGGCTGTCGCGGCCGGCTACCAGTCCGGCGCCCTCTCCGTTGCGGCCGGTTATCTTTCGCTGCGGGATCCGTTCACCGCAGCCTTGGGCGGCAACAACGCATATATCGGCGAGTTCAGCTGCGGGCAAAGCCCGTCGAACTATTGTCAACTGCAGAACGCGAGCGAGCTTCGAACATACGGGGTTGGCGGCAGCTACAGTTTCGGCCGGTTCAACGTGAATGCCACGCTTACGCGCGCGAAGTTGCTGGCCAGTCGGTATCTGGTCCAGGCCGGCGGCCCGGTCAGTGACGTGCGATTCGATACAGCCGAAGTCAATAGTCTGTACAGTTTTTCCGAGGCGCTGCAGTTCGGTCTGGCCTACGCATACACGATTGGAAAAATGTCCGAAACGGGGGATCGGCCTCAGATTCACAAGGTCAGCCTCGCGACGATCTACAATCTTTCGAAGCGAACGCAGCTCTACCTCATCGGCAATTTCGAAAAAATGGCTGGCGATGGCATCGGTATCAACCCCGTGACCGGCTCGCTCGAGCGCTACGCGCAACTCTCGTATTTCGGCAATTCGAATTCGTCGAGCCAGCTCGCAGTGTCGATGGGTATCAAGCACACGTTCTAGCCGCGTCTTGCGGTCTCGACCCGGTTCTGGACGATCGTAACGTCGAAGTAATCGACGCGAGCGCTTGGACCCGCCAGCGTCTCATAGACACTCACGAGCCGTTTAGCGATAAAAGATCGCCGGCGGAACCATGCCGACGAACCGGGTCATAAAACCTTTCGATGCAGTCGAACAGGTCCGGGGCCGCGTCGCCCGGCTCGATTAGGGGCGCTGCTTGATTCGCTCCTGTTTCAGGAGCACGGAAGAACAGCAGCAAGCCACTGCGGGGAGCGGTCAGCGTTGCTCTGCCGTCAGTTGCCTCAACTGTTCGAGCAGTTTGACGGCGGGGCTCGGCAATAAACCGCGCCCGCGCCGAAATCCGGTCAACGTGCGCCGCCCGACCACCTTCGGCAATTCGAGCGTATCGAAGACACCAGCCTTGCTCTCCGTCACGTACATAGGTTCAAGCATCCAGCTCAGAAAGCCGGACCGGGCGACGAGACTCTTCAACACGGTAATCGATCGGGTTTCGACCACGATGTTCGGGAGTCCCAGGCCGTGTCCGGCGAACACCTGCTGCATGTGTTCGGATGGCACGGTGCCGCGCGGCGGCACCCATGGCCTCATCGTCGAGGCGATGCAGGAGACCGGATTGCCGCCCGGCACGGTGAATTTCGTCACGAACGCCCCGGCGGACGCTGCCCGCATCGTCGACGCACTGGTCGCCCATCCCAAGGTCCGACGGGTCAACTTCACGGGTTCCACGCGCGTGGGGCGCTTGATCGCGGAACAATGTGCGCGTCATCTGAAACCGGCCGTGCTCGAACTCGGCGGCAAGGCGCCGTTCATCGTCCTCGATGATGCGGACGTCGAGGCAGCGGTTGGCAGCCTGCCATGCTCACCGGCGAGGGATTGTCGGTGACGATCGCCGGCTACGGCCTGACGGCCTACAATCTCGGCGGCGTGCTCGGCGCACTCGCATGTGCGATGGCGGTCACCCGCTGTAGGAGTTCACAATCAATGCTAGCCGTGCCCAAAGGAGTGCTAGCAATGTTCACTAATACTGCTAGCGTAGTGTTTTGCTCAGCCTAAGCGATGGGCATCGATAACGTGATATCGCCCGCAGCGCGGCGTCGAAATTCGGAGCTCTGGCGAAAATCGATTGCGGAACAGTCTCGAGCAGGCTGTGGTGCACCCGGCAGTAGTCGGCTGACGGATCGAGCCACTCCCTCTTCCACCGTGACGCAGTGACATCGGCGTCGTTCAGAACAAGACATCTGAAGCAATACACCAAGTACTTCTGGTCGAAGACCCACTCATGCGGCGTCTGGATCATGCTCAGAATGCCGTCGTTGAGCCGCGCAACGCGAGATAGACGGCTCAGGGTTGGGGATGGAACTGGGGGAAAGAGAATCCAGCCGGCCTTGGTCAGGCTAGGCATCGCTACGCCTGTGCCCGATTCCCAGATCAAGTCTACGCTCGTCTGATACCGCGCCGCGATTCGACCCAACCAGCTACCAAACGCCTCTTCCAGGAAGGGGCGAGGTGCGATGGGCCACGGCCTGTGGGTGTCAGACATGCGCGCGGGCAACTCGTTCAAGGTGAGCGATATCGATGCACTCGTCATCGTTCCTGATCGCCAACTCTGCTGCTTCGTTGAGGATCGTAGATATGGCGCCAGTCAGCCCCCCGCTTATCTCGAGAACGAGCTGGACAATCTCACGTCGCGACAGATTCGATGGTTTTCGTAGCGGCAAGACTTTCTCGAACGCAGCCATGAGCCTGCGAAGACTTTCACTTTCCCTCCACCTTGGGATCTCGAATGGTCTGTATCGGCTGATCATCTGTGAATCGGTCTGAAGCCCTAGAACGGCATCGCGCGTACCGACAAGGACCATGCTAATCTGCAGGTCGTTGGCCACGTATTTTAGAAGGTTCAAAGAGGCACGTTGCTCACGGTACGTTCCGGCGAGCAGGTGATGAACCTCGTCTACGATTAGCATCTGCGGCGACATCCGCCGCAAGATATCGCGAGCGAGCCGCTCGAGTGTGGCAAGCCCCGCGGCGGGGTTATGTGGCGCACCGAGCTCAAAGAGCAAGGCGGCGTAAAAGCGGCGCTAATCAGGGGTGGGAGGCATCTGTACGCTCACGACCGGACACCGCTCTACCCCGGTTCTCTCGTCGAACTCGCTGGGGTGCGCTCGCCTGAACTTGGCCGTTATCTTGGTTTTCCCGATGTTCGAGTCGCCGTGCAACAGAAGACACGGCATGCGCTCACGTCTCGGCGTGTCATAGAGCCGCTGCAGTAGCTGCAAGGCTTCAGTCGCTCGGGGATAGTCGATCCACCGGTCACGTAGCAGACCCTTTATGCGATCCTCTTTTCCGAGCAGGACCTGATCTCTTGCTGCGGGTAGCAGATGCGCGAAATCACACTGCTTCATGCTGGCCCCCTACCACTGTTCAACGTCATACGCGGTAACTGGTGCGTCGTAGTTCACCTGCTCGACCTGCCGCTGTTCAGTGAGTGAAAGATCTTCGATGCTGCTCTTCGGAACCAAACCGCCAGCTTGACGTGCCATGCGGCGTCGCGCTCGAGTAGCCCGCTGGGAAGTGACGACCAGTTGTCGCTGCTGCTCAACAGTCTCGAATATCTCCCTCTCCGATACTGCCCGTTGTCCCCTAGTGTCCTGTTCCGCTGATTCGCGAGCAAAGTCGATGCAGCTTTTCGAGGATGGAATCGGCTGAGGCGGTCCAGACGAACGGTTTGCAGTTTTCGTTGTAGTGGGAGACGAATTGATCGATTCGCTTGACCAGTTGTTTGACCGAGCCGAACGAGCCTCTACGGATCGCTTTGTCGGTGATCAGCGCAAAGAAGCGTTCGACCTGGTTGAGCCACGAACTGTAGGTGGGAATGAAATGCATATGCCAGCGGGGGCGTGCCGCCAGCCACGCCTTGACCTTCGGATGCTTGTGACTGCCGTAGTTGTCGACGATGCAGTGCACGTCGAGTTCGGCTGGCACGGCCTTGTCGATTTCGCGCAGAAACGACAGGAATTCCTGATGTCGATGACGCGGCTTGCAGGTAGCGAGCACGGCGCCATTGAGCACATTCAGGGCGGCAAACAGCGTCGTGGTGCCATGACGGACGTAATCGTGAGTGACGCCTTCAACGTAGCCGAAACCCATCGGCAGCATGGGTTGCGTGCGCTCGAGCGCCTGACATTGGCTCTTCTCGTCCACGCACAGCACCAGAGCGTTCTCCGGCGGACTGAGGTACAAGCCGACCACATCGCGCAGTTTCTCGATGAAGAACTGATCGGTCGAGAGCTTGAAGCTTTCACTTCGGTGCGGCTGCAGACCCAGCAGTTTGAAGTAACGGTGCACGCTCGTCGGCGAGATGGCGGTTTCGGCGGCAATCGTGCGCACGCTCCAGTGAGTGGATCCATCTGCCGGCTTCGTGTGCAGGGTCTTGTGAATCAGTTGGGCCAGCCGTTCGTCGTCGATGGTGCGTGGCTTGCCGGGACGTACTTCGTCATAGAGTCCGTTGATTCGCTGATCCAGAAACCGCAGACGCCACTTGCCCACCGTGGCACGCGTGAGTTGCAGGCGTTGCGCGATCGCGCTATTGGGCTCGCCGTCAGCCGCCGCCAGCACGATGCGCGCCCGCGAGACCAGCGCAGCCGAAATCGAGCGAGAGCGCGCTATCGACATCAGTTGCGAACGCTCGTCTTCGCTCAGCACCAGTTCCGCCTTCGGTCGTCCCATCACCATGCTGACGTCTCCCGTTCCGTTGACGTCAACATGCTACGTGAACATAGACCAGTTAACAACGGAACAGGACACTAGCCCGGATAGCTCGCAAAGCTGCCCGCTGTTCGAACAGCGAGATTGGAGGCCGACGCAAGTCCGCGTATCGCACTTCAACGAAACTGCCTCTGCCAGCGCTTACGAAGATGCGCGAGAGATCTTCTGGGTGATAGCGGATCGTCACGGACCGGCGTGTTTCCCGCCATGCCGCGAACAAGGGATGCCAATAGCGGATCAGGAAGAGCTTCAGGCCGTCCCGCTGAATGGTCCTGGATGCGACTGGCAGGAACCGGATCAAAAACTTCAGTTCGGCATCCGGTTGAGTTGGCAAGCATCGTGAATCCTCTGCTCGCCATGTTTCCTGCCACTTTTGCGCGGGCTGAAGTCCCAACAAACCGCGGTGGGGGCTGCAGTGATAACGCCTGCCGATCTCGACAGCCAGCCACTGCTCGAACTGCTTCAACGTAAGTGAAGCTGTCTTTTCGGCCTGGCGCGCCTTGCGCCCTTTGACTGACGATCCAGTCGAACCAGGGAGGCCACGCACGCGCTCCATCAAGGTCCTGTTCAGCCGCTCGATGTGGCCACCAAAGTGCGGCTTGCCCACCGGTCGGTACATCAGTTCAATGCCGTACTCGCGGCATCCACTGCGAAGGGCACGGCTTTTGAATTCGGCCGCGTTATCAAGATGCAGCGTTCGAGGGATACCGCGCATCGGCCAGTCAGCCTCAACGCCTAGTCTTTCGAGCCACGGCTCTTTCCGTAGAACTACGCGCGAGAGGAGCAAGCTTACCGTCGCAGCCCCCGGCCTCTCCATTGCGACATAAAAGCCAAGCACACATCTCGTAGCAACGTCGAGAGCCACAGACAGCCACGGTCGACCGATAATCTGTCCGTCCAGTTCGCTAACTAGCAGTATGTCCGCTTGCGTGTGATCAACCTGCACGATATCTAACGGATGTCGGACCTGGAATGTGCCAGGGGCAACTGCAGCGTTCGGGAGGGCCGCTCGTGCCAAAGCATCCTGCTCGCGATAGGAGAGCCACCGTCGAGCTATTGTTGACCTGCTCGGAGGCGATAGACCTGCAACGCTGCAGCGACGTTTCACCTCAAGTACAAGATCAGTCGCAGGATGCGCAAGGTGCCGCTGATCGGGGAGCCATTCGTGCACGGCCTCGTCGATGACGCATTCGACGGCGGCGTCCAGTTTGCCCCCGGTCGCCCTACCCGGCTGCCTTGGCTCTAATGTACTGGCGACCGGATCTGCGAGGAAACGTCGACGCAGGCGATATACGGTGGTGCAGTGAACGCCTAATAGCTGTGCTGCTCGTTCAGCCTGCTGTCGGGAAAGCACACCGTTGCCAAGCGGTCGAAGCACGGACGCAATCTTCGCTGCTCGAGCGGCCCGCTCTTCGATCGAAGCCATATGGATCCCTATCAATCCACGCGACACGTGCGCTAGCAGTATTAAAGAACACGTGCAACGTGCTAGCAACGTTAGTGAACATTGGCCAAGTTTCCGTTGCAGAAACGCAACGGCTAAGCAGTCGCCAGAAAACTTCAAAAAGTCCCTGTTCGCCGAGGCTTCTTTGAGAATTTCCGCTTGCAACGTTTCTGAACACGGCTAGCGCTAATAATGAACGCCTACAGATGTCGGGTAATTCCGCCTTGGTCCGGGCCGCGTGTGCGGCGATATCGGCCAGCCATGCGTGGACGTTGCTGTCGACCGGGAGAATTCGGACGAACTCGCGGAGGATTTTCTGGTGCCGGGATTTGCTGCCTGAGCGATCGTAGCGCGCAAGGGTTGTACGCGGCAGCGGGCGGACGCCAAGCACGGTGCACACGTGTTCGATGATGGTCGGCGGCACATCCGAGATTACCGGCATGTACCCGAGACGCTGTAGCAGCTTCAGCTGCGCGAGGATCAGCACGCGCGTAGGCGCCTGACGGAACTGGCCAAAGATAAACCGGATCTCGGCCGCACTGGGCGTGTAGACCGCTCGCAATTCTGCCTCGTCCCGCTCCGCCGGGAGTACCGGGTACGCCGGTTCATGAATTTTGGTCATTGCTGCAACCTCGGTCCTAGCAGTCCCAGCAGTGCTGGCCGATCAGCGCTTTGGCAGATTGAGACGTCCAGACAGTACCGCGCGACGAGATTGGTGCCGCTCATGCCATGATCCGGTCGATGGTGCGGTTGGAACTCGCCGAAGAGAAATTTATCCCATCGTCAACGGCTTATTCTCCATTGGTCCTACTATCTGCCAGATCGAATCGCGGCTATTACATCTGGTCAGTCTGGAAGAAGCGCCCCTTTGATACGCTCGGGAATTCTTTCGCTCCCCGCGATCATTGCGATCCGCTGTCCGGCTAGAACGTAGTGGACATGCATTCTGGCGACGAGAATCCCGTCCACGCGCGATCGGACTATCGTACGGCACGCGGTCCGATCGCGCGCCTCGCCTGCGATCTCCGCGATCACCTCATTTCGCTCGACGCGCATCCCGACCGGCACATGCCACGTGACCATTCCGGTTTGCGTTGCCTTCAAGTGTTCGACGGCTTCGAGTGCGGCAATTGCCGGCGTCTTTCGCGGTGCCCCTGCCAGTCGATCCGTGACAAAGCCCTCGACTCGCAGAAAGTCAAGCAATGCATCGACGTCATGGGTCGCTAGTTCATCAGACACATCACGCTGTCCACGCAACTCGACAACCGCGGCGAACCCTTGACGGGAATCGCATGGCAAACCGGATTGGCGCAATGCACTCCATGCATCGTGAAATGCCTGGTCGAACGTTCCGCCACCAGCGTGCTCCTCAAGAAGCAGTACGGGAGCAGTAAGGCACCGCGCGAGTGCGACAGCGCGCTCTTCGTGCGCCCAATTGCTGTACACGTGCATGACGGCCGTCTTGTCGCAATGCAGATCGAGCGCCATATCGTAGGCAAATGCGCGGGATAGCAACATCGCTTTCAGGTATTCGACCGGGTCCGTACCTTGTGTCGGCGGCGCCGCTATCGCCGTCAGCCAAGCCTGCGCGCTGCGGCGAGTCAGAGGACGGTCGCCAGACGTAATCCGCCGGACGACCTCGGAGTGGATATCCGGGAATCGACGATCGAAATTGCCGCTTCCTGCGCAATCGAAGCGCCCGGTAAGCGATCCACCGACGACCTGCTGCATACCGACAGGATTCGCCCAGGTCATGACGGCGATGCGCCCGCGCAAGGCCCCAATGCGCTCCAGCGAAGCGAGCCGTACCAGCAGATGCTGGACTACGAGAAGCCCCGGCACCTCGCCGGCGTGCAATGCGGCCTGCACGTAAAGTGATCGATCCGCGTCTTTTGGGCCGAACGCATATTCACGCAGCATCAGGCGCATGCCCGGAGCGGTACCGGGCAGCGGGATTTCCACTTTCTCCATCAGTTGACTCCCATTCCCTGCGGGTCCGGCATGCAATATGGCGATTAGAAGTCGAGCAGCAGATTGCCGGGCTCGCGTCCAGTTAGCACTGCATCTCCGACGATCAGCGCCGCCCGTTGTCCCGGCCTGACGAGCTTTTGCAACTGACGCACAACCATTACGCCGTCGATCGGACTGACGACCGGGGCGCGCGAATTGAGCTCCCCGTCGAGACGCACGATTTCCGCGAATGTCTCGCCCGCACTGACGTGCTCTCCGGGCGCGCGCCGGTAGACGATCACGCCCGCGCAGGGGCATCGGACATGCGCGGCTCCCTGCAGAGGAAACACCTTGGGCGGCTCGTCCAATCGAGAGTCGTCGTCTGCTTCGGGCAGAGACAACACCCCCTCCGATTCTGCGAAATGCAGTAGACGCCGGGCATCGTCCAGCGCAAGCGCATCGTTGACGTCCGCCTGACCACGCAACTCGATCGTCGCCGAGAAGCCGCATTCCTCCTCATCGAACACGCCGGCCTGCTGCAGTGCGCCCCACGCGCTTGAATGCGTCTGATCGAATGCACCACCACCTGTCTGTGATGGCTCCAGCATCACGACCGGCGCTCCGATCAAGTGAGCCACCTTCGAGGCTCGCTCGCGCTGCAGCGAGGACGCGTATACATGCGCGATCGCATCGGTGTCACAGTGCAAATCGAGCACGATGTCGTGATCGATCGAAAGCCTCGCCAACTCAAGCTTCATCGCTGCAGCGGGGCTCAATTCACCACCCACTTCGATCACGCTGGAAAAATATTGCTTCCACTGCCGCCGCGTCAGGCTACGCGCGTCCGCATCGCGCAGACGCGTTGCGACGGCCCGATCCAACAACGGAAAGTTGCGATTGAAGTTCTCCCCGTTCTCGAAGTCGAAACGCCCCACGACAGGGCCAAACAATCGTTGCGACAAGCCAATCGGGTTTGCGTACGGCACGACGGTCACGCAGCCGGTGATCCTTCCGGCATTGTCGAGGGCATGAAGGGCCTCAATGAGATGCTGCAGGACCAACAGGCCCGGGTGTTCATCTGCGTGCAATCCAGCTTGAAGATAGATACTGCGCCCGCTGTCGGGATCGCCGAACCGATGCGCAGTAAGGTGCAACGCAACGCCCGGCGCCGGCGACGGCAGAGGAATCTCGATACGTCGATAGTTCACGTGGTCTCTCCTCACATTCGTCCCAGCGGTTCGCATGCCCGCCGCCAGGTACGCTCGTCCTTGGTCAATGTCCGCTTGTGCTGGCGACAAGCCGATAAAATTCAGCAGCGACAGCAATGTCCTCCAGTCCGAGACCGATCGAGCGGAAGAACGCATGACGTTCGTACGATGGCAGTTGTGCACGGCCTGCTACGAGCTCAGGCAAATCGCCGACAATCTCATCCTTACTCCAGCCAAACTCGGCCGCTGCAATTTTCATCTCTCCTGCACTCATCGGCGTCGTCGCACGATAGTCGCAGTAGACATCCATTTCCGGCAACCACGCTGGCGGAATTTCGTGTGCGTTCGCGACGTTCGTGCTGATCGAAGTCACTAGAGCCGGGTGCGTCAGCATGCCATCAGTCAATACCGGTTTGCCGGACGAAGTGCAAAGCGAAACGACATCCGCATCGCGCACGCATGCTTCAATACTGTCGATAACGAGAACTCGCGGATCGATCGATTTCACCCTATCGCGCTTGGCTTCGTCCGTGGCGAGTTCCGGCGAATACACCCGAATGGTTTGCCATGCACGGACGCCCTTGAGATGACGCAGGTGCGCCAGTCCCAGTGCCCCGGTTCCGATCAACGCAAGACAGACTGCATCGCGCCGCGCGAGGTGTTCGACCGCCAATGCCGTAGCGCCCGCAGTACGCTCGGCAGTCAGCAAGCCCGAGTCACACCACATGAGCGGACGCCCAGTCTCCATCGACATGAGTGCGGTCCATGCGGTGACGATTGGGCCAGCGCTTGTTGGCACATAGGGAGAGAGCTTCGCGCCGAACACCTGCTCGTCAGCCAAGGTACCAAGGTAGGTAATGAAATCGCCCGCGTTATCCGGGAAAAGGGTTAGCGTCTGCGGCGGCTGTACCGCGCGGCCGTTCGCCAGAGACTGAAACATCCGCGCAAGCGCGCCACGAGTATCCAATTCCGGCAATGCAGCACGAACCTGTGCCTCGTCCAGCACACACGGCAAATTGTTCAGTTGAGCACTCATCTAGCGATTCCGGGCTGCACCCGCTCCGTCAATAAAATAGATTTTCAGTCTACTATGGACATTCTGTTTTTGGAAGCGGATACTTGGCGAAATTGTCGCTCATGGACAATTCGTCTACCTCATCTTGTAGCGCAAGGTAGCTCGCCGAGGCTCGCGGACCCATATCAGGTTACGGCCCCGTACTCGATCGTCATCATCGGAGTTGATATGAAATTGAAGCATCTGGTTTGTGCCGTCGCCATGTCCGTAGGGGCAGCAGGGTTCGCGTTCGCAGGCAGCAATGTAGCGTTGAAAATTGGTATCGAAGCCGCTTACCCCCCGTTCGAAAGCAAAACGGCAGCCGGGCAACTCCAGGGGTTCGATATCGACGTAGGCAACGCGGTCTGTGCAAAGCTGCAAGTCAAGTGCATCTGGGTCGAGAATGTCTTCGACGGTCTGCTGCCCGCTCTGCAGGCACGCAAGTTCGATCTCGTCAACTCGGCCATGAACATCACGAGCAAGCGGGAACAGATAGTCGATTTCACTCCCCCGATCTATGTTGTCCCGATGGTCATGATCGCGCGCAAGAACTCCGGACTTCTTCCTAACCCTGATTCGCTGAAGGGTAAGCACATCGGCGTACTCCAAGGGGCGGTTCAAGACGACTTTGTCCAGCGCAACTGGAAGCCTCACGGCGTCGAGGTCGCAGAATATTCAGACCAGAATCAGGTCTACGCCGATTTGGCCGCGGGCCGACTCGACGGTGCCGTTCAGGAGTATCAGACTGCACGTGAGGGCTTTCTGGATAAACCGGAGGGGCGTGACTATGCAATCGTCGGCGCACCGCTGGAAGACTCCGTGACGCTTGGGAAGGGCGTTGGCTGGGCGTTCAGAAAGCAAGATTCGGCGCTGCGCAGTCGCGTCTCGAACGCTCTGGCCCAACTAAAAGCAGATGGGACACTGAGCAAACTCTCGGTTCAGTATTTCAAACGCGACATCATCGCCAAGTAACCGTCCCGACGACGGCTACGAAAACACCATTTACTCTGCATGCGGCCACAGTTTGGCCGCTCAATCCATATCACCTAAGGAGCGGTCATGAAGATCAAGGAATTTGGCGTCGAGCGCTGGATGGATCTCTACGAGAACCATTGCACCTATAACCTTGCAGAGACCTGCGTCGAATCTCTGACGGTCGATCAACTTCTCACCATGACGGGACGTCAGGCATCGGTGCTCGACGAACTGCGACCGATGAAGCTTACCTACGGCGCGATCGAGGGCACGCAACGCCTGCGTGAAGCCATTGCCGCTACTTACGCGCGGCAATCGGTATCGAACGTTATCGTGACGCATGGCGCGATCGGCGGAAACGCCCTCAT
This sequence comes from Burkholderia sp. PR2, assembly GCF_052372875.1. Lineage (NCBI taxonomy): Bacteria > Pseudomonadati > Pseudomonadota > Betaproteobacteria > Burkholderiales > Burkholderiaceae > Burkholderia > Burkholderia sp. PR2. Next base: position 51,829 of record NZ_JBQRWH010000003.1, read on the forward strand.
CTATGAAACGCTGGTTGAGCCAGGCGACACCGTGATTTCAGTGCTGCCAACCTACCAGCAGCACTATTCGATTCCGGAAAGCTACGGCGCGAACGTAAAAATTCTGAAGCTTCGCGAGGAGAACGCGTTTCTGCCGGATCTCAAGGAACTCGAGTCGCTCGTCGATGACAAAACGCGCCTCATTGCGATCAACAACCCGAACAATCCGACCGGATCGCTGATGGACGAAGCGTTCCTCCTCAAGATCGTCGAGATTGCTCGGCGCTGCGGTGCATACATCCTTTGCGACGAAGTCTATCGCGGTACCGACCAGGCCGGCAGTGGCTACAGCGCGTCGATCGCAGACCTCTACGAGCGAGGTATCAGCACCGCAAGTATGTCGAAGACCTACTCCCTCGCCGGGTTGCGTCTTGGCTGGATCGCCGGCCCGGTCGAGCTGATTCACGCCGTTGCCGTCCATCGCGACTACAACACCATCAGCGTCGGTATGATCGACGACTACTTCGCGACGCTCGCGCTCGAGCATCGCGACGCCATCCTGAAGCGCAATCACGACATCGTGCGTACGAACCTCGCAATTGTGGAAGCTTGGGTCGATGGTGAGCCGCTCGTGTCGTGGATTAAGCCGAAGTCCGGAACGACGGCTTTGCTCAAGTTCGCGATCGACATGCCGTCGCGTGAATTTTGCACGGAATTGCTCGACGCAACAGGCGTGATGTTTACGCCGGGTAGCGCACTCGATATGGAGGGTTATGTGCGGATCGGATATGCGAACAACCGCACTGTACTTGAGGAAGGGCTCAAGCGCGTATCAAGCTTCTTGCGCAGCAAAGCGAGCTAAATCTCCTTCACCGATCATTCGGGCCGGCACGACTCGCCGCCCGAATCGACAGAGGTGGCCTCGCTCGTTCGGACAGTTTTCTGAGAGTTTTAAGTGGACCGTCCGGGGCGATCATGCTGCCGATTTGATCGCAGGCAGCGTCGCGAAGTATGCCTCATCGGGCGTCTGATCCGCCAGGCTCGAATGAGGCCGTTTGCGGTTGTACAGCTCAATGTATTGGCCAATGGAGCGCCGGGCATGGCTGACCGACTCGTAGGCTCGCAAATAAATTTCTTCGTACTTGATGCTGCGCCACACGCGCTCGACGAACACGTTGTCGCGCCAAGCACCTTTGCCGTCCATCGACAGTCGAATGCCTCGGCCCAGCACCGCCTCGGTGAATGTTCCCGCCGTGAACTGGCTGCCCTGATCGGTGTTCACGATGTCGGGGTGCCCATGGCGGGCGAACGCTTCTTCCAGCGCTTCAACGGCATGCACGGCCTCCAGCGTGATCGCCACGCGGTGCGCGAGGATCTTGCGACTGGCCCAGTCCACCACCGCCGTCAGATACACGAAGCCTCGCGCCATGGGAACGTAGGTCGTGTCGAGTGCCCAGACCTGGTTGGCCCGCTCGATCTTCATGCCGCTCAGGAGATACGGCCAGACCTTGTGCTGCGCGTTGCGCCGACTCGTGTTCGGCTTGCAGTACATCGCCTCCACGCCCATGCGCTTCATTTGCGTGCGTACGCGGCGCCGGCCGACCTCGTAGCCTTCCCGGCGCAGCAAGCGCGCCAGCATCCGGGCACCGGCAAACGGGAACTCCAGATGCAGTTCGTCGATCCGGCGCATCAGCCGTTGATCGACTTCGCCCACAGGCCGCGCCCGGTAATACGCGCTCGATCTCGCGATACCAACCAGCCGGACTTGCTGCGAAACCGGCAACGCATGGCCACGGTCAATCATCGCTTTGCGCTCAGCAATCCCGCCTTGGTGAGCGCGCCGCTTAAAAAATCATTTTCCAGGCTGAGTTGGCCGATCTTGGCGTGCAGGGTCTTCACGTCTACCGGTGGCTCGCTAGACACCGGGCCAGCCGCACCGAACACGTCGGCCGCGCGCTCCTGCAACTGCCGTTTCCATTCTGTGATCTGGTTCGGATGCACATCGAACTGCTGCGCCAGTTCGGCCAGCGTGCGCTCGCCCTTGACAGCCGCCGGGGCCACTTTCGCTTTGAACGCCGCTGAGTGCGTGCGTCGGGTTCGTTTCGTCATTTCCTCGGTTCCTTTGCCTGCATTATCGCTGGCTCAGGCCCCGGCCGTTCCACTTATCCCGCTGTCCGATTTTGCGCGGCCACCTCTGACTACTCACGCCGCAGAGTTACATGACGTTTGCGTCCGCTCCGCGGTAGAGTTCATTCGAGCCAATCACGCACCTTCGCGCATTTGCTTCAAGTGCTTGTAGACGGTCGCCCGCCCCATATCAAGAACGTTGGCGATGTAGTTCGCCGCACTCTTCCCGTTGAATGCTCCTTCCGCATACAAGGCTTCCACGAGCTCACGCTTGTGGTCACGCGAAAGAGAATTGAGCGCGAGCTGCCGCTCCCGCAGCCAACTGTGAAGGAACCCATTAATCCGCTCCTGCCAGTCGTCCTTGAACAACTCCTCCGGCGGTCGAACCAAGCCAGCACCCATGATGAACAAGTCAACCACTTGCTTGACATCGTCGAATGCCGCGACATTGAAGTTGACGCACATGACACCGACAGGGTCTGACGTTTCACCCGGTACGAGCATACTCACACATCGCATTCGACGACCGTCCCAATTCATCTTTTCATACGGACCCATCACATTTCCGACAGCCGTACCTTCGATCTCTTCCAAAGCCGAATCGTCACCAATCGCGCGCTTTGACAGGTTGTTGGCAATGTACGCGATGGACTGGCTCGTCAGGTCGTGGATGACAACTTCCGCATAGGGAAAAAACAACGAAGCGATACCGTCGGCGATGCTCCGATACCGATTGAGCAATAGTTGATCGGCCGTGGATTTCCTCTGTTTTCGGGTGGACATCGATTGTCTGTATTTCGCAACGAAAAGAGCATGATATTACGCCGTCGGCCTCAGCGCGAGCCCTCGGTGCGCCCCCATTGCAGATAAAAAAAAGCCAACCGTTACCTACCGATCGGCCCGTGAACAAGGAGAACCACCTCACACCCATGGCGCCGAGCGGCAAGCTATTGAAGCCGGCCAGCGCCAGCCAACTCAGAACTTGTGTCGAATCGCCGCACGAATCACGAACTGATTCGAGGTCGACGACGCATCGGCCGCACCGGGGACGTACGCGAGATCCAGCGAGGTGCCAGTCTTGTCGCCCGCGACGTGCTGGTAAGCCCCCTGCACATAGATGTCCGTGCGTTTCGACAGATTGTAGTCTGCCATCAGGCCAACCTGATGAACCTTCGGCTCTGCGTTACCAGACGACGCATTGAAATTCTCGGTCGTGAACGTGTAAGCTGCGCCCGCGTAAAGTGCTGGTGTGAACTGGTATTTGAAGTTCAGTTCGAAGTTCTGGAATCGCAACGAATTCAGCGTCCCAACTGCCGGCAGGATCGACCCGGATATGTACGTCGTCGATTGCGGTTGATTCAGGTGCGAGTTCGTGTACGCGAAGCCGGCTGTCGCCGGGCCAAACGTGTAGTTGATCCCGCCGCCAAATACTCGCAGTCGCTTCGCGAGAAAGTTTTCATCGCCGCCGTTGTTAATCGCGCCGCTCGACGTCGCGGACGGTTTGTCGGCTTGCAGATATGCTGCCGCGACGAGCAGCCCGCCGTTCGTGTACTGCGCACCGACACTGTACTGCCGGTTGTTTGCGAATTCCGTGCCGTTGCTGAAACTGTACGTACCGCCGAATTGAAAGCCGGCGATCTCCGGACTCGCGTACTTGACAGTGTTGTTCACCCGAAAAGTGTTGTCCGTGTTGTCGTTGTCGTACGGATGGGAAAACATGTACCCGGCCCAGTTGCCGTTCGCAGTAGTCTGCGCCAGATAGTCGACAACCGAATCGTACTGGCGCCCAAACGTCAGGGTGCCGTAACGATCGTTCGCGAGACCGACGTAAGCCTGGCGCCCAAATCCGAGGCCACCTTGCCCAAGCTTCCCGTTGTTGACGTTGAAGCCGCTCTCGATCTTGAAGATCGCCGACAGACCACCGCCAAGGTCTTCGGTGCCTCGCAGTCCCCAGCGACTGCCCTGGACGAAGCCACTCTGAAGCTCGTATACGTGCTTGCCACCGACATTGTTCGTATAGTCAATGCCCTCGTCGATCAGACCGTAAAGGGTAACGCTGCTTTGTGCAAAGACGGGGGCACTTAGAATGGTCATGGCCACTGCTGCCGCAATTCGATGCTTCATCAAATGATCTCCAAAACAAATATATAGGATGTCTAATAAATTACAACTCAATTGATCCGCTACTCGTGACGTACCAGCACAAATCCGCTTGGCGAGCTGTGTAACGGCACCGCTCGCCAAGCTCAATCCAATTGGAACACTCGTTCGGCTACGATTGACTTACCGTGAATACACGGGCCCTCTACTCGACTGTCAGCCGGAGCGAAGGCATCGGCGGACTCCAGGAAAGCCTTCCAACGCGCGAACGATTGCGTCGCACTGGTCGTCCGTAATCTTGGAAAACGCGATCGATACTTGATCCAGCGTAGGATCATGCTCCGCTACCCGAGACACGAACTGCTTCACACGGACGCTCTGCAAATTCGGCATGTCATACAACGTGTTGAGCGACAACGCACCTCTCACGGTGAGCAGATCGAGATTGTGAAACCGCTTCGGCACAACAAAGCGCTTTTCTAGTGGCTTCACTCCGGCGAGAATCAACAAAATGATTACTGTGCCGCCTATCGAGCCGACGTACATGCCGCCACCTACCGCAAGGCCTACTCCCGCAACGCACCAAACGCTAGCCGCCGTTGTCAAACCTCGCACAACCTCACCCCGCAGCAAGATGGCGCCAGCACCAAGGAAGCCGATACCGGAAACCACCTGCGCCGCCACTCGCGATGGATCAAGTGAAATGTGTTGTTGAGCGGCGACGTCGTTGAATCCGTATGCGGATACGAGCATGATCAGTGAGGAGCCGACACAAACCAGCATGTGTGTGCGTAAGCCCGCAGCCCAACTCATTCTCTCTCGCTCAATACCGACGGCCGCCCCCAGGATCGCAGCCAGTGCGAGTCGCAACAGCAATTCGCCGTTTGTTATCATCTATTTTCTCCATGGTGGGTTTGATTGATTAGCCGCCTGATCGCCACCGTCACTCGTTTCTTTCCTCGCTAGCGGTAGGCACCCTGGCTGACGCGATCAGGTTCGTAGGCTACGCAACACCTCATCGTGAAGTTCCGGCGTACATGAGGCCACTACGCGTCCGTCCGACAACATGCCCAGCTGCTGACCGCTCCAGTCAGTGATTACGCCGCCGGCGCCTTCAACGACAGGCACAAGTGCCATGTAGTCCCACGGCTCAAGCCCTGCTTCGATCACCAGATCGACTCCGCCGTTTGCCAAAAGCCCGAACGAGTAGCAGCCACCACCAAATCGGTGCATCGCGGACTGCAAAATGAGTCGATGCAATTTCGGACGGTCTTCTTCGCTGAAGTCATAGGGTGATGTGCCCGCAAGCTTGGCGTCCGACAACATCCTGCACGAACCTGTCCGCACCTTCCGGCCATTCAGCGCCGCGCCATCGGGAGTACCAATCCAGCGCTCATTAGTTGCCGGGATTTCGATAATGCCGATTGTCGGTCGGTCCTGATCCATCAGACAGATCAGCGAGCCGAATATTGGAAAACCAAGCACAAAGGGTTTGGTTCCATCTATCGGATCGAGGAGCCACGTGTATTCGGCGGACCGGGTGGAGCCGAACTCCTCACCACAGATTGCGTGGCCCGGAAAGGTCGAAGTGATCAACTCCCGCATCTGCTGTTCGACCTCTCGATCGGCGAGGGTTACTGGCGATTGATCATCCTTCGATTCGATCGATAGGGGGGTCCGGAAGTACTTCATCGAGGTCGCACGCGCGACGTCGGCAAGCCGCTCGGCAAGTGCGACGGTATCTTGAAAGAGCTTGGAATCCATAGGCGCGATCTAGGAGTGAAACAAAATCAGCTAGGTTATCAGGCCCGCACACGGGCCCGACCCTACTCGGCTCTACTTCAACGTGATGAAGCCCGGTGGGAAGTACTTTGCGATCAAGCCATCCAGAGTACCGTCGGCCTTGATCTTCGCAAGGGCGGTATTGAAGCGCTCGCGCAATCCACTGTCATCCTTGCGGAAGCCAAGTGCCACGCCCACGCCGAGCGTTTGTCTGTCGATAATTGGATCACCAGAGTAATCGAAGCCAGCGCCTTGAGGCTTGCTCAGAAACCCCTTCTTTGCCGCCATCACGTTCTGGAAGGTCGCGTCGATCCGACCGTTTGCCAGATCTGCGTATACCTGGTCCGCGGTTTGATAGGTGGCGATGTTGACGCCGCCTGGAACCCAATTCTTGCGAACGAAAACTTCCTCGATCGTGCCCTGTACGACGCCAATCGTTTTGCCCGAAAGCGAAGCCACCGTCGGCTGCAGATTGACCCCCTTCTTCGCTACAAGACGCCGGGTGACGTCATACAGCATGTCGGAGAAGCTGATTACACGTGCGCGGGCCTCAGTCGCACTGAAGTCCGAGTTGATGATGTCGAACTTTCGCGCTTCGAGAGCAGGAATCAGTCCGTCAAACGGCACCTCTACCCACGAACACTGGACCTTGGCTGCAGCACATAGCGCGGTTCCGATGTCATAGTCGAAACCGGCTAGCTTTCCCTCTGGCGTCTTGTATTCGAACGGGAAATAGTTTGGCTCAGTACCGAATTTGACCACCTGGGTGGTATCTGCGTGCGCGCCCGCGCACATCACTGTCGCGAGAATCGCGACTGCTTGGACAAAGCGATTCATTTCGTCACTGCTCCCGTAGTCATCGCGAAAAATAGGACCGATCGGCTAGCTAGTTCGCGTGAATCTCCCGATTGAAGATCTGCACGCACGAGTCGTCATTCACCGTCGAATCGACGTCGCGCGCTCCCTTCATGCGAGCACCACACCAAGACGCCAAAGTCCACTCTAGACTTTTAATCTTCGCTGAGCAAGTGTGTCAAAAAGTTTCGCAATTCCACAGACGAAATCGACGCCCGGCCTACATCGCTTTTGGCGTTGGGTGGCGGCACGCCCGAACTGGTGCTGTCGGCGGATGAGCACGGTAAGCCCGCCCGGCCCATCAGTGGCTAGGTCTGCCGGCACTCGGCTCAGATGTCGTTCCCACTGCCCGCGCCAAACATATTCGCGCCGCACGATCGGAGGGGCGGTGAAGTCGTAGGCGGGCGTGTTCACAAGTCACTCCAGGGTGGTGCCCGGCGGTGTTGCGGACGGTGTGGAATACCGAAGAGCAAGTCGCGCAAGTGAGCAGCAGCAGAACGCTGGCGACGTTTTTCTGCGAAGTGCGCTCGATTCCAAATGGTGTTGAAGTCCCCGGCTGGTGAGGAGGGGAGGTACACCGTTGGGCACATACCTATCTGGACCGGTAACTGACATTATCGGTCCGTCGTCATTTTTTCCCTAAACTGGCGTTCATGAAAATGCGCGACACCCTCCCCACCGACATGACCGAACTTGGCTTTCCCGACGAAGCCGAACTCGCCGCGCTGCGCGGCTGGTACGCTGGCCTGGACGCGAGGGCCGCCGTGGGCCGTTATCTCGGCGATCGCCGGGAAGCAGGAGCATCGTCGCGCGGCATCCTCGGCGAGATTCGCCAGCGGCTCGTCGCATACGCGCAGACTCGGCACCGCGCCGACCTGGCGGCCGCGTTCGTCGTTCGCCCAACAGGGACATCGGGCGACAGCGTGGCCCGCGCGATCGAAACGCTTCGCAACCTGCCCGTGCCGGCGCCGCTGATCACCGACGAGATCGACCAGTGGCTGTCGCCCCGTATTGTTGGGGCGCTACTCGCGCACGGGATCCGGACGCTCGCCGATCTGACCGTGCGGATCCCGCGGCGACGCCGGTGGTGGTCCTAAATCTCGGGACTCGGCGCCGCCGGCGCGCGCCGCATCGAGGCGTTCTTTGCTACGCACCCAGCACTGACCGAACGGGCGCGAGCATTGATCATTGCTGCGCCCAAAGGCGACATCGTCCCGTGGGAACAACTGCGCGTGCCACACGAGATCGACGGTTCGCGCGGCCAGTTTCGCGCACCGCTAAATGCTTGCCTGCTGAACGCATCAAACGACTACGAGGCGATCCAGTCCTGGCTTTCGCTGCATGAGACGGCGGCCACGCAGCGGGCCTATCGGAGGGAGGCAGAGCGTCTGCTCTTGTGGTCAATCGTCGAACGCGGCCGCGCACTGTCGTCGCTCACGACCGATGACGCGATCGCGTACCGTGGCTTCCTGCGGCGACCGACGCCGCGCGAGCGCTGGGTCGGGCCATCGCGGCCACGGCATAGCATCGAGTGGCGGCCGTTCACGGGCCCGCTGTCCGCTCGCTCTACGGCGTACGCGCTGAACATCTTGTCGGCATTGTTTCGCTGGCTGGTCGAACAACGCTACGTGCTTGCGAATCCTTTCGCCGGCGTCAAGATCAAGAGCCACGCGCAGCGTGCGGGACTAGACGTTTCGCGGGGCTTTTCCGAAGGCGAGTGGGTGCTGATCCGCACGCTCGCCGACGGCCTCGAGTGGTCGTACGACTGGAGCGCGCCGGCCGCGCAGCGCCTGCGATTCCTGCTGGACTTCGGCTACGCGACTGGCCTGCGCGCGAGCGAGCTGGTCGGCGCGACGCTTGGCGACATCCGCCGCGACGAGCACGGCGATCACTGGCTGCACGTGCTCGGCAAGGGTGGCAAGCTCGGCAAGGTGACGCTGCCGACGCTCGCCCGAACCGCGCTGGATCAATATCTCGTGCAGCGAGGACAGCCGGTCACGCCGACGCGCTGGAACCCCGTGACGCCGCTTGTCGCAAGCCTCGAGGAGGATGGCACAGGCATCGAACCCCGGCGCCTATGGCGCGTGCTTCGCCGGTTTTTCGCGCTGGTGGCCGACGCGATACAGGACGAACGGCCAGCGACCGCTGAGAAGTTGCGCCGCGCAAGCCCGCACTGGATGCGTCACACGCACGCGTCGCACGCGCTGGCGCGGGGCGCCGAGTTGATCATGGTGCGCGACCACCTGCGCCATGCGTCAATCTCGACGACGTCGACCTATCTGCACAGCGACGAAGTGCAGCGGGCTCGCCAGTTTGATCATGCGTTCGGAGCCCACAAGGGGTAGTCCACCAACAGGCCGACGACGCCAAACTCATAACGATTCCAATTTCTCAGTCAAATCATCGGGTTAAGGTGTTTTTGGCGAAAATCTCACGAATCCCGGCCGCCCCTCCTGAAGCCATGGCTGAGGACAGCCTCCGTGCCTGCGCCTCACGTGTTGCGACGTCGGCAACGCGCGCCTCTCCCGCTTTTCCAGGAGCCTTGCTTGAAGGCCGTCCACCAGTTGACGAGTTTTTTTGAAATTCGTCGTGTCGGCGCCCGTTCGATAAAGACGAAACGCGGAGGTCACACGATCGCGCCCCTCCAAAGAAAAGCGCTCGTCGCTCACCAGCGCACCAACGTTTTGCGCAAAAACGTTCAGGGTCCGGAGCCGTCAGCGAGGTCTGGGCAAGCCGACAAAGTCGAAAGCAACACCCAGCAGCCGCGGGCGGTTTCAATCGCGACGCCACTTTGCGCAATGCTTCGCGAAGCCAATACATGTAGAAATTCGATGGCTTTACTGAGCATCCGCATTGACTGCAGGGCATCGTACCGCGTATAGGTTACCGATCCGAGTGAATGCCTTGCGCCCGGGGACTGTTTATCGCCCTGGGCGACGAAATAGGGACGGCCCGAGACGCTCCCAGGCCATCAAACTACTTCAGGCCACTGCCGCGACGAAACCGACGAGCAGTCGGGAAGAATCGGAAGTCGTCGTATTTCTGACCGTAGATATAGGGAACGTACGCCGCGCGGTCCGAGAGAACGTCAAACCATGGAACCGTCCACGAAGACTCGCCTTGCGAGTAGTAGGCTTTGCCGACCTTGACCACGGGAATCGTGTGTAGCGGGTCCAATTCATTTCCGTTGAACTTCAGGCTCGCCTTGCCTTCACGACGCACGCGATATGCTTCACGGTTCTTCATGCAGGTGAGCACCACGTCGTCCTGCAAACCACAGCCGGTCACGTGTGGCGTGGCCTTAAGCTCAAAGTCCAGCCCCTCCATCTCGACAGGCCCAAGGTCGGGTCCAAACTCTCCATCGACCTCAATGAGACGCACACCGTTGCGCTCGCCGTAGCCATACATCTGATGGCCATCGACGTACAGTTGCGCGAGACCAGTCTTCTTCGGCTCCCCCCACATCTCACGGCCAATGGAGACAGGCATGTCACCGCTGACGAGGATGTAAAGCATCGTGGTGCCCTCATATTCCTTGTAGCGACAGCGAAGAAAGACGATTGCACAGTCGAACTCGCCGCACATAGCGCTTTGCCAGCGCGACACGTTTGCATAGGCTATAGGTTCGTCGGGCAACTCGAAGCACGGCGCCAGCACCGAACGCATGAACTCGCGTGTGGTTTCGAATTCGACGGTAATGCCTTCAGTCGTGAAGCGACCATCGGACAGCAGTTGCTCGATTTCCTTAACTTCATCGGGTGTTTTGACGAAACCCATGGTGTCTCCTTTCCAGTATGGATTTTTTGTCACAGGTCGCGAGCCGGCGAGCCATCTAATTCCTTCGCCCGCCGCTAAGCAACCGTGACTCGTAGTCTCGGCTTTTAGGCGGTGACTTTCGCAGTTGTGTTCAGACGGTCGATGACGACCTTGGCGACTGCTGCCGACGATGCAGGGTTTTGTCCCGTTATCAGCAAGTCGTCGATGACGCAATGCTCTTGCCAGGCGCCAGCTTTTGAATAGTCGGCACCCAGAGACTTCAGCTCCGTTTCGACGAGATACGGAACTTCCTTTTCGAGTTGGACCGCCGCCTCTTCGCTATCGCTGAACGCAGTGACCCTGCGGCCGCGGACCAAGGGTGAGCCTGACGCTGTTTTAACATTGAGCAGGACACAGCCGGAATGACAAATGGTCGCGACGGGCTTTCCGGCGCTATACATTGCCTCGATGAGCCGAATGGAATGAGCGTTGGTTCGAAGGTCGAACAAGGGACCATGGCCACCGGGATAAAGGACTCCGTCGACCGTATCCGGTGCAATCTCACCCAGGCGCTCGGTGTTTTTCAACGCGGCGTGCAGTTTCTCGTCACGCTCGAAGCGTTGATACAGGTCGGTTTGCTTTATTGTATCGATGGACAGTGGGTCAATCGGAATTTCTCCGCCGAGGGGCGACGCGATTCGCACGTGCACCTTTGCGCCGACAAACTCATAGTAAGGCACGAGAAACTCTTCGAGCCAAACGCCGGTCTTGCGGCCAGTATTGCCGAGCGTATCGTGCGAAGTCAGAACAATCAGAACAGTCATCAGTTTCTCCCGCAACGTGAAGGGATTGAACGGCAAAGAATCGTCAGCGCCAAGCTGCGTGACAAGCCGTAATGGCCTGCGACTTACGCTGCCTGCTTCTGCGTCTGCTGTTCCCAGAGTTCCTGAGCCGTTTCCCAAGACTGGATGACATGCGAACCGTCCTTCTTGACCCAGCTGAGCGGTCCAATCATCTGGAGAATGAATGTGGTGTCTTCGCGCATCACGGTCTCATCGTGCTGCGCGCCGGCAGCTTCGTAGATGAAGCCATCTTTGATGCCGAGTACACCACCGACTTCGGGACCACCACGCACCTGGATTGCGCCATCGAAAATCCAGCCTTCGGCAGGACCGTGATGGATGTGGGGTTGCAGGACTGAACCTTTCGGGCAGTAAAAGAGAACCGTCCAGAAAGCCATCTCTGGCGAAACGTGCAGAAGCTTCCATTTGACGCCACCGCTGTGAAAGTCTTCCGGGAAGTCTTGCCAATCAACCTGATCAACCTGAACGTAGTCGTCTTGCGCCTTTGCCTTGAACATTTCGAAACCTCGTCGTGTGTGGGGGACGAATTCAAGTTATCACCGTAAATTCCGCGTCCGTATCCACTTTCGGCAAGAGGGCGCTGGACGCTTTTCTCGTCTCGCTGCCCGTAACACGCAATGGCGTCCCGGACCGCTGCGCGGCCGCTCTCCCAGCAGCAGTAGCAATGGCTCATCAATGACATGGGCAAACCCTGATCCAGAGGCGGGCTGCTGAAATGCAAAGCATCGCGTGCACGGATGAGTCGATCGCTCAATCCGAGCCGGCATACGGATTCCAACCAAATCGCTGTTCGCTCCGCAACGTTTCCTCGGCTTCAAACTGCGCTTGTTGACACGGTGCGAGGCGCAACCCGGTTGCCAAATCTGGATACGCGCCCGGTTGGACCGGCGTCATAGTTCGGGCACTCACTGCTGTTCAGTGCGGCGGTGACGAACATCTCCAGGAACCACTTCATCAGAGGTCAAACATGGCTCAAACCGTAGGCGTTATCGGCACCGGACTCATGGGGTCGGCCCTCGTTAACACATTGCTCAAGGCCGGCACGAAAGTAACTGTGTGGGACGGTCGCGAAGAGGCGACCGCGGGCGTCGTCGCGAACGGCGCGAAGCTCGCTAGCTCCTTTGTAGAACTGGTGAACGACAACGATGTCGTGATTTCGATTGTCAGCAGCGCCTCCATCGGCGCCAATCTTTTCCGTGAGCACGCGTCGCAGCTTAATCTGGATGGCCGCTACATTGCCAACCTGAGCACGGCCATGCCCGAGGACGGTGAGGCTTTCCGTCAGATCATCGAAAGCAAAGGTGGTCGCTTTATCAGCGCGGCCATCTCGTCGTACCCGGATTTGATTGGTGGCCCATATACGGCCATTCAGTATTCCGGCAAGGAAGAGGTATGGCGTGCGGTCGAAGCGACGTTCAAGCCTCTTGCGCCGGAAGGCACCATTTACACGGGCGCAAACCTCGCCGTGCCTCCTATTGTCGACGCCGCGATGACCGGTAGCTTCTACGCAGTCAGCCTCGCGGGCTTCCTCGAGGCTGCGGCATATGCGAAGGCGCGAGGCGTGTCGCCGTCACAGCTCGCCGACTTCGCCGACAAGATGCTGGACCTTGTCCGCTACAAGGTGCACAAAAGCATCCACGAAATCGAAGCCAACAACTTCGAAACTATTCAGGCAACCGTCGACGTATATCTTGACGCCGTGATTCAGTGGCGCGACGCGCTGAAGGAGGTAGGTCTGCGTGCAAGTCACATCTCAGCCCTTGCTGACGACCTCACCGTCACGCGTGACGCGGGTCACGGTTCCCTCGGCTTTACGGCGCAATTTCTTACAGCTTCGAAGGTCGCTTGATGCTGGCGCCGCGTCGAGTCAGGCAGAACGACCAAACCACTTGCCGTACGGGGACGCGCTACCGTGGCTCGACGCAGCAAACACCGCAGTAAATGCCTGCCATTTCAGTATGCAAATCAGGAGGCGACGCTCATGACAGTCACTATTGCTCGACCGACGCTCCCGGTCGGCGACACAGGGTTCACACTGAACAAGCATCTCGAACATCAGCTTGGCGAGACTGCGCGAACTCGGTCCGGAGTCGAGCCTTCGTCCCCGCGTGGACCTGCTTTCGTTGAAGGCTTGGTATGGAGCATCTGCGGCGGCGTCCTGTGGATGTTCGCGGTACACCTAGCCTCGTCGATTCTCTGACGAGTTGATTCGACAGCCGACGGCGGCGATCAAGCCGCCGTTTTCATTTCGACGCTTTCAATCCGACCGTGCAGAGGCCGGGTGCTGCGTCACCCTATCAGCGTTACGGATTACGACTGAAGTATGTGTGCGGGATGTCGGTGTGTACGCTTACGACATGGTGACGAAGGTGTCGCACGAAGTTGCCGATTTTGGATACGTGCCATTTTTTGCAGGGTGCAAAGTGCACTAACAGGTTGGGCCGACGCGATAAAGCAGCAGAAAACCAACTAAGGTGAGCGGCAGCAGAATGATGTGCTTGGTCATGCTGCAGGGGTTTTAAATAAACATAGAAAACACTCCATAGCCTTCATCGTCGGATTTTAAGCGTTTCGTTGTGTTTATTTCTTAAATGTAAGCATGTGAGGAGGGGTCTGATATGACTGCAGCCAACGCGGAGGTCCGACTCAATTTGTCGGAAGAAGGACGCCGTATCAACCGGGATTTGGTTGAGCAAATCAACGCCATGGTGCAAGGGGAACACGCTCAGTCAGAGTGCTTCGGGTCGGGTCGCCCCATGGTCGTCGAGTGCATCGGCTGGTGCATATTTGGTGCCATCCTGTGGATGGCAACGCTCTACGCTGCGTCGTAGGAGGGGGATGAAATGTCTGAACATAAAGTAAGCGTGGAACAGGAAGCGCTTTCGGGGCGCCTTCCAGTTCTTTCCAGTGCGCGAATCTATAACAGCTACGGCTCGTTCCTTTGGACGTGCTGTGCCTTCAGCGCCGCCACCTGGGCGTTTCTTATCGGAGGCTTCCTCCCGTATGTCGGTGACTGGCGTCTCGGTGTGATGGGCTACGTTATAGGGCTGGTCATCGGTATGGCGCTAGTTTCGCTCGCGTCAGGTGTCCCGAGCTACAAGTACGGCACCGACGTCATCGACACGGCAAAGGCCTCTTACGGCTATCGCGGTATGGTCATCCCTCTGCTCGGCCTCCTGGCCACACTCATTGGCTGGTCATATGTCGTCGAAGCATTGACTGCGCGGGGCGCAGCCAACATTGCGGCGACCATCTCAGGCACAAACGCAACCGGCGGTGCCCATGAGAAGCTCGTGGTTGGCGTAGCTTTGGCGTCCCTTGTGCTTGTCTGGTTGATTGCGAGCAAAGGACCGAAACTATTCGAGCGGCTCAACGGTTACATTGGACCGCTGCACATGCTCATCACGCTGATGATGTTCGGCATTCTCATCCATAAATTCGGCTTCCACACGCTTTGGGTTAGCCAATTGCCCGCCGACCAGATGATGACGCACGACAAGATGCGCGGGCTGGCCCTTGCTGTCGAATTCGGCGTATCGAACTCGATGACATGGTGGCCAGTGATGGGCGGCCTGACACGTCTCGTGAAGCATCGCTCGCATGTGATGGGACCGTCTGTTGTAGGCGTGGGATTGCTCGGCGCGGCGTTTGTGTCGACGGTGGCGGCTCTCGCTGCTATCAGCGCTGGTACGCATGACCCGACCATCTGGATGATTTCGCTTGCGGGTCCGGTGCTTGGCAGTTGCACTATGGCCGTCGTCCTGACCGCCAATATCGCGACGATGGTTGTGATGATTTACCTGGCAGGCGTTTCGATTCAGCAAGTGAAAGTCTTTGCTCGAATCCGCTGGGAACTCCTACTTGCACTCATGCTGGCGCCAGGAATCTATTTCGCTTTCAAAACCGAGTGGTTGTTGGCCGCGGTAATGAGCTGGCTGTCATACAACGGTGTGATGTTCGTCGGAGTGACTGGTGTGACTCTTGTCGATTACTTTTTCCTTCGCAAAGAGCACCTGGATCCGGCCCATCTCTTTGCGACGAATGGTAGCAAGTATAGTTTCTGGATCGGCATCAACTGGGTCGCGGTCGCCATCACTGTGTTGTCTACGGGCGGCTACCTGTGGCTCTACAACCCGGTTACGTCGGCAATGGCTGAACCCTTCAAGTATCTGGGCGCATCGATTCCGACGATTGTCCTGTCTGGACTCGCATATTACGTTGCCACAAAAGTCGTCCTAATCCCCCTGAGGAAGGGCAGCTACCAAGACACCAAGAGCAGCTTGAGCAAAGCAACGCTCAATCCTCAACCGGAATCGGGCGCTGTCGCCGTCTCGCTTTGACATAGAAACGCGGGAATTTATTTAACCGTTATAGACCGAACCTATTTTTCGGTCGATAGCAAATTATTTTCCGAAAGAGCGTTTCGCTCATCATCATATATTACGCATACCTAATTGATATATCTTAATAAGATCGTTACGGATACTTTTTTGAAATTCTTTTTTCAAGGTGCATCATGAGAAATCGAGTTGCGGTAGCAACCGGTGCTATTCTGCTGTCGTCTTCCGCGTTCGCTCAAAGCAGCGTGACCCTCTACGGTGTTATCGACGAAGGTCTCAACTTCACGAACAACGTCGGCGGGGAAAAAGCGTATCAAATGGCGACTGCCGATCTTGGCGTTAGCCGGTTCGGTTTAAAGGGTAACGAGGACCTCGGTGGCGGCCTGCATGCCATTTTTCAACTGGACAACGGTTTCGACATCAACTCCGGTCGCCTTTCCTACGGCGGTCGGTTGTTTGGATATGGCGCTTATGTCGGACTTCAGTCAGATACATTCGGGACATTGACCGCGGGACGTCAGTTCGATTCCATTACGGACGTGTTGGGTCCGTTGACGGCGAACGGGAACTGGGCTGGAACATTGTTCTCCCATCCACTTGACAACGACAACACTGACGCAACGTTCCATGTCAGCAATTCAGTCAAGTTCACGTCGAATACCTACGGCGGATTTTCGGGCACGGCACTTTACGGCTTCAGCAACCAGGCCGGTGGATTTGCGCAGAATCGTGCCTTCACTGCGGGGCTGAAATATACCTATGACACGCTGACGATTGGCGCGGTCTACGCAAACCTTTCGTCCCCCGGCACGACGCAGGTCGGCTCCGTTGCTACCGACGATGCAGGCTTCATAGCCGGCAACCAGAAGATATATGGTATCGGCGCGAATTACGGGATCGGTGCCGCGACGCTGGGGCTCGTGTACACGCACACGAACATCGCACAGCCGACAGGCTCTATCTGGCTTGGCGACCTCGGCTTGACGAATGCCAGCCTCAAATACGACAACATCGAGGCCAACGTAAAGTACGACTTCACGCCCGCATTTTCTGTCGGGGGGATGTACACCTATACACGCGCGAAGTTTTCCAACGGCGGCATCGATTCGTCGCTGCACTACAACGAAGGCGGCTTGATGGCAATGTACTACCTTTCCAAGCGCACAACGTTGTATGCGCAGGCCATCTATCAGAAGGCCTCCGGGTCGTCAGGTACTATCCTGGACAACGCCTTCATTCCGGGCTCGGCTGGGCTGTCCTCGAACTCACATCAGGTTGTTGGGAGAGTTGCTGTCCTGCATACCTTCTAGTCGTTCACACAGTCCCTTGGGTACGAGCCGAGGGACTTCATACTTTCTCGGCATTCGAACAGTTCCTTACCAATTCCAATTTTACGAAATGGTCCCAAGCGCTCAGACGACGGCAGACGAGCTAGAGGTTCTCTTAAGCATCACTGGCCGCATCAACGGATGCCTTTATCGTTGCTTGAACGACGCATCGTATTCAATTATTTACGTGAGCCAGTCGATTGAAGCGCTGACTGGCTACCCCGCAAACGAGTTCTTGGCGAATCGAGCTAGATCCCTCGCCTCGCTGTTTCACGCGGAAGACGTAGCGCACGCCACCGATGTCGTGAATTCAGCGTTGAGAAGCCGCGATTCGTGGACGATGGACTATCGAATCACAACAGCTTCGGGCGACATCAAATGGGTCCGTGAAGTAGGCGGAGGCGTCTTCTCCGAATCGGGCCATCTTGAGTACCTCGAGGGCCTGATTATTGGGGTTGAAGGTGAGCGTGCAGCCGAGATAAAGAATCAGGTGCGTTTGCGGGCAGTAGCTGCCGCGACGACGGACATTTTGACCGATGCCGACGAGATTCTTCGAGCGATCCGAGTCTTGTCGCTGCTTTCATTCAATGCGCGCGTTGAGGCCGCAAGAGCCGGCCAAGCCGGCCGCGGATTCGCCGTAGTTGCCAGCGAAATGAAACATCTGGCAGACGGAACGGATGCGCTCGCTAAGCGTATTTCCATCAACGTGAATGTCGTTCGATCGGCAATGCAGAAGTAGTGAGAGGCACTGTGACCAGTCGACAACGCTCCGTTCTCCAATCCTCATTTCGACTGGCTGCACTCGCCCTGAGTGCCTACCTTAGCTCAGGCAGCAATTCCGAAACATCTGCGTCTCTATTGGAGCTTCGAGCATGGCATGTTGCGCGACATGCGATGGTGGCTGCAGTTAGCCCTGGCGGCCAAATTTGAAACGATGTTGACGACGTGAGTCTTGGCCGGGAGCTATCCATGCGAGCATTAAAGATGGTGCGTCGAACTTCCATCTAAAAAGCTGTCACCATTGTTCTTGCCGAATATGGATACGCTGTCGCGAGGGTCATGGTTATTGTCAGTCTGGTTGCAACTTTCGCAACCGCGGTGAGGTACGTGCTCTGCGCATGGGCTCACATGACTAACCTTCTCTGACTGACTGAACACCATGGCAAGTACCACTCTTGGCGTCAAAGTTGACGACCTTCTGCGCGCACGTCTTAAAGATGGCGCGGCACGGCTTGACCGCACTCCGCACTGGCTAATCAAACAGGCAATCTACACTTACCTGCAGAAGATTGAAGAAGGTGAAAAGCCGGCTGAGCTTGGCAGTCCGAGTGCAGCGATCGAAGTCGCCGAAAACATAAGTCAGGCCGTCGCTCCCGTTCCGTTTCTGGAGTTCGCGCAAAGTGTCCAGCCGCAATCCGCGATTCGAGCTGCAATAACTGCAGCGTATCGGCGACCGGAAACAGAATGCGTGCCTGTCTTGCTTGAGGAGGCTCGCCTGCCCAGCAAATTGGCGGCATCGACTAAGAATATGGCCGCTGAGCTCGTTGAAGCGCTTCGAGGTAAGGGGGTGCGTGGCGGAGTCGAGGGTCTGGTCCAGGAGTATTCACTCTCGAGCCAAGAGGGTGTTGCGCTGATGTGTCTTGCAGAGGCTCTACTTCGCATTCCAGACCGCGCGACACGCGATGCGTTGATTCGCGACAAGATTAGCAAGGGCGACTGGAAGTCCCACCTCGGATTGGCAGCATCGCCTTTCGTCAACGCCGCAACATGGGGACTCGTCCTGACCGGCAAGCTCGTTACCGTGAACAGCGAGTCAGGTTTGTCTTCGGCAGTTGTCCGTCTTATCGGGAAAGGCGGCGAGCCGCTGATTCGTAAAGGCGTTGATATGGCTATGCGTCTCATGGGCGAGCAGTTCGTGACGGGAGAGAGCATTTCCGAGGCGCTTGCGAACAGTCGCAAGTATGAAGCACTCGGCTTCCGCTATTCCTACGACATGCTCGGCGAGGCTGCGACCACGGAGGCGGATGCGCAGCGCTACTTCGAGTCGTACCGTCAAGCTATCCATGCAATTGGTCAGGCATCGCGGGGCCGCGGAATCTACGAAGGTCCAGGCATTTCCATCAAGTTGTCGGCTCTCCATCCGAGATACAGTCGCGGGCAGCAGGAGCGCGCGATGACAGAGTTGCTGCCGCGAGTGAAGGAGCTTGCACTGCTGGCGCGAAAGTACGACATCGGCCTGAACATCGACGCAGAGGAAGCGGACCGTCTCGAACTCTCACTCGACCTGCTGGAGTCGCTTTGCTTTGACCCCAACCTCGCGGGCTGGAACGGTGTCGGCTTTGTCGTTCAGGCCTATCAAAAGCGTTGCCCGTTCGTCATTGATTTCATCCTCGACCTTGCGCGGCGAAGCAGGCATCGCATTATGGTGCGCCTCGTAAAAGGGGCATACTGGGATTCCGAAATCAAACGCGCACAAGTAGAAGGGCTCGAAGGATACCCCGTGTACACGCGCAAGGTCTACACGGACCTGTCGTACATCGCTTGCGCGCGAAAGCTACTCACTGCCCCCGACGCGGTCTATCCGCAGTTCGCCACCCACAATGCGCACACGCTAGCAACGATTTATCACCTCGCAGGTGAAAACTATTATCCCGGGCAATATGAATTCCAGTGTCTGCACGGGATGGGCGAGCCTTTGTACGAAGAAGTGACCGGACGTAACAAGCTGAATCGTCCGTGCCGGATTTACGCGCCGGTCGGGACACACGAGACGCTGCTCGCCTATCTGGTTCGGCGACTTCTCGAAAATGGTGCGAACACGTCGTTTGTTAATCGTATCGGTGATTCGAGCATTTCGGTCTCGGACCTCGTTGCCGACCCGGTCGATGAGGTCAGCAAAATTCGGCCCCTTGGCGCCCCGCACTCGAAGATTCCGTTGCCGCGAGCCCTTTATGGCGAGACGCGAGCCAATTCGCTTGGACTTGACCTGTCAAACGAACACCGACTTGCTTCTTTATCGTCTGCCCTGTTGGCCAATTCGGTGCAAACTTGGCACGCCGGCCCGATGCTCGCGTCAGGTGAGATTGTTCTTGGCGAAGCACGTGAAGTTCGCAATCCCGCCGACCTCCGCGACACTGTTGGGCGGGTCGACGAAGCCGACGCTCGCCATGTCGAACTCGCATTCACCGAGTCCGTCGCAGCTGGTGCTATCTGGCAATCGACACCAGTTGATGTACGGGCTGATTGTCTGTGCAGAGCGGCAGACATTCTCGAGTCGAATATGTATCCGTTGATGGGGCTTATCGTTAGGGAGGCGGGAAAGTCACTGCCAAACGCGGTCTCAGAGATTCGAGAAGCCGTCGATTTTCTCCGCTACTACGCAGTCCAGATTCGAGAGGAGTTTGACAACGACACCCATCGTCCCTTGGGCCCGGTCGTGTGCATCAGCCCATGGAACTTTCCGCTCGCAATCTTCGTTGGGCAGGTTGCGGCCGCACTGGCAGCCGGCAATACTGTCCTTGCAAAGCCCGCGGAGCAAACTCCGCTTATCGCAGCACAAGCGGTTCGCGTTCTACACGAAGCGGGTGTCCCCGCCGGCGCTGTCCAACTGCTGCCGGGCAGCGGTGAGAAAGTTGGTGCCGCGCTTGTCGCACACCCCCGCACGCGGGCAGTGATGTTCACAGGCTCGACGGAAGTTGCGCGCCTTATCAACCTGACCCTCTCCAAACGCCTCAGCGACACGGGGCAGCCGATTCCGCTCATCGCCGAAACGGGCGGACAGAACGCGATGATTGTTGACTCATCGGCGTTGGCGGAACAGGTTGTGGCCGATGTATTGCAATCTGCGTTTGATTCCGCCGGTCAACGCTGCTCGGCGTTACGTTTGCTCTGCGTGCAAGATGACGTTGCCGACAGGATTCTTGAGATGCTGACAGGTGCGATGCGCGAACTCTCGGTGGGCAACCCCGACCGGCTCTCTACGGATGTCGGTCCCGTCATCGACGCAGAGGCTGAACAAACCATCCGCACTCACATCGAGTCGATGCGGGGGAAGGGGCGACGCGTTTTACAGCTTAGCCTACCGGAAGGATGCCAACGAGGAACGTTCGTCGAGCCGACCATCATTGAACTGGAGAGCATCGATGAATTGAAGCGGGAGGTCTTTGGTCCCGTTCTCCACGTTGTCCGCTTTCAGCGAAATGGCCTGGCCACGTTACTAGACCACATCCGCTCGACTGGCTACGGTCTGACTCTGGGGGTTCATTCGCGGATTGACGAGACTATCGAGCAGGTGCTCGCGGGCGCACATGTGGGCAACATATACGTCAATCGCAATATCGTCGGCGCCGTTGTTGGTGTGCAGCCTTTCGGCGGTGAGGGCTTGTCGGGAACCGGCCCGAAAGCAGGCGGCCCACTGTATCTAGGCAGATTGGTTGGCCGCCGACCTTCAACGTTGCCGAAGAAACTAAGCGCCGCGTTGAACATTGCCGCAGCAAATCGCGTCGACAAGCCACCTCGTCAGGGAGAGCTGAAAGCCCTTATCGAATGGCTCTACTCAGAAAAAGAGACCGAACTGGCATCGCGTTGCACGGATTATCTTTCGTTCGACTTCACTCGAGCTGAAGTTGAGTTGCCAGGACCGACTGGAGAGCGCAACGCGTACTCACTCATTCCGCGTGGAACGGTTCTCTGTTCGGCATACACGCAGTTTGGAGCTTGTATCCAATACGCTGGAGCTTTAGCGACCGGCAACAGGGCAATCCTCGCCGGACGCGGTGGGGAGAGTCTCTATGCGGCCCTGCCCGAAAGCTTAAAGCGGTCGACTTCGACGTATAAGGACGGCGATGCCGAGTTCGACGCGGTTCTATTCGAAGGGGATAGCGATGAACTTCAGAGAGTGGTTTGTGAGATAGCTGAGCGTCCTGGCCCAATCGTATCGGTCCAAGGCTTGTCGCCGACGGCGGTTCGTAGCAACCGAGAGCAGTATGTTCTTGAGCGTCTGGTCGCGGAGCGTTCGGTTAGCGACAACACGGCCTCGGCGGGCGGCAACGCGAGCCTGATGACTATCGCATAAGCAATTATCAACTCACGCAACGAAAAGGGTCTCTCAATCGGGCGACCCTTTTTGTTGTTAAGTTGTAGAAGTCGCGACCCGATCTGACAGTTACCCGTTTTGAAGGTGCCTGACTGTCAGATCAAATTCAGGTGGCCGACTTTTTCGTTCCACGCCTCCTTTCCTGCGATGAGGGTTTGCAGAGGCGTCCGACCGCAGCACATCTTACCTTGGTGGGTTCGCTCGCTGTTGTAATAGAGCAGCCATGCATCGAGATCCGTCTGAAGCTCTTCGAGCGTCAGATAAAGTTTGCGGCGAAACGCGACCTGATAAAACTCCTGCAGGATGGTTTTGTGGAAGCGCTCGCATATGCCGTTCGTCTGCGGATGTCGCGCCTTGGTTTTGGTGTGCTCGATGTCATTCAAGGCCAGGTAAAGCTGATAGTCGTGCGCTTCCGGTTTTCCGCAATATTCGGTGCCTCGGTCGGTCAGCATGCGGATGACGCCCATGCCGTGCTCATCGAAGAACGGCAACACGCGGTCATTCAATAGATCGGCGGCGGTGATCGGTGTCTTGGTGGTGTACAGCTTAGCCATGGCAACCTTGCTGTAGGTGTCGACAAAGGTCTGCTGGTAGATCCGGCCGACGCCCTTGATGGTGCCGACGTAGAACGTATCCTGCGATCCCAGATAGCCGGGGTGCGCCGTTTCGATTTCGCCGTGGGCCAGATCGTCGTCCTACTTTTTCTCCAGCGCGATCACCTGGGCCTCGGTCAATACGATGCCTTGTTCGGCGACCAGCTTCTCCAGCGCCAACAGCCGCTGCTTGAAGGACGACAGGTCATTGCGCATCCAGATCGAACGAACACCCGATGGCGATACAAAAATGCCGCGCTGACGCAGTTCGTTGCTGGTGCGCACTTGCCCATGCGCGGGCTGCTCAGTGGCATAGGCCAGAACCGCCGTTTCCGTCGCTTCCTCGACGCGATTTTTTGGGTTCGGTTTGCGTCGGTTGCGCTCGAACAGGGCATCGACGCCGCCCTCGGCCACCGCGTTCTGATAACGGTAGAAGGTGTCGCGGGACAGGCCCATCACCTTGCAAGCCTTCGATACGTTGCCCAGCTCGGTGGCCAGATTCAGCAGCCCGATCTTGTGGCGAATGACGTTTTGGTTGAGACTACTCACGGGGTTACTCCTTGGCGCTTGCGCGCTGTTTTGATGAAGATTCGCACCTCTATCAAAACGGGTAACCCCGCCTCTTGGCAAGGCCTTACTGTCAGATCAAGTCTGAACTTCTACAGTTAAGTCAAGCAGCTTCTGTGGTTTTGACAGTCGCTAGCCGTTAGCAGTCTCGCTGCCAGCAGCTCGACCATCCTTTACTCGAAGTGGCCGGCGGTCACGCCACCGTCAATGGAGTAACAGATCCCGTTTGTATAAGAGGCCTCATCCGATGCGAGGTGGAGGATGACATTCGCGACTTCTTGTGGACGCGCGAACCGCCCGTTTGGCACCTCGCGCAGATAAGACGCTTTTTCTGCCTCCGGGTCGCTCGCCTCAGCGAACAACTGGTCCATCATCTTCGTCTGGACGAAGCCAGGACAAACGGCATTTGAGCGGATTCCATCCCGACCGTAATCGAGCGCCAGGCAGCGAACCAAGCCAATGACGCCGTGTTTTGAAGCGCAGTATGCGGCGTATCCAGACGCACCGCGCACGCCGGCGTCAGAGCTTACCGCGACAAAAGCACCGCCCCCGGCAGCCTGTAGATGAGGAATGGCGTGCTTGGCGAGCAGAAACGTGCCCGTGAGATTGACCGAGACGGTGAGGTTCCAGGAGTCGAGCGTCATATCGTGGACCAGCCCGGTACGCGCGATTCCCGCACAATTGACTGCGGCGTGTACGCCTCCTTGTTCCCTTGCTGCCTTGGCAGCGAATGCAGCCATCTGCGATTCGTCCCGGACGTCCAGGGCGCATTGCACAAACTTACCCGACGCGCCCCTCGAGAGACTTAACGTCTCATCGAGTCCGCGGGTATCCAAATCGCCGCCATATACGACATAACCAGCCTGTGCGAAGCGAACGGCTGTTGCTTGACCGATGCCTGATGCGGCGCCCGTAACCAATGCAGTTTTCATTTTGTACCTATCTGAATCGTGTTATTGAGCCAGGAAACCGCCGTCGACGATGTACTCTGCTCCTGTGCAAAACCGGGACTCGTCAGAAGCGAGGAAGAGTGCCATGTTCGCAACATCGACAGGTTCACCCAGAAATCCGATTGGATGTTTCTTGGTGAGCTCTGCAAGGACTTCGGGATTGTCTCCGACCATCGGGGTCTTGATGTATCCCGGGTGGATGCTGTTCACACGGATGCGATAGCCTCGCTTGCCAGCATGCAATGCTGCTGCCTTGGTCAGATTGCGGACGCCAGCTTTACCTGCAGAATAGGCGGCGTATTCCGCAATACCAACAATGCCCTCAATCGAGGACATGTTGATGATGGAGCCGCCGCGCGCTTTCATGTTTTTAAGGCCATGCTTGGTACCGAGAAAGACGCCGTGCAGATTTACGTTGAGCTCTGCATTCCACTCGTCGAACGGCATCTCCTCCGGATTGCCTTCGATTGCGATGCCTGCGTTGTTCATCAGTACATCGACCTGCCCGAACGTGGAAATCGCGTTCTTGAAAGCTTCGATCCACTGTTCTTCCTTGCTGACATCAAGCACGGTGTTGTGCACGGTAGCTCCGATGTCACGTAGCGAACTCATCAAGGCCTGAGCATTGTCGAAATTAAGGTCTGCAAGGACCAAAGATGCTCCTTCCTGGGCAAATCGGAATGCGGTAGCCGCACCGATTCCAGACCCTGCTCCCGTAATCATAGCTATCTTGCCTTTAAGCCTATCCATGTCGTCTCCGTTGGAGTCTACACACCAGAATCCATGATTCGTTGAAGATGCTATGGCCGCTCCCGTCTGTGTGGGCGGCTGTCTGCTTGTTGCCCCCAAACTATCAGCGGAAGTAGCACTCACATATCCAGATTCGGCAGGCGTCGAATCGGAGGCCGCGAGACAGAGCTGAGACCACCTTCTTGATGTCGGTCCGCCCCCATAAGTCGCACGATGTCCCAGTGCATATGCGCACCTTAGTGGTGCCAATGGTTGCGGCTACGCGTTATTCCCGATTTCGCATGATGGGAAAAGCTGGTCTCATTGAGTACAACATGGGGTGTTTCCCCCTTCATGGAGAGACGCCCCGATTGGCACGGGCTTTGCGTACGTGCAGAGTTGCCGTCACCTGTCTGAAGAGTCGTTGTTTATGTCTACACTCACTGCCGATTCGACTTCCCGCTATGACGTGTCCCGTTCGTCGGACGTGGTTCAGCACGCGCGGACGTTCAAGGAGTGGGAAGACAACAAGTATCACGCTCTGGGTGGCAAGAGACCCTTTGACGGTGTGATGCGAGACCATTCCCTTGGGGACGCCGTTCGCGTTTGTGCTGAAACCGTACGGACACCGTTTCTTGAGCAGATTGGTCACGTCCCAGTTGACCGGATTCTGATTCTTCAGTTGCTTTCAGAAAGCGATGTGTTGCTCAACGGGCGCTTCGTGAACTCCGAAACGGTGTTCGTCTCGTCCGGCAAGACCATTCATGCGATAGCCAAGAGTCCGATTCACGCAAACATCCTCACCATCGACAAGGGATTGTTCTTCGAATCGTTCGACGTAAAGTCGAAATCTATCCGGGAATCTCTTCCGTTCGAACACTTCATTAAGCCGATAGGTGGTACTACGTCGGACTTCCATTCCCAATTCCAGGCTCATTTCAGGGAACTTGACCGTTTGGCGTCGGAGGGTGTTTGCACGGCGCACAGTATCGACCGGATACTCGCTGCGACCGGAGAGATAGTTTGCGCCGATGTCGATGCTGAATTAAGTCCGATAAGTTCGACCACGAGGGCTTATATCGTGGATAAAAGCTGCGAATTATTCGCGCAAAACTTCCACGACGAAGCATTCGGTGTATTGGACCTGTGCAGCCGTCTACGTGTAAGTCGGCGCACGCTACAATACAGCTTTGAAACGGTGATTGGTATGTCACCGTCGAACTATATGCGTTCGGTGCGGCTCAATATCGCGCGTCGCTCCCTGATGACTAATCCGAATGAAAAGATTCAGGGATTGGCGCTGGACGCGGGATTTGGTCACCTTGGCCGGTTCTCGAAATACTATCAAGAGTTCTTCGGCGAATTGCCGTCGGTGACGATCTCTCGTTGCAAGCCGACGTCCGCCCGCGTGCTGGACCAAGTTGCCCACTGACAGAAGCAGCCATAAAAACGTCATTGGTCGTGCCTGGAGACCGACACAAGCAACGACGCGAACTGGAAGAAGAATCGGCCGCACTACCTCGGTTGCAGATGCCGGCTGAACCAATCAACTGCCGCGGTTGACGATTCGCCGAAGTGTCTGATATACGGGTCGAAGTGCCCTCCCTCGAGCAACACAAGTTTTTTTGGATGCGACGCGCGCTCGTATGCGTCTAGCGCTAGGTCGGTGACTGTCAGCGTATCGCGTTTTGCCACAATCATGAGGAGTGGCGTTGGGCTTATCCGGTGTATGGTCGCGCCGGGCTCATACTCGTTGAGCATCTCGATACTTTTTAACGTGACCTCATTGCGCCAGTTCGGCGCGAATTCGCGCTGGCTGTCGACAAAAAAGTCGTAAGAGTCTTGCCCAGGCAAAGCGCAGTCGCTCTTCGGATCCTGATTGACGACTTCAAGATACACCGGGACTTCGCCGTCATAGCGTCTGCGCCTGTCATCTTCGAAAGCATCGAATAGTGACGTCAGCAGGTCCGGCCGTACAGCCAGACGCAAATCAAACGATCCACTTATGTCAGGAACCTGCGTGACTACGCATTTGACACGTCGGTCAAACGCTCCTACCTGTAACACGTGGCCGCCACTGTAACTTGAGCCCCAAACGCCAATTCGATTTGCGTCGACGCCGTCCAGCGACCGCACGAACGTGATGGCGTCCCGATAGTCTCGAACCTGTAACAATGGGTCGACCTCACCACGAGGCGCCCCTTCGCTATCACCAAAATTTCGGTTGTCGTACACGAGAACCCCGAACCCAGCCGCAGCGAACACTTCTGCGTATCGGTCCAGGTATTGCTCCTTCACAGCTGTGAAGCCGTGTGCCATAACGATGGCCGGAAAGGGTCGCGCAAAATGGTCGGGGGGACTGTAAAACCAGCCAGCAAGCTGAAGTCCGTCGCTTGTCAGAAAATTGATGTCTTTTCTCATGATGTGCCTACGTCAAGGTATGGCTTCACATTGTTTGTCGTTGAGCCAGTATCTGAAAGGCTTCACGAGCCACCGCTCTGCAGCTTCATAAAGCTTCGGCTGAGTGATAAGCGTTTCCATACGCAGAGAGCGGTTGAACAGGCCCGAGACGCGCCGCGTATGTCGACCGACAAATTCGCCATCGCCCTCGGGCGACCCATCAAGTTCGCGTCCGATGTCTGCCCAGAGACCCTCGAGGGTCTCTGGGCTAAGCATGTTCTGAACAATACATCCGCCGTCCAGTTCGAAACATTCTAGGATGTCGTCGACGGTGGTATTGCTGGGAAGAGTGGTGAGGCGCTTGTTGGAACTCATTCAAACACCCAAGGTAATCGTTGTGTTTCTCCTTTATATCTGTCACCTGAGTTTCGACCCTATCCGCTTTCGGCAACCTCATGTAAGGTGAAGCGAAAACTTCGAATCTATGTTATCCAGTCGCAAGGGTTGGACCGGCCAGAGTTTCATAGACACTCACGAGCCGTTTAGCGCGTAGCGCCGCTCAAACTCTACAGGTGACAGGTCGCCGGCGGAACCATGCCGGCGAATCGGGTTGTAGAACATCTCAATGTAATCGAATACGTCCGTGGCAGCAGTAGTCCTGTTCGGGTATCCCTTCCTTCGCGAACCAACGTTATCTTGGCTTGGAACGCTCTTTGGGGAGTTCGCCCGGAAGGGGAAAATTCGTCGGCTCCATCGTCGTGCACGAGAGAGAGTTCAATTGTTCCCTGTGAGACGGAATCATCTTTCACCCATCCGTTGAAGCTCGGTTGCAGAGCGCGGGCGGTGTCACGCCCCGTCAGGGCAACCGCTATAGCCTTCAGAAGGGTACTCTTACCCGAACCGTTGTCGCCTGTAAATACCGTCCAACCGGCGTGCTCTCCGTCCTTACGAGCCAACGAAAACTCGAGCGTCGAGAATCCCCGTATGTTCGTGAGCGTAATTTTGTCAATGTACATTGCGTATGGATCTCTCGGACGTGCCGTTGTCGCGTGACCGGCGTGGCGAACTGGACGGAAATATTATCATTGCCAAGTAGCAGGCCGACGCGATGTAAGGGTTGCGCGCTCGCCCGTCCGCGCGCGTCGAGAAAGTTGTCCGGAGACGGTCATGGAACAGCAGCTTTTGACCGAATTGGTTCCCGTCAACTGTCAAGTTCCAGCATGTCGATGGAAGTCGGTCATCGGTTTCGGCAAAGCGCACTTTCAAGGTGGCAGCGTTTTGGTGGGGTCCCCGTGGGTGCCCGAATCTCGTCGCGCAGATAGCCGTCTGCCTTTGCAATTGACGGAGATCGGATCGTCGTCGGAATCGCATTGAGAAGTGTTGGTCATTGTAGTTTTCTCTTCTCCTGAGCCATCCGCCACCCTACCTCGACTGGCCGATCGTCAGCAGCCGCGGATCATAGACAAACGGCCCCTCGCTGCGGAACGACACTACCGAATCGCGAAACGTGGGGTGGTCGGGATTCAGGACGATGTTCCACTCCGCGGGTATCAGCGCAGAAGGAACCTTGAAACCGAGCTTGCCGGTTGGGCCTAGCAGTTCGCCGCCGAATTGCTGGCAGCGCGACAGTGCATCCCGTTCACGCCAGTTGCGTGGCAACCGACGGCGCTGTTCATCGCTGAAGTCTTCGTAACGCCCAAGGTCATCGCGCAGTTCAAGTCGAACCATACGAAGTTCAGGAACGTCTTCGACATCGCCAACGTGCACGAGATACTCGAGGGCGCACAATGCTCGCGACGACCCGAAATAAGCCGCGCGTTGGCCAGCGGGATTCCAGCGTTGTCCATACCGGGCAGCGCCTTCGCCGTTCAGCGCGAGCTGACGATTCGCCCACGCTGCGGCGCACAAACGGTACACCACCATGAATTAGACCGGAGCGCCGTAAGCAATCGCGTCCAACGCGCTGTATACGTCGGCTGGATCGTCGTGAGTTTGCAGCCAAGAAACCGGACTTTCGCCGCCGAGGCGAACCGACGGTCGCTCAAGCCAACGATTCGCTTTTTGCGCGCTACCGAAGACTTCGCGAGCATAGGCACGCACTGCGCGCAGCGTTTCATCATCGTGCCGAACGGCCGGTGATGCGGCACCCATTACCCGCAACTGGCGACCGACCTCGCGCCGCACCGCATTTGCGATCTCCGATTTGACTTCACTTGACCCTACAAACGTCACCGCCCGTTTGGCGATCGTGGCGACGTGTGCGTGCTTCACCACGGGTTTCGCGGCCATTTGCCCGCTCACCTTACCCTGCTTGCGGGTCGACGCGGCTGGTCGCGGAGCGCCTGCCGTCCTGGAAAAGCGTTGGGATGTGGATTTGGTCGTCGTCATCGTGTTTCCTAGATCACGCACTATAGGATACGGGGGAAGCGAAGCTTCCGCAAACGAGCACCTACCACACCTCTGGCGGAATCGGAACTATCGTCTAGATCCTACCCTTCCTCAGCGCAACGCGCGTTGTCGGCGCGCGTGAGCAGCAGAGGCGCGCGAGCCGGGCAAGATTTCGACCGACACAACTTTGTTTGTGTTAGCGACCGCCACGGGCCGAATTCCGCGGCGCTGCCGAATCTGGAGCACGAGCGATGCCCCAGAGGGGTCGAAATCAAGTGCCGAGGTTGCGGCGCACTTGTGCCAATTCGTCGAGATGACGTCGACGGGCCGCAACGTGATGCGTCAGCGGCCCCGCAGCCTGCGCCACGCAGGCTGCGATCTCCTTCTTCTGCCGCGCAAGGTTCACATCGATCTGCGAACGATAGTCGAGAAGCTGCTGTGTGAGCAGATCCTTGTGCTCGATCGGCCCCTCGATGCGAAGCTCGACGATAGCGCCGTTGAGCACTCGACCGCGCGGTGGGTTCAGGTCCGAGGTAGACGGCCGGCAATCCCACAAGGCACGGTCTCCACTGAACGGCAGGCGCTGCGTGATACGCAGCCCGGGCCCGGTGACCCGGTCGTCAAAGACCGTCCGCTTTTCCACCTGCGCATCCTCAACAACCGGCGACGGCACGGCCGCCTGATCAATCTCGAGGATCGCGATCGGGTACGCGGCGATGAGCGCGACCGCCAGCTCGGCGTCGCTGGTATGGGCCAGTTGCGCGTCGGTGAGTGACTGAGCTGCCCCCTGCAGACGCGCTTGCCACTGGACCAGGTAGTCGGACAGGTACTGTTGCCAGAAAAACAGGTGGGTGTTGTCCACGGCGTGCCCCCAGATCGAGGGTCGAAAATTCGACCCCACTGCTCGATGGTTTCACATCGGTCGCTCCCGAACAAGGGGCCGGCGATCCGCATATGGTGTAACCGCCGCGCGCGGAGCGACGGCCGAGTTGATCGACACCGGTCGCTTTTCAGGTTGTCCTGAAATGAAGGGTAACATAGTCCTTACTATCGACCCCTTCACTTCTGCCGCCAACGACTCGGCCACCTTCGCATGGCAAACCGAGCGCGGTCCGAGACACAAGCGAGCACTGCCCGGCGAACCTCCTTGCGTAGATAGCAAAAGTTTCTACGTAGAAACTTTCAGCTGGGGGAAGCACTCCGATGCGCCTGATCTAGAAAGTCGCTTTGCCCAGTGGATTCCTCCGGCTGTCTGTGAGGACCTTATAGAGCATTTGCGGGATGACTGGTCGCGCATCCTGCTAAATTGCCAAATCAACGTCCGGTACGTTAGTGCGCTGCAATTGCTCCAGCGCATCGAGGTAGCGATGGACTGGAACAACAGAAAGCTGCTCATCATGGAGAAGGACCAACGCCTTGAGCACCGTACGCTCTGAGTCGTTCAAAGTCCACGGGTCACCATGCTCGGCGCGTGCAATGCATTCAGCAAGCGCGTTGCCCGCTCGACGACACGGCTCCGCATCTTCGTCAGCAGATAAACAGACGGCGAGAGCCAGCACGTTGGACAACGTAACGATGGCATCGACATCGCCGCGGCCTTCACAGAGTGCGGCAAGAGCGAGATGGTGTTTGAGCGCAAGGCGCCGTATCTGTTCCGCCGGAAGGGGTAGAAGCTGGGCCTTCGTGAGCGGCCGACGACGCAAGGTTGAGTGTTTTCGCATAAATGGATCTCGGCGTTCAACTCGAGATCGAAATGACATTGGATTCGGGATCCGCGGGAGATTCTTGCCGCGGAACTAAGCTCCCTTCATACCGGATTCGTATCGCAAACTCATGTGCCGCGCCCGCGCCGCTCCAGCTCAATTCGGGTGCGCTCGAGCTCTCGTGCGAACGTGGCTTCGTCTGGCAATACCGTCTGATATTCAGCCGCGAGAACCTTGTTCGGTAAGTTGTCGAGCGCGTAATGAGCCTCTGCGGCGCCTTTTTCGGCACATAGGATGAGACCCACCGGTGGATTTTCCCCGGGCTTCATCCAGTGCTCGCGCGCGTAATTGAGGTAGAGGTGCATCTGTCCGGCGTCGGCATAGCTGAAGCGCCCGACCTTCAGGTCAATAATGAGCAGACATCGCAGTCGTCGGTGAAAAAACACCAAGTCGACACGGAACCAGGTGTCATCGATCCGGAGGCGCCGCTGCCGACCGATGAAAGCAAAATCATCGCCGAGCTCCAGCAGGAAGTCGGCGAGATGCTGGATCAAGCCGGCCTCGAGATCCGACTCCGAGTACTCGTCCTTCATATCGAGGAACTCAAGGACGAACGGATCGCGAATCGCCTCCTCAGGTGTGAGTAACTCTCCCGGTTCCGGTTCAGCGGCTTTTCCGAGCAGAGTCGCCTTGTTGCGGGACAACGCCAGTCGCTCGTAGAGCTGACTGCTCACCTGACGGTCGAGTTGACGCACGGACCAGCCTTCACGGAGCGCCTCGGCTTCATAGAAATCACGCGCAGCGGCCGCCTTCACCGAAAGCAGGCGCACATAGGCTGACCAGGGCAACGGAAACGCCTGCGCGACCGTGCTGAGTTCAAGCGGCGTGGCCTCGGCCCCTGCAACGGATAATCGCTTGGCCGATTTTGCAGACGGTGTCGGGACAATTTTGGAGGCGGTGGATTGTGCAGACAGCGTCTGCACAATCCGATCGGCCGGCCAGGCCAGATAGAAAGCACGCATCTGGGCAATGTTGCGCCACCCGAAGCCACGGCCGAACCGCTGCGACAAGTCTGCACCCAAGCGCCGGATCACAGCCTCGCCGTAGGCCGCCCTTTCGTTACCACCCTGCTCGAACAGCACGATCCGCCGCCCGATCTCCCAGTACGTCGCCGTCATCAGCGCGTTCACGCTGCGGGCCGCGGCCGCGCGGGTGGACGCGACCACCTCAGCAATCTCACGGTGCAGGCCCGCGTAAGTGGCTTGTTCAACCTCCCGCTGCGTCACGACGCGTTCACCATATCTTTAAAGGCCTTGCCGGCAGCGAACTTCACCGTGTTCGCTGCGGCGATCGCGATCTCAGCCCCCGTCGTCGGATTGCGACCGGTCCGCGCCGCGCGCTGCCCCCGCGAGAACGCGCCGAAGCCGATGAGCTGCACCGCCTCGCCACGGCTCACGGCCTCCGTGATGACGTCCAACATCGCCTGGACCGTCTTACTTGCCTCGCTCTTGCTGACGCCGGCACCTGCAGCAACGGCGTCGATGAGTTCCTGCTTGTTCATGAACCCTCCTGCTCACCAAGTCAAAGCCGAACCCTACCGCACACCACGGCCGACACGCAAACCTCGGAGAGTCAATACGGTGGCGGCGCCGGCGACCGCCTGCCCCCGCACAGAAACCAGGCTTGCGCCTCACGCTTCGCGACCAGGCCGACACCCGGCACACGCTGTTGCCGATATCGGGCACGCGTCGTTGGCCGGCGCTCGCCGCCCCATCGCGCCGACAGCGTGGCCCGAACAGGGACGATCGCCCCATGAATCGAACCCTAATTAATTTAACCGTGATAAGTCCTATTATCACGGTTACGTTTAATGGCATAAAATGGGGGTACGGCGCTTTACGCCTTGCTGAATAAGGGGCACAGAACCAGCGGAATGCCCTTCTAGCAAGCCGGTGCAGGGCTATCGCCCAGCATATCCCCCGACCGAACATGCTGAACTGATCTTGCGGCAAACCAACGAGCGAACCGAGCTAGATGGCCAACAAGCCCCAACCCGTAGCGCATCAGCGCACCTATACCCGAAACGACTTCGCGGCCCTGCGGGCATTTGTCCAACACGTTCCCCCAGCGACGATTGGCCGACTGTATCTCGGGGACGACGAGAACGGTGACCCGCTTACGGCATCGGCAGTAGAACGTCGAATGCGCGACATGCAAGCCGATCTGGTCGCACTAGCCCTGGAACACGGCTCCCCGGTACTAGCCGAGCATCTAAAGGCGTCTGCAAAGAAGCACGGGAGCGCACGACTTGCCGCGGTATCGCTGAAGATGGTGGAACAAGCTGCCCAGCTTGCCGTCGCCAAACCAGAAGCCGGCCATGCAGTTGGTATGTGGTTCCGACCGCTGATTGCCGTGCGCCTGAAGGCACGGCATATCATGACTCTCGCGGAGCTTGTAGCGTTTTGCAACTCCCGCGGCGGTACATGGTGGCGCGCGGTGCCGCGCATCGGCCCAGGGCGTGCACGTCGTATCGTTGCGTGGCTTCGGAAGCACGAGGCCACGATCGGCCGGGTCGAAACAGACGTTGACGCTCGCGATCCGCTTACTGCGCCAGATGGACAGATCGTGGAGGTCGGGGGTCGAGACAGGGTGCTCGCGCCGCTCGATCGTATGACAGTCGCCCATCCCTTGTCCGGCAGCAGTGGCGAAAACCGGGCTGCCCTATTCCCGTATATCCAGGCCCCGAACGATCTCGCGGCAGTGCGCGCATATTTGTATCAGTACCGCGACCAGCCCAAGACCCTGCGCGCGTACACAAAGGAGCTCGAGCGCTTTCTCCTTTGGGCGGTAAAAATTAGGGGCAAACCCCTCAGTTCGCTTCTCGTCGACGACTGCGAAGCATACAAAGAGTTTCTTAAAGCCCCCTCCGAAGAATTCGTCGGTCCGCGGGCGCCTCGCACGTCTCACCGTTGGCGCCCATTCGTTGATGGGCACCTCAGCGCTTCATCCCAGCGCTACGCCGTGCGCACATTGCGAGCGGCCTTCGCCTGGCTCGTTGAAGTCCGCTATCTGGCGGGCAACCCGTGGACGGCAGTCAACGACCCGCCCCTTGTAACACGGGAGCGCAAACTGCAGGTGGATCGCGCGCTGCCGCAGGCGCTCTGGGACCGGATCCGTGCGCATGCAACAAGTCAGGCCGCCGGAATTACAGATTCATCGGACAAACGCCCTGCCCCGCCTCAGTGGAGAGTTGCGCTGGCTTTGATGCTATTGATGGGAGACTCAGGCTTGCGCCGCGAAGAAGTCGCCAATGCGCATCGTGACGCAATCACCCGATCTCCACATGCTGCGCCCGACCACGCCGTTTGGCAGTTGTCCGTGGTTGGCAAGCGCAACAGAGAGCGCACTGTACCCGTCAGCCCCGATACGGTCGAGGCGCTGCGTGCACATTGGCGCGATCGTGGCGAGGATTTTGATACGGCCGCGTTCGGTCCATTGATCTCACCCGTGCGAATTCCGCGCACCAAGCACGCACAACGCAAGCACGGAGGCGAGGTGCGCCAACCGTACTCACCAAACGGCCTC
Organism: Burkholderia sp. PR2; assembly: GCF_052372875.1. NCBI lineage: Bacteria > Pseudomonadati > Pseudomonadota > Betaproteobacteria > Burkholderiales > Burkholderiaceae > Burkholderia > Burkholderia sp. PR2. The sequence goes on from NZ_JBQRWH010000003.1 coordinate 86,969, forward strand.
AACGATCTAATGGAGTGGGTGCGAAAGCAACTCATCACCGCGCTTATCGACATTGACCCGCAGACGAGCGCGACGCTGGCTGGTCTGTCTCCCCACTCGTTTCGGCATACCTTTGGAACGCTTGCCGTAGCAAATGATGTCCCGCTCGACGTTGTCCAGAGAGTACTGGGCCACGCTTCACTGCAAACGACCTCCATCTATGTGCAAGCCGAACAACAGCGGATGATTGAAGAGACGTCACGGTATTTTGGCAAACGGTTAGCCGCTCCTCCGGACGAGTAGACGCACACATGGCCGCCGACATGGCGTTGCCCTGCCCCTTCCAACCGAGCCCCGTCAACCAAATCTCCTATATAAACTCCGACTTTGAAGCGCGTTCAAGACAAAAGTCGGACTTAATCTGGTAGTTAGCCGCCCAGGCAAGTTCAAACCCCCAGATTATCCGGGTTCGCGTCGCCCCTCCGCTCTGAACGCCCATTCATCCCATCAGGCCCAACCGGCCAGACGCAATAGAAAAATTCAGTATATAAGGCAAAAAGCGGCGCTTGGCGTCGGCCGTTCCTTTCGGAATCTGTCGGAACTTCGAGATATCGATGGATACATTTGAACGCACGGTGATGGACGGAGGGCAGAGGGTCGACGCCGATCGGACACGACACCCTTGTCTCAGTTTCGACGTAGAAACTAGCTCCTCCAGGCGGGCGCAGTACACGCTCAACACAAAGACAAGATGTTGCCTGTACTTCTCGCGGCGCGAGGTAACGCCGGTTTCTACGCAGAAACTGCCCAGGAGCTGGCCCAAAGAAAAATCCCGTTTGAGCCGGGAGTGATATGCGTTGACCACATCAAGTCACCCAACTCTCGACACCATTGGGCAGGTTTCTACGTAGAAACTTGCCGCTCCGGACTGGTCCGTACCAGAGAAAACTTTGGTCGTCATGCTACGGCGACGCAAATGCTCGATCAAGAAATCCAATGACTTAAGTTCGACTCAGACCTTATCTGCAACTGCAGGCCTTCACGCCGGCTTCCAGTTTCTACGTAGAAACTCAACGAGCATCGACCCCCCGAAAGCGGACCTTCCGTGACGGGATTTGTTGATAGCTCGCTACAAAATCCCCTCAGAATTCGCCATTTTTCTTGATGTTTTTCGGGTGCCATCCTAATATCCTCCTCAGCCGCCCTGGGCAGTTTCTACGTAGAAACTGCCCTATCTCGGGCACTGAATGGATAAGGGGAATGCATGCCAGCGAAAATTATTGCCGTCTTCAATCAGAAAGGGGGGTCGGGAAAGACAACGACCTCCACCAACATCGCAGGTGCTTTCGGCATGCGAGGTTACCGAACCATGCTCGTTGACTTGGATGAACAGGGAACTGCGACACTCTCGGTCGGCGCAGCCCCGGATGATCGACCATATCCCGCCGCCATTTCAAACTTGGCACTTAGCCCCCGTCCCGATCGGGAGATCGCGAAGTACGTCAATGATTACGATTTCATTGTCATCGACTGTCCGCCGGCCATCAAATCGGCAGCGCCCTCTGTTGCTCTGCTTATTTCAGATCTGGGCCTTATTCCCATTGCAGCCTCGGGGGGCAACCTCTGGGCGGTCCAAGAGGCCAAGAAATTGGGTATGGAAGCACAGATCCGTAACCCGGATCTCAAACTTCGATCGTTCGCGAACATGAATCAAAACGTCACGATCGTGAAGCAGATCTTCGAAGCTGCGGCCGGCGACGACGAACTCCCCATGCTTAAAACGAAGCTCGGCTTCCGCACTGCGTACAAAGAAGCAGAGGTATCGGGAGCGACGGTTCTCCAACTGCGCTCGGCGAAAGCCGCTCATAAAGAACTGAATGACCTTGTCGACGAAATTCTCGAAGTCCTCGAGGTGCGAGCATGACAAAGAAAGATTTCTCTGCTGCGCTTAATGCCGGCGTAAAGCGCGACCAGACGATGCGCGAAGCAGCTGCACCTTCTAGGTTCGACCGTGTCGACGACGCACTGAGCGGCCGAAGCAGCCTGTTGGAACAGCCCAAGGAAAATGTTGCCGCTCCGGTGCAATCCGCAGCAGACGCTTACTTGGCAAACCTGGAGCAAGCAGGGAAGGTACAGGCGCGGTACATAACCATGCCGATCAGCCTTATCGACGATAACCCCCTCAACAGTCGTACGATCTATAAGGAAGAGTTGATCGCAGCCCGCGCAGCCTCAATGGCGCGAGACGGTCAACTCGTCCCCGTACTCGCCGGGCGCCATCCCGAATTCCCTGATCGCGCAATCTTGATCGACGGCCAGTTTCGAAAGCTAGGGGCGCTCCGTAATCGCGCCGAGACGCTGGACGTGAAACTGCTCGAAGGCCTAGATCCGATCGATTTTTACCGCCTCGCTCGAGCGGCAAACAACGAACGCGAACAAGAAACCGTTTTGGACGTCGCGCTCGGGTACAAGAAGCTACTCGATCAGGGCCATGCAAAATCGAACGATGAGCTGGCGGTCTTGGTTGAGGAGGGCAAATCCAAGGTCAGCAAGATTCTCGCGCTGTTGGATCTTCCGCAGCCAGTACTAGACGTGATCGCTTCGCACCCCAAACAATTCGGCGTCTCGACTAGCTATGAACTCACCCTGTACCTTAAGGTATCGGACGAGAAGCGCACCTTGGCATTTGCAGAGCGCATTCGTGACGAGGAGCTACCGTTTCAGAAGGTGAAGGCTATCCGCGAAAGCCTCGAGAATGGCCGGGCTCCACGGAAGTCTCTTTCGCGCCAGTACAAAGTGTCAACTGACGACGGAAACGAGATTGGCGCAATCAAGGAATGGGGTGACGGGAAAGTCCGTGTGGATCTCGTCCTCGGTTCGGCGGAAAAAGCCGAGGCGTACGTCGCGGCCTTCAAGAAGCTCCTTGCAGAGGATGGGCACCAACTGAAGTAGGCATGCGATACGCCGGCGCCACCCGCCGCTGTGGAAACAGCACTTGGGTAGCATTCATGCTGCGGCGGACTGCCGGCAAGCAGGCAGCGACCGAAGCCAAGCCCTTACGCATCAGCCTTCGGCAGTCGTCTCAGCACCTGTTTCCGCAAAGGGTACCTCGCCGTCCAAAGCCAGGCGGCTTTGCGGATTCTGGATAAATTTGAAATCGAGCGAATTCACAGCGCGGCCGAGCTTCACGGGCGTCCAGGAAATAACAAGATCCGCCTTCGCGTTCAGTTCGTTCACTGCGGTTTCGATTACCCGACGCTTGATGTCGGCAAAGCGGTACGTCGCCGGAATTTCAAGCACGTGCCGGAAATCTTCCAACGTGATCAGGAGCCGGCCCCGATCTCGCTCTCGCATCAGCAGTTCGAGGAGCCGCCACGAGTAAAGTGACTGTAGCCCTCGGGCAAACTCAAGTTGATACGAGACGAAACGCCGCTGCAACATGAAGATATGAGGCGTTAGATCCGGAGAAAAGGAAACTTCGGCCCATCCTTCTCGTTCGTGGTAAACCGCCTTCCACACCCAATTCAGTACCACCTTCCTTGGGCCATCCATATACGTCAATTGGCGCTTTTGAAGACTCGCACAGCCTTCCTTCAGCCCCTCGTATGCAGCGGTTGCCTGCTTCTCGCCGGACCTGGGAGCAAGAGCTGCGAGGGCAGCAAACTCGTCGGCTCGAACACGAACGCTCACATAGCCGTTACCCTTACCATGCAAGTATGGTGACTTCTTACTGTCTATGCATCGAAGCGCCGCCATCATGACTCGCTTCTCGTTCAGAGTCAGCCCTTGTTGGGCATTCACCAGCGCTCGGCTCATGGCAACAGTGCCCCGCACTCGACCATCACCGTCCAGAGGCGGTTCGTCCAACGGCTCGATTTGGAGAGGTTCGATCTCAACGATCTCGACCTGAGCCGGCTCGGGCTGATTTTTTGCCTTTTTGTTCACAAAGGTGACCTTCAGCGGGAAGTGACGCAATTATAAGGTGACATGCTTAGGGTGCAAGTCACCGTTGTGGATAACGGTCGAAATTTGTCACCTCTGGCCCGCTTTGTGTCTACTTAGGGTCGGATTGCGTCACCTCGAGGTCGGTAAACGTCACAGTTTCTCGCCTGTGACCCCCGGCAAAGCCTTAACTGGCAAGCCTGTGCGGAGTAGGGCACAGCGTTTACAAAAGGTTTTACAAACGGTTCTATAAACTGTCTTACAAAGAGCACCGTTAGAAAGTTGCTCCTATACAACAAAACCCACCCCACACCTGCCTCCGACGCTCGTTGCCCAGGTCAAAAGTGACATTTTCCGACCTCAACGCGTCTGCGGTCCCTCCGATCCGCTCCTCATGGGAGGCAAAGGCTGGTTTGACGTCCCAAAAGGTGACGCTTTCCGACCTCACTGACCAAAAGACACTAAGTACTCACTCACTTTTAACCAGAAAGGCGTCTGTATCAATGACGCCTCGGACTGCCGGGTCGGGAAACGTCACCTTTTTGGCGAGCTATGAATGCTAAGCCTATGACCGAGGGGCCCACAAAGAAGAAGCCATCGCGGAGGGTCGGAAAATGTCTTAGAAAGGGAGAGACCTCGGGTCGGAAAATGTCACTGTTGGAGCGAATGCCAGCGTACGAAAGAGGAGCCAGTGCTTCTGCCTCAGGTCGAAATATGTCACTTCTCAGAGCGCCAACCGGGTCGGAATTTGTCACCTTCCATTCCCCGTGCAGGTCGGAACGTGTCACCTTTCGAGCAGCACATCGGGTCGGAAAACGTCACTTTTGAGGCCGGGAAATCAGGAGGTCGGAATTTGTCACTATTCGCTGGGGAGTCGGTGGGTCGGAATTCGTCACCTTTGAGAAGCGTAGCTGCGGGTCGGAAAATGTCACCCGTCCACATATCTTGGGTCGGAAAACGTCACCATTGCCTTGGGACGGCCAATATCGTGATAGCCGGCGGCGGGCAGAACTGGGTCGGATCATGTCACCAATTGTGTGGCGACACCTCCCGGGTCGGAATCTGTCACCCGCTTACCGAATACCGTCAGCGTCTGCGCGGAAGGACCGACGGAAGGAGAGCGTTCAGCAGATCTTGCTGTAGGGGAAGATGGGGAACCACGAGGTCGATATGAGGCGAGTCGATGCTGAGATGTCTCCATCTGGCGAATGGAATGTGACTCAGGGATGGCTTGCTTCCCTTCATCATTCTTCCTTCAGGTGGCAGTGACCGTCGTATCAAGCTGACGCAAGGTCAATAAAGTGGACGTGATCTTATTGCTTGCGCTTCATCGCCAACCTCCCGTTCCTATTGGGAAAATTGCCTCCGAAACACGAACACTCATTTGTGTCCAGGATTTCTAGAGCAGATCAAAGCGGATCAGTACTCCCAGTAACCAGATGCTGGCACGATCGTCATATTCTGCGACCGTCACCGTATCAAAGTCGGAAGAAACGCCCTCATCAGATCTTCCAGCCTCGCAAGGACTGGGACGATGCGATCAATGTTTGGCGAATCCAATCGCACGTATCGACGACCATGACCGCGGCAGACCGATAGGCTGAACAAAACTGCCTCCTCACTCCGAAGGCATTCGGCCTGGATCTTCCCAGTCAACAATATCGACTTCACGACATCAGGTGATGAGCCTCCCGGCACACTAAGAGCACGGCTGGTCACGAGCTGCTTGCCGTGCTGTCGAATCAACTTCGAGATCGCGCCGGCGATCTCAAACGTGATGTGATCCTCATCACTGAACGATCGAAGAACTCGCATCGGAAGCAAAGCAGCCGCAATCGATCGCGAGACTCTTGAGGGCGACACATTCAGCGTCCTCGCAAGCGCAGCTTGCGTCGGACACAGATTCTGTTCCAGCACCTTCAGATAAAAACGACCCATTCGCACCGGGGAGGCGAACGCGGCCACGAGCGCTCTATGCGCTGCTATCGCCGTATCCAAATCCGGGAAGTTCGAAATTTCGCCTTTGTTCATGGCTAGTCACGTGGGAAAAATTGCGATAGCGCGATGAAGATCGAGCCGTCGTCTGGGTCGAAAGAAGGTAGCGTGCGTTGTCGCGACTACCTCCCTGCCGCTCAACCGGTTGAGGGGGGTACTAAAAATACCCCCGTCCAAGCCGTTGAATTAACAAAGCATTTCGCACGACGTCGTTCTGCACCGTGCGAAATTTCTGCAACACGGGCTTATCGAGCCGTTATGGGCGGCTCACCGAACATATCCTTCGTGCCGACATGTCGATCGCCTCGGAGAACTCAGCGATGCGGCTCAGGATGCGCGCCATCGCTCTCGGTTCGACCTCGAGCTTCAAATATCTCCCGCTGGCCGCGACCGAGACCGATACGAGGCGGCCGCCGTGTACTATCGCGCTCCCATCGGCGAGCGCGGCCAGGACTACCGCAATCGGGAGCGTCCTGCCGTCGACAATCTTTTGGGCATTTCGGCAGACAACGTCGTTGCCAAGCGAAGTCAAGAGTTTTGCGAGCGTCTCGGCGACACGGAAGGTAACTCGGTCGGAACCTCCCAATGCGGTGATAACAGGCTCAGGCAAGGTAGATGCGTGCAGGGCCTTCGATACAACACCAGTAGACGTGGAGAACAGCCGGGCAAGGTCAACTTGATTCGAGCAGATTCCATCGTCAAGGATCGTTCGATAGAACCGGCCCAGCTCTACAGGTGAAACGCCTCCCTTGCGAAGCATCGAGTGGATCTCCATCGCAGCTGCTCGCTGCCTTTCGCGTTCGATGTCTATTCGGACCAAGTTGTCGGAAGCCAACGCTCATCTGCCGTGAAATTTGTGAAACTGCTCGCGAGTAGTCTATTGCACCTCGAATCGACAGCAAGGATCAAAAGAGGGGTGTTTTTGCACATCATTTCGGTTTAACCCCCTCAACCGGTTGACGTGAGCGTATCGAATTCGCGGTGGGATTGTGGGCAAGGAAAAAAGGTATCCCAAATCGCACCTCTTTTGCCGCGTTGCGCTGCTGGCACGGCTGTTCCAATTGAACCGGCCCAATTGGAATCTCCGCGATGCGTTTCCCTCGACTCTTCCCACGAAGCAAGAAGCAGGTCGCCTTGTCGCCTGCGCCGGGCTTCTACTCGAACGAAGATCCTGAGCAGATCATCTTCGACCAGTCCACGCGCCTGCGCGTGGAGGCCAACCATTGGAAGACCTTCTGTTTCCTCCTCGCGATCGTAGCGGGCGGTGCCGTGTACACCCGCAATCCTGCGCCTTCCGTGGTCAAGGCTTACGGTGTTTCGTCAGATGCCGGCGGCAACCCCATCGTGACGCAACTGACCTCTTACAAGCCAGACGACCAGGCAAAGCGCAAGGCCCTGCGCGAAACCGTCGAACGCTGGTTCACGATTGAGCCGGTGTTGACCGATGACATCCAGTCGTCGCGCATGGCCAGGAACATCAACGCGGTCAAGCAGCAGATGACTGGCAACGCCCGCAATCAGTTTGCCGACTGGTTGAAGCAGGATGCGCCGTTCCAGCAAATCACGACGAACCCGAAGCTCGTACGTGAGTCCCGCGTGACCAACGTGTCCCTCCTCGAGGACTCCACGGCAATCATTGAATTCACCACGTCCACCACCCAGACGCCGTCCGACAAGCCCGTCGTTGTGCGTTACGCCCTCACGGTGCGCTACCAGATCGTTGCGCCGACCCAAGAGGACGCACTCGGTAACAACCCTTTTGGGGTCTATTACCCGTTCTGGACACTGCAGAAGACCGCCGCATGAAACGACTCCGTACCCTTGCTGCGTGCGGCGCGGTCGCGATGATCGCGACGGCCAGCGCTTTTGCGGCAAAGCCCGCGTCGCCAGTGCTTCCACCGACACCGAACTTCGATTTTGCGACGATCATCGGCGATCCGATGAGTCCGGTGAATCCGTACAACTCGGGCACAGATCCGATCACCATGCCGGGCGATGCGCGCATGGCCGTGTTTCCGTACAGCCGCGACCAGATCTTCCGCGTCATGACGGCACCGCTCAAGGTGACAACGATCGAGCTCGCGCGCGGCGAGGTGCTGACCGCGGAGCCCGCGCTCGGTGACTCCATCCAATGGATGCTCGATACCGACGGCGCGAATCACGTTTTCGTGAAGCCGACCAAACCGGGCCTCGTGAACACGCTGCACTTGACCACCAACATGCGCGAGTACGACATGACGCTCGTGTCGTCGCCGGTCGGTGGCCTCTTCTACCAGTCAGTCCGCTTCAACTATCCGAATTCGCTGATGGCGAAAGTCCGTGCGCGCGAGGGCGGCGGCAGTGACAGCGCGGAAGGCAGCCTGTCCGGTGTTGCTTCGCAAACAGACTCCGGCCCGATCGGCGTGACGCCCGACAAGCTGAATTTCGAGTACACCGTGTCCGGGTCCGGCGCGATCAAGCCGGAGACCGTGTTCGACGACGGCAAGTTCGTCTGGATTCGTTTGCCTCAAAACGCGCCGTTCGCCGTGCCCACGGTAAGAGAGGGCGGAGACATCGTCAGCCCGAACTTTATCCGGCGTGGGCCATACATCGTTGTCCAGCAGCTGGCGGACGAAATCACGCTGACGCGCGCGGGCGAAGTGGTCACGATCAAGCGTGGCCGCCGCGGCCTGTTCGGTTTCTGAGCGCGCAACATGGCCAAACAGACCGACACGTTGTCGCCGGAACAAGCCTCACTCGTCAAGGGAAAGGTGCCCCGTAACGCCCTGATCGCGGTGGGCAGCATCGCTGCCATCGCAATTGGTGCGATCGGCTTCTACTACCAGACGCAGGACAGTCGCAAGGCGGACGAAGAGGCGCTTCGGCTCAAGAAGGAGCGCGCGGCGGAGGGCATCGACAAGAGCAATCGTCCGGAAGACGTCGACAAGATCATTGCCGATCAGCAGGCTGCTGCGCGACGCGCGGCCTCCGAAGCGGCCGCGCGTGCCGCTTCCGCGCCGGTCGCCGACAAGAAGCCGAATCTCTCGGCGGATTCGCTCGTTCCGGATCAAGGAAACACGGACCTCAAGGCGAAAACGGCTGAGGACAATATCTACGCGTCGCCTATTTTCAAGGATGGCCTGAAAACGCCAGCCGCCAATGCCCAGCAGCAACAGCAAGTGCCGAACGGTGTTTTGACACCGCAGCAGATGCTGCAGCAAGCGGCCGCGCAAGAGGCAGCGACGAACGCCGCGATCGCACAGGCTGCGGCCGCTGCCAAGGGCGGACAAGCGCCCGGCGCAATGACGACGCAGCAACGCGATAACGAGTTCATGCGCAACGTCGCCTTGCAAAGCGAGAACGGTCGAGATTTTCCCCGTACGGGCTTCGTCGGCCAGTCGCGCGGTTGTACATTGTCGCCGCCTGCCAAAATCCCCGTGCTGTCGGCCGAGGCGCTCAACTCCGATCGTCCCGGCACGGCTTCGCTCGTCGTCGAGCGCGACGTCTATGACAGCCTCACCAGCACCTGCCTCGTGATCCCGTGGGGCACGACCATTACCGCGCCATACAGCTCGGACGTCCAACCCGGTCAGGAGTCGATCCTTGTCGCCGGCGCTGAAATGCGCCTGCCGAACGGCAAGCACGTGCCGCTTTACGGCGCGCAGGGTGCTGACGGCAACGGGGCCGCCGGGTTCTCCGGGCATGTCAACAACCACTTCCTCAAGATCTACGGTGCGTCGTTCCTGACCGCCATCCTGCTACGTCGCTTCGACGGGGGCGATAGCTCCACGACCACCGGCCCGCTCGGCGTCACCCAAGTCGGCAGTACGGCAGGGCAGGTCGCCGCGCAAACCACGCAATCCGTGCTGAGCCGCTACCAGAACATCCCGCCCACCATCACCTCCGACCCGGGCGAGCGCCACTTCATGCTCAAAGTCAACCGCGACATGGTCCTGGAGCCGTACCGCCCATGATGAAGCGACTCCTTTTCATTGCATCGCTGGCGCTCGGTGTCTCGAGCGCGCATGCAGCGACCACGATTTCTAACGTCATCAGTCCGGTGAGCGTCGTGATCTCCAGTGGCAAGGCCCGCGAGGTTGTCACGTTGCCTGGTAAGCCGGTGTACTTCTGCGGCCTCCAGCCGTTCATCGAATGGGCGGCGCCCCTTGTCGGGCAACCGGTGCGCAGCGGGCCGGACACAGGCATCAGCGTGACGATCGACGGCCGCGATGTCTCGCTCGAGCAACTGCTCGCCGATCGCGGCTGGCTGCAGCCCCCCGTGCTGTCGGACGACGCGCAAGCCGCGGTGACCGAGGGGCGGGGTGGCTGGGCATGTGCGCCGACCGTGGCACCGTTCGAGCTGCTGCAAACAAGTGTCGATCCGAAGGTACTGGCGGGCATCGCATTGAACGAATCGGCCTACAAGGGCCGGCCCTGGCCGTGGACGTTGAACGTTGCCGGTAAGGGGCTGTTCTTCAAATCCCGGATGGACGCCTATAAGGCGATCGAAATGCTGATCGCGCGGGGCCGGTGCGATTTTGACGTCGGCTTGTTGCAGATTAATTGGTGCTTTCATGGCAAGCGCTTCGCCTCTGCCTGGGACGCACTCGCGCCGGCGACCAATGTGCGTGTGGCCGAGCAGATCCTGAACGAGAACTACGCACGCACTGGTTCCGTGGAGAAGGCGATTGCCTATTACCACAGCGCGAACCCGACGCCGGGCCGTGCCTATCTCGCGCGATTCGTGCGTCATCTCTCCATGATCGAGGCAAGCCGATGAAGCGCGCGCTCATACGCCTCGCTTGCGCATGCGTCGCACTTTCCTATGGGATCGCTCACGGGGCAAACACCGATCCGTTCGATTTCGATTACGAGATCATGGGCGGCATCGCTGAGCGTCCGGCATTGATCTTCAACGATGGCGCAAAGACCTATATCCAGCCCCGCGCCGGTCAGGTCATCACCGCCGACGGCGGCCACAACGAAGGACCGTATGTGGTGGTCGACGGCACGCCGCAGACAATCAGCTACAAGGTCGCGGGGCGCGCGGCGACCGCGCGCTGGAAGAAAGCGAACACGTTCATCGGCGGCACCGGCACGCTCGCCGCGCTGCACGACGATCAGCCGGCCGGGTTTGATGGCTTTACCAACCGACTGACGATTATTGGCACGCGCGGTGCGCTCGAGCCCGTTCGCCCTCTGCACACGTCAACGCCCGTCGCGAACGTCGTGAAGGCACTGGTACCGCAAGGGTGGACCGGTGCCGCGCAAAAGGACGTCGATTTGACGAATTCGGCTGCGTTCGACACGCGTGACGGCGAAAACTGGCTGCAGGCGCTGGATCGGCTGCTGACGCAGACCGGTCTGTACGCTGACGTCGATTTCGGTGCGCGCCACATTCGGTTGCATCGCGACGTGCCGAAGTCCGCCGCACTGAACTATGCGGCAAGCGAGCGCCGGACCGACGAGGCCGGGCTGGAAGCGGTCGTCGCCAACGTTTCTGCGCAGCCGGCGCAGGTATCGCAGCTGGCCGAACGGTTCGGCGCGCAAGCGATTCGCGATGGCGACGATACGCACACGCAGATTCGATTCGCCGCGCGGCCGGGCAAGGACGTGACCTTCCTGACCCTGGGCGGCAAGTCATTGCACCCGGGCTGGGATCCCACGACGAACGTGATGACGATCGATCGCGCCGAGCGCATCGTCGTGGCCGACGCATCCAATCGCGTCGAAGTCAGCCGCGACGCGAAGACCGTCTACGACTTTGATCAGCCAAACCATGCGCGGCTCGAAGCCGTGTTCGATCGGGATGGACGCACGTACTTCAAGTTCGCGGAATCCGTGGTGAAGGTCGGCGTGACCGACACGCGGCATCTCGGCGTGGGCGAGCAGAAGGGCCGCTACTACATGTTCGAAGGTACCGACGACCAGTTCGTCGTCACCGCCGACGGCAATGTGGTCAACGTGAAGCGTCGTCACGAAGTGACCTATCGGGAGGTGCCGTCGGCGGCTCCGGCAGCGGCACCGAGTGTCGCGCAATCGAAGGGAGGGGCGGCATCGTGATCGGCCTTCGTTCGATTCTCGCGTGCGTGCTGTTTGGCGCGGCCGCGGTGTGCCGCGCCGACTGTATCGATGACGCGGCCATGTACCACCGGCTGAATCCGCGGCTGCTGCGCGCGATCGCTCAGCACGAGTCTGGCATGCGCCCCGACGCGATCAACCGCAATTCCAATGGCAGCGAGGACATCGGCCTGATGCAGATCAATTCGTCCTGGCTGCCCAAGCTCTCGCAGTACGGGATTCGTCGCGAACACCTGTTCAACGCCTGCGTGAGCGCGTACGTCGGCGCATGGATACTCGCCGCGAACATCAAGCAATTCGGGCCGAACTGGAAGGCGGTCGGTGCGTACAACGCGGTCACGCCTTCGAAGCAGCTCGTCTATGCGAGCGCGATTTACCGCCGCCTCATGCAGGGCCAATAACCATGCTGATCACCCACCGATCCCGCGCGCTAACGCGCGCTCTTGTTGCCGCGGCCCTGATCGCGACGACCGTGAATGTCCGCGCAGCCGTCGATCCCGACGGATGGCAGATCCTGGCTTCCGTTCCGAAGGTCACGCCGCAGGCGCCAGCGACCAGCAACACCCCTGCGAGTACGTCCGTGGCAAGTGCGGCGCCCGCTGCCCCGTCGACTTCGGCCGACGTTGCCGCCGTGGTTTTGCCCGGTGCCAGCACACCATCGACGCCCACCACGCTGACGTTTTCAGTGACGCCGCAGGACGTGAACCTGCGCGACGCCCTCGATCGTTGGTTGCAGCAGCAGGGCTGGCAGCTCGCGTGGAAGATCGACGACGACTTGCCGCTGGAATTCAACGCGACCTTCACCGGCGACTTCACTTCCGTGCTGCAACAGGTCATGAAGGCGACGAACCACATGCGCACGCCGACGCGCGCGTGCCGCCATACCAATCAAGTCATCCGCGTGATCGTGCGCGCGGGCAATTGCCAGGACTGAGAACCATGCGCATGCACCTATTGAAATTCGCCGTGGTGATTGCGGTCGCCGTGCTGGCCACGGGTTGTGCCGTGACGCAGCAGGACGTGAACGACAGCTACGACGCCGCGCACCGCACGATTTCTGACGCGCTGGCCAAGGGCCCGGAGTCGATGGCCCTCGTTGAAGACGTGCCGACCGCGTTCCTCGGCGACCGGCTCGTGCCGCTCGCGTACGAGGCCACGCTGCCGGCCGTGTTCCGCGAGAAAAGCGTCACGCTTCCGGCGAACCTCGGCATCAGGCAGATCGCGACGCTGATCTCGACGGCGACGGGCTATCCGGTTCATCTGAGCCCGGATGTATTCGTCCCGCGCGACTCGCTGGTGCCTGGTCAGGGAGACGGAAAGACCCAGACCCGCAATGTCGCCGCGAAGACCGAAGAGCCGGTCTATCGGCAGCCCTTCACCGGCAAAGTCGGCCTGTACATGCGCAATATGAGCACCGATCTCGGCCTGGACTGGTCGTTCGATGGCGGGTCAATCAACGTGTCCCGATTCGTGACGCGGATGTATCAGATTGCCGCGATCCCCGGCAAGGTCTCGATCAAGTCGACGATGAGCAAAGGCATGGACACGTCGACCGGTAATCAATCGGGTGGCGGCAGCGGCGGCAGTTCGGGCGGCAATACTGGCTCGTTCTCCGCGCAGACGTCGACCGGTCGCGAGGGTGATTTCGACCAGATTGCCTCGATCACCGCCGAGATCGACAAGCTGAAGTCGCCGATGGGCCGCGTCAGCGTGAACCCGCAGAGTCGCCTCGTGATGGTGTACGACACGAAAGAGGCGGCGGACAACATCGGCAAGTTGTTGCAGCACGAGAACGCAATCTCGACGCGCCAGGTCGCGGTCACGGTGCGCACGATCCAGATTTCGCTGAGCAAGGGCAGTGAGGCGGGCGCGAACGCGGATGTCGTATTCAATGCGATGCATGCAGGTCTCGCGCGCTACGCGATCAGCTTCGCGTCGCCGACGTCGCTGGCAACGGGCGGCGGCTCGGTCGGCGTCTCGGTGTTGCGCCCGGACGCCCCGTTCTCTGGCACGAACGCGGCGATCAATGCGCTGAACAAGTACGGCCGCACCGTGCAGGACAACACGATGACCAAGATGACGCTCAACGGGCTGCCGGTGTCGGTCGCCTCGTTCCAGAGCGATGACTACCTGCGCTCGACGTCGCCGTCAGCTGGGACGCTGAACGCGACGTCGGGTGGTGTGCCTGGCTTGACGCCTGGCACGATCACCACGGGCGACTTCGTCAACGTGCTGCCGGCGGTCAATGACCACAACCAGATCGTGCTCGCGTACTGGGCAGACAGCTCGAAGCTGAACGGCCCCTTCACCAGCGCGGGGGTAGGTTCGGGCCAGACACAGCAACAGATCCAGCTGGCGCACACCATCGGCACCAAGGACGATCAGACAATCGCGCTCTCTGATGGGCAGACGGTTGTCCTGTACGGCGCGATGACGGATCACGCCGACAGCACGACGAATGCGGGCATCGGTGGGCTCACCGGGTCATGGAACAAGTCGAAGACGTTCCAGATCATCATGCTGAAGGCGACGGTCGTTCCGTCGATGTGACGCGATGATGCACATCACCGAACCCCTGCCGACCGACAAGCGCGCGCGGCTCGTCTTCGGCCTCGATTGGCGGGCCTATCCGATCAAAGGTGGCCGGGCCGAGCGCCGCCGCTACGCAGACGCATTCGGCGCGACGCATTTCGTCGAGTACAAGGTCGGCGAGGAGCTGATTGGCGGCTTCGCGATGCCCGAATCGGCCGACGTCAAGGGCGCGCGACTGTATTCAGGCGCGGCACGCGTCGCACTGCATGACCGGATCAAGAACCGGCCCGCGGCATTGGTGCTGTTGCAGGATGGTCTTCGCGTGCACGCCGTGTTCGTGGTGCGCGGCGCGGTGCGCAGCGACGAGGTGTTGTCCCCTGAAACGGCCCAGGCGCGCCGTCTCGAGATCGAGCAGGAATGTCTCAAAGGCAACCTGGCGCTCGATACCCTCGGCGCCGGAGAGCGGATCGGCGACATCGACGAGCCGTTTCAGGCGAGCGAGCTACTCGGGAACCGCAAGGCCGGCCGCATCACGAAGGTACCGGTCTCCATCCCGGCTGCGATTCCGCTGCTGTTCATCGCGGGCGCGACCATCGTTGGGGGGGCGAAGCTGATGGACGCGCTGTCGCCGCCGCCACCGCCGCCGCACGTCCCGACGTATGCGGAACGCTACGCGGCTGCCGTGCGCAGCACGTTCTCCCGCGCGCTCCCGCGTGCGTCCGCACTGGGGCCAGCACTGCTCGCGGCCGTTGGCACCAATGAATCGGTGCGCAAGGGCTGGGTTTTCAAGGAAGCGAACTGCCCGACGGCCGGCTATTGCACGATGACCTTCCGGCGGCAAGGCGGCACGTTTGCCGATTTTGAAAGCGCGGCGACCGCGGCAATGCGCCCAGTGACATTCTCGCGCGACGGACTCACGTCGAACGCACGCGGGCCGGCGGTTCCGAAGGTCGACGTGCTGTCGGCGAAGGAATCGTCCCAATGGCCGTCGGAACAGACATTCATCGAGGCGGTGCAAACGCCGCCGCAGCGCATGTCATCCCAGCCTTTCGAAATCCGCGCCTACGGCTACACCGTCACGCTGGGAGAAACGCGCCCGCTCATCCCGGCTCCCGTAGCGGGGGAAGGGGGTGGCCACATCGCCCGGATCATCAAGCAGGGCGACTGGACGATCGAGGGCTTTCGGTGGCAAGCACCGTTGCTCGCGAAGCTGCCGCCCAACATGACGCTCGAATCACTCAAGGTCGAACTGCGCCTCAACCAGGGTGCAGGGGCAACGACGAGCAGCGACACGGGCGATGCGCCTTATGGCGTCCATTTCACCGCGAAGGGGAAATATTTTGTTCTTGATTAAGCACGCATTCGTCGCGGCGGGCGCCGGGCTGGCCCTGACCGCTTATGCGGAACCGGCAACGCCTCGACTGTCGATCGACGACATCGATCAGGTAGCGCGGGCCAGTATTGTGCGCCAGCTGTCGGGTGGCGCGACCGGCTCCTCGACGCTGTCGCCGAACGTCGGCGGGATGACGACGCCCCAACCCGGCATCGTGGCGAGCGCCGCTGCTGTGTCAGGACCAGCGAGGCCAGCGACGAAACCGGCCACCCGGACGCATGCGCGAGCCGAACCGGTCTCGTTTCTCGGTGCATCGCGCGACGAATCGGGCTCGTACGTCTTATATCTGTTTCAGGATGCAATCTACCCCGCGCGCGTCGGCGCGACGCTGCTCAACGGCTGGAACATGAAAGCGGTTGACGGCTACGCCGTCACGGTCGCCGAAGGCAAGCACACCTGGAAAGAGCCGATCCGTGCCGCTGTCCCGGTACCGTCCGCGTCGACGAACTCGGTCCGGTCGTTGATCGATCTTGCTTCGCCTTTGCCGTCCGGCGGCCCGATCCCCGGCACGCCGATCGGGGGTGCGCAATGAGCATGTTCTCGGAAATCGACTCGCCGGAACCGGCCAAGCGGGGCCTGTTCGGTCGGCTCAAGGCGTTGAAGCCTAGCTTCGTGGAGAACTCGGCCGCCGCGATGCCGATCGTGGGCAAGGTCCCCGTGGATGCCGACGAACCTCCGCGTTCGTTCGAACCGAGGGAACCCCGGTTCAAGTCGACCAGCAAGCCAGTCAATCCCCGTCAGGCGGCTGAAGGTCAGCCGATGACGATGGGCATGCGTCTGCGGATGGCGCAAGCGGAAATCGAGGATGTCACTGCCGTTGAAGACGCGCCGATTGCGCCGGTTCGTGATGACGGGCAGCCGAATTGCGCCCCAGAGGTCACAGGCACCGACGCTGCTGAAGGCGCGTCATCGATCAATGTCAGCCCGCCGGAGTCGCAGCCAGCCGCCCCGCACGAAGCCGATCGGGTGGACTCGACCCACCATATACCCGAGGTTTCGCCCGACGCTGCTGTTCGCACGGATGAAGGGCGGGTGGGACGTCAAACGTCCGCCGCCGATGAGCCGCCGACGATTCGCCGCGTCGGCGTCGATCTGGTCGACTGCCCCGCGATGGAACTTGGGAGTGGCCTGCCGCGGTTGATTTCCGCCGAGGCGCTCACGTTCAAGCGGATTCTCTGCCAGCGCGATCCGAACGCAGCGCTCCGGATCACCGATGCGGCGCGCCGCGAATTCATCGCCGTCGAATTGCAGGCAGGAATCTCGATTGTCGTGACGACGCAGCGCTTTCATGAAAGCCAGCTGTATGCGACTTACCTGAAGGATCTCGCGCGCGCGGATATCGCCGTCCACGAAGAAATGGTCGCGGACGAGGACGTCATCGCGGCCCTCTACGACAAGGAGCGGCAGCGCGCGGCCAACGTGGTTCCTGAGTCATCCCGCGCGATCGGCACGTTCCGCGATGTGCTGGAGGCCGCGCACGCCTATGAGGCGAGCGACGTGCACTGGGAGTACCGGGACTACGCCGACGACGTGGAGCTGCGCCTGCGCGTCGACGGCGATCTCTACTCGTACCGCAAGATGCCAAAGGCACTGGTGCGCCGCGCGCTGTCTGCCGCATATCAGGACCTGGTCCAGCGCAATACCAATTCGGGCGAGACGTTCCAGCCGACCGCGCCGCAGTCCGCGATGATTCCGCTCGTGGCACACATGGATATCGTGAACATTCGCTGGCAGAGCGCGCCGCTCGTCGGCGGGTTCGATGTCGCGCTGCGCCTGCTCGACGGCAATTTCAAGAACTATAAGGTTCTGCTCCCGGAGGACATGGGACTGGAGCCGAGCCAGCTGGCGATCATCGAGATGCTCGGCAAGGTCAGCGGTGGAGCGACGTTCCTGACCGGGGAAACGGGTTCCGGCAAGACGACGCTGCTGCGTGCGCTGTCGTATCTGTTGCCCAATCGGGATCTGAAAAAGCAGTTCGCCGTCAACGAGCCGTCTGAAGTGCCGGCACCGTGGCTGTCCGATATCTCCCTCCAGCGGCGTCCGGGCGAGACGGACGCAGACGCGAACCGCAAGATCGTGGAAGTGATTCGCACGCTGATGCGCATGGATCCCGACGATCTGACGATCGGCGAGGTGCGCGACGCGGTGCTCGCCGGCCTCGTTGCCGAGCTCGCCCTGACGGGCCACCCGGTGCGCGCGACGCTGCACGGGGACAACATCATCGGCGCTGTCATGCGGTTGGTGGGCGGGCGCCTGAACCTGCCGATGGATGAGGTGGCGTCCGGGAAGTTTCTCAATGCCGTCGGTAATCAGAAGCTGATTCCGAAGTTGTGCCCGCACTGCAAGCGGCCGGCGCGCGACGTGCTGTCGCCACGGCAGCTCGCGACGCTCGAGACAAACTTCGGGCTCGACACGTCCAACATGGCCTGCCGCGACGAAGAGGGGTGCCAGCATTGCCGCCGACCGGGGTTGCTCACGCGCGCGGGCAAGGTGGCGGCCGGGATCAAGGGGCAGACGCTTGCGATGGAGTTGTATCAGCCGACGCCCGAGTTCCTCGATCGCGTGGTCGAGCGGGATTGGCGCGGGGCGGAGCGAGTGTTCCGGACGAGCCGGAAGACCGAGTTCGGCGACGCGGACATGACCGGCAAGACGGTCTACGAGCATGCGCTGTACAAGGCCGCACGCGGCCTCATCGATCCACGCTTCATCGACGAATCGATGTGCGCGTTCGAGACATACCGCGTGTTCGCGGATGAAGACGGGGTACTGCCGTCGTGATCAAGTCGATCATCTATTCGATGTTCATGGCACTGCCCGTCAGTGAACGCATGAAGCTCGCGACATGGCGCTTCAAGAAGATGCGCGAGATGTTCTATCGGGAAACGCGGCTGGACGTCGCAAAGAAAGGGCTGCGCAACAGCGAGACCTTGCTGGAGCGCCTGATGACGCTCGAACAGCGCCACCGCGCCCGAAAGAACTGGGTGTGGCCGGTGTTCCAGAAGATCGCGCAGCGCATGCGGGCGGGCGACGATTTCGCGACCGCGATCAAGTCGTTTATTCCGAACGACGAATATGTGTTGCTGGACCTGGCCGGCCAATCGCCGCGCGACGACGCGGCGGTACGGGGGCTCGAATTGGCCGAGATGGCAGCGCACGCGAAAGGTGTGCTGGCGGCTACCACGTCGTTGCAGATGGCGTATCCCGCCTTTCTGCTCGTCTATCTGTACGCGTTCTGCGTGTTGTTCGGCTCCGAAATTCTGCCGGAAGCGCGCGACGTGAAGCCGCTGGACCAATGGTCTGAGGCGGGGCAGATCATCTACGCGGTTGACACGTTCTGCGCGCAGTACTGGTGGTTCACGGGTGCCATCGTGGCCGGGCTTGTGGTCGCTTATTTCCACACGCTCAAGCGTTGGGTTGGTCATGTCCGCAACCGGATCGATGCGATGCCCTTGATGTGGCGCAATCGGCGCGACCTGCGTGCAGCGCTGTTGATCGTGTCGTTGGCGGGCCTGTTCGATTCGAACCTCACGCTACGCGCCGCGCTGGACAGGCTGACGAAGTCGGCCGACCCGTGGCTGCGGTGGCATCTGCGCCGCATGAGCGCCCGGCTCACCGCGAATCCCGATCAGCCCATGCGTGCGCTGGATACCGGGATCTTCTCGGAAGCGACGATCGACATCATGACCGACGCGGCTGGGCGCGACCAGTTCGTCGAGTCGATCAAGGATCTCGGCCAGAACTCGCTCAACCGGGTGGTCGAGACCGTGCGCCGCAACGCGAAGATCACCCACTACGTGCTGCTTGGCTTTGCCGCGCTCGCGTTTCTCACCCTCGGCCTCGGCTCGTATGTCGCGACCGGCGCGGTGAGCTTCGACAGTGCTCCATCAACTGCTGCGAAATCTTTCTGAGGAAGATCATGAACAACAACATGCCGATTAAACGAACGAATCCCTATTCCCGAATCGTCCGCCGCCGCAAGGAGAAGGGCGAGCTGTCGATGATCGAAGCCGCTGCAGTGATGGCCGGCGCAGCACTGCTTGCCTTGATCGTCTATCAGGGGCGAGGCTATGTGATGGATCGCATCCACGCGCATCAGTTCAAGAGCGAGGCTCAACTGTTCCGCAGCGGCATTCAGGACGCAACCTCGGGCGATATCGATTTTTCGGGGGAGTCGCTGACGACGCTCGCGCAAAATCACGCGTTCGATTCAGCAGGGTCGCGGATCAATGTCGCATCCGGAACCTTGACGGGCATCTTCGGTGGTTCGGTGAGCGCGGCACCCGGCACAGTCGCGTCGGCCAACGACGCAATGGTACTGACGTACCCGGTGCCGGCGACCGTGTGTACGCTCGCGGCGGGAGCAATCGCGGGGGCGTACACGATGGTCAAGGTCAACAACACGACGGTCTCAGGCCCATCGACCACGTTCAACGGGACGACGGTGGGGCAGGCATGTGCATCCGCTGGCGCGACGGCGAGCATCGCGATGTACGCGACCCACGACAATTAAGGACCGGCCATGTTCAGCATCATCGAGATGGCGATCGTTCTCGTTGCGATGGCGCTGCTGACCATTCAGGGCATCAAGGACGACGTGGCGAAGCGCCGAACGGCGATGCTGACGGCCGAAGGCCAGAATGAGGCGGTCATTAACGCTGCGCTTGGAAACTGGGTGACGGACAACTACGGTGCGCTCGTTGCCCAGCTGGTCGCGCCGGGGCCGACGGTCGTGACGCCGCCGACTTTGGCGCAACTGCAGTCGGGCGGCTATCTGAAGGTCAACTACGCGGCGGGCCCGATCTGGGGCGGCACCTACATGATCCAGATGAGCGTCGGGCCGGCCGGCTGCTCGACGGGCGGATCGTCGTGTCAGGTTTCCTATCTGTTTTACCCCTCCAAGCCGGTGACGAAGAATGGGCTGCCCGATGTCGCGGGCGCAGGTGTCGTCGCGCAGGCAGCCGGCAACGGGTTCGGTTTTTCGAAGACCCAGAACGCGTCGACGGTCTATGGGTTGAATGGCGCGTGGAATGCGTCAAATCCCTTGGCCGGGGCGCCGGCTGCTGTCGTGATGGCCACGAATGGGCCGACGACGAACGGCAACTCGGTGTACATCCGTCGCGATGGCTCGTTGACCTGGACCGGGGATCAGAACGCCAACGGCGTGAGCATCAACAACCTGAAAAATGTCACGGCGACGGGCAATGTGCAGGGTAAGCAACTGCTTTCAAACAATAACGGAAGTGTCTCAACGTTCGTCAATGACGGATTGGGCAACACGAACGTCTACCAGAACGGCATGTTGCAGGTCCTCAAGAGTGGTACGGCAACCTTCGCGCCGCTGCATTCGGGCGACGTGATTGCCGAGGGGACGGTACGGCCGGCGGCGATTGCCACACCAAGAACCGGCTGTCCGGTCAATGGCGCGGCCGCCCAGAACAGCGACGGTCGGGGGCAATGGCTGTCATGTCAGGACAACGTGTGGTTGCCGATCGGTGGCACCGCGCTCCGCTACAACTACTACCTCGTCCAGAACGGTTGGGGTGTGCCAGCGCCGCCCTGTTCGGCAGGCGGTACGCCGCAAATTGTTGCGAACCTGCAGAACGTCTATGTCGACACAACGGCGACCGTGAACGTCACGACGTCGGGTTCGGGTCCGTGGACAGTCTGGATTACGGACGGGAATGGTAGTGGGATTGGCGGTTCAGCCGTTGTTGAGACCTATTGCGCGTATTAACAGGAGTGAAGGAATGCAGTTCTTGCTGCGGGTGATGCTCGCGTTCGGGTGTTGGCTGGCAATGGTGGCGCACGCTGAGGCCGCACCGGTGCGCTGCTCTTACGGTTATCAGGACTCGACGTGCACGACCCCGATCCGAAATGGACCGATTCCGCAACCGCAGTGTTCGACGGGGGCGGGGTGGACGACCACGGCTGCTGCTGTTTGGCAGGGTTCGCATTGGAGCGCACCACAATGCAACTATCAGGCTCCGTCGACATGCCCAGCAGGGCAGGTTATGACAAGCCCTCCCGTGTGGAACGGGTCTAGTTGGAGTCAGCCGGGGTGTCAGTTGCCCGCACCCCAACTTCCGCCTCAGACGAATTGGGCGCAGATTTGCAATGCCGCAGTTGCCGCCACCCAAAAGTTTTACGTGACGTTCTTGAATAGCGACTTCGCCCCTTACCAGTTCGGTACCGGAGTTTCGACGATGGTGGGTGGCCGTTGGGGTACTGGCCCCAGCTACGTCGACGGGGATTACTCGGGGAACGATTACGAGGTCAATTGCGCGGTGAGGATAGACAACGGCACAATCTATCAACTCCAGTTCTGGCCGGTGTCCGGTTATCAGGGAGGATAAAGAAAAAGCGCCCTTGGGCGCTTTTTCATTGTGGACTGCCCGATTCAACCCGCGATGTTGCCTGTCGTGAAGCTGAAGTTGCGTGAGAACGCGGAGCCGTTCACCGTTCCAGTGATCGATACGCTGTATGTTGTATTCGGCAACAAGGCTGACGCCGGATAAGCAACGGCTTCGTATGCTTGGACGATCTTGTTCGGATCGTTCGTGGAATTCAGCAACTGAAGGCTCAGAACATTGCCCGACGTATCGGTCATCGTGCCAGACTGCAGCATGATCGTGTCCGTGGAATTGCCCATCACCACAACGGGGGTACCCCAGCCAGAGCCGCTGACATTCGGCGGCGTCGGGCTTTCGCCCGTCGACTTATAGGGAACGCCAGTGACACCTTGGCACGGGAAGGTGACGGGGGAGTTACCTAACGTCTGCGTCTGCGTGTTGATGAGACTCAGGCTTTGCCATGCAGACGTCCAGGTGATTCCACTAGACGTGGCTTGAGTTTCGTACTCGCCAATGCCCACCGTATCGACGGGGAAAAGCACCACCCCGGAGTGATAGACGCCCGCGATCAGCGAATAGACGAATTCTTGTCCGGATGCAGTCGCTGAGAAACTGGCGGTTTGCGACGTGTTTCCTCCGCTGGCGCCCGACCCATTTGCCGTGCTCGGGAAACCAGCAGTGACGGCGCGAGCGACATATGTTGCTCCCGTGAACCCGGTGTTTCCAGAAACCTCGGTGTCCGTAATCGTGTTATTCGCGCCCAAATACTTCGCATGGGCCTGGGCCGCTTGGTCAAGAACGGTGTTCTCTTGAAGAGCCGGGAAGCCGCATTGCGTGCGGTATTGGTTCAGCAAATTGAACGCGGCGAGCTGAGCACTGCCTTGTGCATACTGCGGCGAAGGGAGCGTCCCCGTAACGGCGACCGGCGTCGATCCGCCGCCCGATGAACCGGAACCGCTGCCGGTCGATCCCGTGGAGCTGCTGCCGCCGTCACCGCCACCGCCGCAGGCTGCGAGCGCCAGAACCGCCGCGATCGAAAGGGTCGACAGGCCGATCATCGTGATTTTCTTCATTGTTGTTTCCTCGTTTTGTTGTCCGGTACGCACGGCGCATACCCTCGATTTCATGTTACCGAGCCCCGAGCGAAGTCAAGTCTGCGCCGGCGACCGTCGGTGTTTGGTGCGGCCGGGCCGAGCCAATAGAACGCCAGTTCCTGATATCGGACGTTTCCGTCTAGACTTGAATCGAGAGTGCGGTTGAGTCGAAGGCTGGCACCGCGGAGGCCACTTACCCGCTCGGCGGAAGGTTGTAGTCACATCTTTGTGAGTTCGATCGGTCCACCGGGAAGCAACATCATGTATCCGGTCGACGTCTTGAAGTCGCCGACGGATAGACCGGGCTGAACTTTCGCGACGATTGCGAGCCCTGCCGCGTATCCGACGAACGAGCCTTGGGGCTTCACACCCATAATCTTCTCGAATTCCTCGGGTGTGATGGGCCGCGCGATTTCGGTCGCGGTGTGCCACCGCCCGCCCTCGTAGTTATCAAAGACGTACCCCTTGTCGGTCTTTTCCACCTTGACTGCAGGATCAATCTTTCCATGTTCAGCGACGCCGTATTCGCCTTCAAGCGAATCGACGGATGACTGTTTGCAGCCGGACAGTGCAGCAAGCAGGCAGACTGCCAATGCCAAGTGCCTGAGCTTTCGATTCAATTTTTTGGTCTCCAAGGTTTCAGTAGAACTGCGTCCGCAATGGTATCGGCAGACGCTCCGACACATATATGTTTTCCGGCTGCGGATCGCCTCGACCTGCATGGGGCCTGGCCGGGACCTATGCGACGCCCAGTGAAAAGCCCGCCACGCGGGCGGGCGTCAGCCGGATCGGTTACCTTCGTTTGCGGTGTCGCCAGTGGAAGATCCGCAGACCGACAAAGGTCGCGCCGAGTAGTACGCCGCTGGCGCGCGGCGCCTGTCCCGCCATCATCGGAACGAATTGGGCGGCCATGTACACGCAGAAAAACGCGACGAACACTTTACCGACCACGGGTTTGGCCAATAGCGCGAGCAGACGCGGGGGCTGGCGGTGGACCCATTCGCCATATTCCTCGTTGGTTCGCTCGAGATCGAACCCGTCGGCGCCTGCGCCGCACTGCGTGCGATAGAACTGCTCGTAGCGCTCGAAGCGCCCGTCACCTCGCCCGGAAAGCCACGCGGCGTTGCTTTCGGCCACTAGATAAGCGTAATCGTCCATCGCAGAGTCCCTTCAGTGTGCACGGTCCGCCACCCACGGCACCGCGCCGACCGCATCCCTGATTAGCTCGCCGGTTGCCTCGGACCAGTACTGCTCCGTTTCGGGATTCAACCAACCGAACTGGGCACGGCCGTCCGCACTGAACACGACGAGGCCTGCAGGCAGCGTCGGTTCGTGTTCATGACTTTCCATGACCGGCCCGTGTACGTGCGTGACGCTTCCTCTCGCCAAGTTGCCGGTTGCAGGCCGGGCAGTCGAAGCTCTGGTGCATCTCGATCTTGGCGTCGTTGTTGCTGACCACATAATGGGTTCGGCACGAGCGGCACGGGGCAATCGTGAGGCGCGAATCGGCCGCCATCGAACGGGTCAGGTTGCAGCCGCGATCTGCAGAAATATCCGGCTTGCCGCCGAACAGTTGCTGGTAGATGTCGTTTGTCGCGATCAGCGCCTCCGGCGCGTTCCCACCCGCGGCGAGCCCCGCGCGGTACAGCCACGTGTAGAAAGTGGCATGCAGCCGGTTGTGCGGCGTCTCGACGAACCACGTCAGCGACGTCGGCACGTTCCCGCAAGGGGAGCTAACGCCGTGCATCTCGACGTAGCGCTGGCGCATCGCGTTCTGGTTCAGGCGAAACAGGGCCGCGGCCGTCGACGCCCGGCACCGGTAGGCCATCATCGCGTATGCATAGGTTTCGTTGCGTTCACGCGGCAGGCGCAGCTCGCTCCATCCCGCCTTGCTGGGCAGTTCCCCGACGCGAATCGGCGAGGTTTCCATGATCAGGTGCGCGACCATTTCGTCGGTCAACGTGCTTGCCGTGAACTGATACCAGAAGGTCGGCGCATTGAAACGCCAGCGGAAGAGCGGCAAACCACGCATACGCCCCAGTGCAAGGCGCAGCTTGTACGTCGGCACCGACACGAGGTAGGCGGCCAGCTCGGTCGTAATGCCGAGCAGGGGCGCCGCGAGTACGCTCATGTGGATCACGCTCGTGACGAGGTCCAGGAACATGCGGTTGTGCTGTTGCACCGAGTACGTCGACAGCGCATCCAGCTCCGGCAGTTTGCGGCGCAGCTCGTCAACCGCGACGGTCGTCGCGGTCTCGTCGATGAAGCAGCGCCAGTCCTCCACCGTTTGCAGCGTCGGTGCCACCATCAGGAACGGCGTGTGGAGCAAGTTCCGCAGCGACGACTCATTGTGCTTGAAGTGCTCGATTTCCTTGCGCTCGACCGCGAGGATCTCGTTAAACCGACCATCTTTCTGGAGCAGCCACTTCATGTGGTCGACCAGATCGAAATTCGTGACCTGGATCCGTTCCGTCAGCCATTGAGGCACGTAAAGGCGTTCGACGGACCGGTAGGTCTCCCGGACATTCTTTTTTTCCATTTGTATTTCTCTCGTTTCCCTGCCAATTCGGGAGCGGCCGCTCCCGAACCATCATGCCGCGCGTGTCGCAGCCATCACTTCCCCATGAAACTTGCCGATCAGGTCGCCGAGCGCCGCAAACAGCGGCTGGAAGCGCGCGGGACGGCCGTCCGCGGTCGCCAGCAACTGCGCGCTGTGATAGTCCTGGGCGAATGCGCCGAATTTCTCGATCAGCGCCCGGATCTTCTTTTCTAGTGCTTCACCAGCCTCGAGCGCCGCCTTTTGCTGCTGAAGTTCGGCTTCGAGCGCCTCTTTTTCTGCCTGAATGGATTCGAGACTGGCGCGCGCCTCCTTCACTTCAGCCAGCTTGGTCGCGAGCGCATCTTCGAGATTCGTGAATTCATCAGGAACCGTGGGGACCGGGACCTGTTCCTTCAGCGGGTTGGCCTTCAGGTGGGCAAGGTCATGTGTGATCTGCTTGACTTCGTGCTCTCGCTTCGCCAGTTCGTGTTGCAGCGTGCTGACCTGCTTGCTGACGTTCGCCAACTCGACGGAGGTGGCCTGCGAGCTCTCTCGCTCGCGAGCCTGCTCTTGCCGCGTTCGATCGAGTTCCGCCGCAAGGCGATCGATTTCCGCCTGGGCGTCATCAAGCCGGCCGACGGTGTTCGCGAGGTCGGTCGTGACCATCTCAACCTGGTTGGCTTTTTCGGCGAGCTTGTCCTGATAGTTCGCGATCAGCTGCTCGACTTGCCGCTTGCTCAGGTTCGGGTTCTCGCTTTTGGCGTCGATGACCATGTCGACCACTTCGTTGCCAATGTCGTTACCGACCAGCAGCGCCATGTCGCTGTGCGAGAGGATCTCGACGGCGCGCATGTTGTTCGCGAACTTCTCGTAACAGCGGATGTACAGCCGAACTGACGACTTCGACTTGCGAAACACTTTCGTCAGGTAGTCGTAGACGAGTTCCTTCGCGCGGTTCCGCACGGCGACAGTGTCACCTTTGTGCGTCACCTCATGCCCCACAACGCCCGTGAGAATGTGCACGAAGTTGCCGCCGATTCGCATGTGCTCAAGCAGGATCTTGCGTGTCGAGTGCGCGACTTCCTCGCTTTCCTCGATGATCGTGCGGATCAGCGAGTCGGGCAGGCCGGCGAACATTTCGCGTGCGGCAGTGCCGAGCTCGAGCTGGGTCGGAATGTGGGCGAAGTTCGCTGTCAGATCGGCACTCGATTCGACGTCGTCGGCAGGCGTGCGACCACCATCAGGAACGGTCGGGTTGAAATCGTCGTCAGACTGGATGGGTTTGGGCAGATTCTTGGACACGTGTTCACCCCAATGCGATGTTGCTCGCCAGCTTCTGGTAGCAGCGGATATAGAGCCGAACGGTAGCGTTCGGCTTGTCGAATTCCCGCGTCAGAAAGTCGTAGGCGACCTTCCGCGCGCTTTCGCGCGTCGCTGGGGTATTGCCATGCTGCGCCACGTAACCACTGACGATGGCATCACGGATGGCGGAGAAGTGGTAGCCGATGCGCAGGTACTCCTGCAGCTTGCTACCCAGAATCGACGCCACGTCCTCGCTATGGCGGATTACGCCGCTGAGGATGTCGTTGGAGAGACTCGCCAAAGACGGGCCGGCGGCCCCTTGCTGTTCGCGTTGTACAGTCGCATCACGACCCGATCGGGGGTCGAGGGGATTGCGCGTGTCGTCTCGGGTCGATGCAGATGCCGCGTCGAGGCGGGGTTTCTTGGACGGATGGTTGGACACGGTTCCTCTCCGAAATGTCCGGTTGGAGCCATTGCCGGCGCAGTCGGATTCCTCAGCTGCGCGTCAATGGCGACAAGTAGTTTGGGCGGGTGGCGAACCCAGCATACGCCGCGTTTTCACGAAGTCCTGGCGAAAAGCTGCACGAAACCACCCCGCTTTCAAACGGACTCGAATTGTTACGTATTATGAATTTGTCGGCAGAATTGACCGAAACATTAGGAGCACTTCCTCAGATAGGTAAAGATTGCTGAATTTTGCGGCGATGGATTTCGAGAGCCGCCCCCGTTGGATCGTCAACGCTGAGTCGGCGAATGGCGTCATGGGCACGCTGGACCTTGATCGAAGGCCGGCCGGAGAGTGCGTGTCGATTCTTCTTTTCGCGCAGCCAGTGCCCCAGATCCGCAGCGCGAATGAGATCGATGGGCAGCGCCGGCGACAACGTGCAGACGTCGCTGGAAAACACGCCGACACCGTGAACGTCCCACATGGCGGGCAGCATGCTGCGCAGGAATGCAATCTTTGACCGGTTCTGGTTCAGCGGCGAGCGCCGCTCCTCGAGCCTGCCGCCGGGCAGATGGCACAACAACGTGGTCGCGTCGCTGCCTGGTGCGACGCGAGCGGCCCAGTGTTTAGTTTCGACTACGAAAATCCCGAATGGCGCGATGACGAGATGGTCGACCTCGGCGGTCGGAAAGTCCGTACCGGGCGCGTGATTCAGCAGCAGCGCCGTCGGGTGAACGTAGTAATCGTAGCCGCAGAGCCACGAGAGCACGCGTTCGAGTTCCGCGCGCACGCGTGCTTCGCCGGCGTCGCCCGATGCGTGGCTGCGCGTCACGGGCGGCTTGCTCGGTCGAGTGGGGTGCCGCTTGCGAAACGCGATGTAGAGCGACCCGCCGATGAACGCGAAGATCAGAATGGAAGACATGATGAGCGCCTTGAAGTGAAGTGACGCTTTCAGTCTGCCGCGCGATTTGCGAAGTCAAGTCCTCGGAACCGGCAAAAGCTATACGTTTTTCTGGAGCTTTCCGGGTTAAGCCCCTCAACCGGTTGAACTGGCCGCCGGCCGCCAAAGCTGTACGCGATTGCCGAGCATTCGGGCGACCCGCCTCGAGCGAACCCGATACGCTAGGCCTATTACGCGTTTCCCCGACGCATCGACCTCCTGGACCTATCGGTCTTGCCTCTTGCGGCCAGCCCGCATCTTTTCCTGATCGACGCCGAGCATTTTCGTGCGCGGGCCTGACGGCCGCGCACGAAAGCGCTTCGCGCCGATTTCCTTGCTCCTCTCGAGCATCGAAACCGCCGGACGTTGTCCGGACAACCTTCTGTAAATAACCTTTCTGGAGAGAGAGATGTTGACGCTACTGTTCAAGGGCGCGTTCAAATCGCCGTTCAAGCTGCTGGCGCTTTGCCTGGTCGTGTATGTCGCGACCACGTCGTTCTTCGTCGCCGGCATTGTGATGCTGGCGGTCGCCCACTGGGCGAAGACGGAATTCGACAAACGTCGCCGGGCGGCGCAAACGCCCGAAGCTGCCGAACGTCCGGCTGCTTCGGACGCTGCTCAACAGTTGCATCGCGCCGCAAAAGCACCTGCGGCGAACGACGCAACCGAATCGACACCGAAGCGGCAGTATGCGAAATCGGCTGTCGTCATTCCGATCAAGACGGGCACCAAGTAAGGCGCCTGCCGTTCCGTTGACCGTGCGAAGCCATTCGCGCGGTCAACGCCTCACCCCCGCCGGGAACCCCGTTCCCGGTTTCCGGAGATGAGGTTGCCCGGCACGACCGGAGCATTCTCATGGAACCGCATGTGGCTGCCTGGCAGCTCGACATGTTCGGCGACGCGTCGCCGATCGTTATCCCCCCACCGAAACCCGATCCGCTTCCCGATCCATCCCAGTGGGCACCGCACGTTCGCGAGCAGCTGGCCGAAGCTGTGTTTTTCCTCGCGGTCGACAGCCGCCACGGTGACAGCGTGCCGGAAGCACTGATGGATTGTGCGGAGATCCTCCGGGATCGACTGTGCAATCGTCCCGTCGACAAGGCCGACTACTACGCGACGCTTGGATGGATCATGGAACTCTGGTCCGGCGCGATCCCGTATCCGCTCGTCTGTTCGCTCGGCCGGATTCGGTCGCGCTCGATGCAGGACGTGATCCGAGATAACCCGTTGCTCAACTTCGATTACATGCGGCTTAGCCGCTGGTGTAGCGGGCAACTGTCCCTGGAGGCGCAATGGCAAGCGTAGCGATGTTCATCACGCGCGTGCTCGCAAATGCGTTCCCAGGCGAAGGGCGCAAGGCGACCACGCCGTCGTCTCCGGGTGCGTGCACACCGGATCGCGAGCGGGTGGTCGGAAAGGGCGCGTCGAACGAGACCCACGTCACGATCGACGGCATTCCCCACCTGTTCGTTGACGAGGGCGACTGTATCGTCGAATTCGAACCGGCTTTCGATGATCACACCGGCGACACGATGTTCGGTCTCAAGATCCTGCCGGACCTTGAGCCCTACTGGGCGATGCGGGCTGAGCACCGGTCTGCGCTGAAGGATGCGATCGCAACCGCCATTCGGCGTGCGGCCGGTGTCCAGATGCCAACCGGCTCCAATGTGTCGTCGGCCGAGGCTGCGCCGATGGAGGTGGCGCCGGCCGATGAGCTCGAGCGCCCGCGCGACTCGTCCCGACGTCCGGCGCGACCGCGCCGCGACGAATCCGCCAAGTCTGCGGCCGTGGTCGGTCGCATCACCTGGTGGGGCGAGGACGAATTCCCCGACCGTCGTTCGAACGGCTCACGCTTCTACAAGTCCTTCGCGATCCGTCTCGATACGTCGTATGGCGAACGCACGCTGCAAGGCGAAGGCTTGAAAGAGGCGATCTCGGAATGTGGTTGTCGGCTTGGCGACACCGTGAGCGTCAAACGTCTCAGGAAGATCAAGGTGCCGGCCGTGCGGTCGGATGGTTCACCCAAGATCGTGAATGGCCAGCAAGTCATGTGGGACAAGTGGCTCTGGTCGATTACTCAATAAAGGAGTTGTACATGGCATCTGTCAACAAGGTCATCCTCGTCGGCAATCTCGGCGCTGACCCGGAAGTCCGTTACCTGCCGAGCGGCGACGCCGTGGCGAATATCCGTCTCGCGACGACCGATCGCTACAAGGACAAGGCGAGTGGTGATTACAAGGAAATGACTGAGTGGCACCGCGTCGCGTTCTTCGGCCGTCTCGCTGAAATCGTCAGCGAGTACCTGAAGAAGGGTTCGTCGGTCTATATCGAAGGTCGGATCCGCACGCGCAAGTGGCAGGGCCAGGACGGCCAGGACCGCTACTCGACCGAGATCGTTGCCGACCAGATGCAGATGCTCGGCGGCCGCGGCGGAAACGCGCAGCGTGATGGCGGCGACGACGGATTCGAGCAGGGCGAACGCCGACAGGCTCCGGCCAATACGGCGCGCGCGCCGGCTCGCACGAATGGCTCGGGCCCGCGGCCTGCGGCTCCCCCGCCGGATCAGACGAGGTCGTACGGTGGTGGTGGCGGCTTCGACGAAATGGACGACGATATTCCGTTCGAATCGTGGTACCCGCGCAAAGCGTGGGCCGCGATCTGATCCCGGAAACTCTCACCGATCCACTTCGCGTCTCCCGTTTCTTCTCACCTTCGCGTGTGATGTGCCTCGCGGCACATCACACGCGAACCTTCTCCTCCCCTCTGTTCATCCCACGACGTTGCTGAACCAAGCCGACGCGCTCGCGCGGCTTGGTTGAGCAAGCGTTTCCGCGCCTGTCTCAGGCATCGACCAAAACCGCAATCCAAACAGGAGAGTGCCTATGAATGTGAAGTGGTTTCACCTTTCGCGCAGCGCAGTGCTCTCCATGTCACGTCGATTCGACGCGACAGCGGGGGGCGTGAGATGTGAGAGGGCGCTTGATCCACCGGTGGTTGCTTCCGCATCGATCGATGGCGCAGCTGCTTCGTACGTTTTTGCCAGAGCGCAAAAGGAGGCTGAATCATGCGAGAGCTGAAGAAGCTGGTTCTCGAGGACCTGAACTGGTCAAACATCTTTCCGCATTACCTCGACAGTCGTTATCTGGGGGATGCCAAGAAGCGTTGGTGGGCGTGCCCGCTGTGTGACGGCGAGGAGACGTTTCGGCTCTATTCGCCCGAGAAGGATCCGAAAGGCGGCTGGTACTGCGCCCGTTGTGCGAAGGGTGGCACGGGCGTGCAGCTCATCCATGAGGTGACGGGGAAGCCGTATCGCGAGATCTACTACGAGCTCGAGACCGGAAACTATAACAGTGGCATTCCCGTCGAGGTGGCGCGCAAGGTGAAACCTGTCCCGGTCCGGCCTGAGAAAAGCGACGAGCAGAAGTGTCGCGAGATGCAGGTCGCATGGGATGGCGCTGGGCCGGTCACGGCGGAGTCGCCGGTATGGACGTATCTGTCGACGCGGATTCCCGGGCTGCAGATCGAATGGATCGGGAAGGATGTGCGCTACCACCCCGGTATGGAGTACGTCGATGCATGGGGAAAGAAGCAAGGAAAGTTTCCCGTCATGCTGCTGCGCGCGCGTTCGCCGGCCGGAAAGCCGCGTCGCCTTCATCGGACCTATCTCACGGCTGATGGCACAAAGGTTCCCTTCCTGACGAAGAAAGGGAAGCAGCGAGCCAAGCTGGAGATGAGCGCGCCCGACGGAAGTTTTGGTTCGTCGGTGCTGCTCAACACGACACGGTCGCGGACCCTCGCGCTGGTCGAGGGGGCGGAGACGGGGTTCGCGGTGGTCGCGCGGTATCAGAATCGTATCGAGGTTCGCAGCCTGCTGAACTGCGGCGGCCTCGAGCGTGCCGACATCCGTTGGGACGATTACGACCACGTGATCATCTACGCCGACCGTGACCGGGTCGATGCGCGCCACGGCTATCGGCCTGGCGAGCATCACGCGAATATCCTTGCTGATCGCGTTCGTAGCCTCGGAAAGCGCGTCTCGATCGTCCGTTCGGTGGTCGAAGGCGTGGATTTCTGCGACGTGTGGGCTCAGCAGTACAAGCGCCAGACGCAACGTTACGAGCGGGCGCGCGCGAGACGGGCGATGCGCGATGAAGTGCGTCGGCGGAATCTCGCGCTCGCGGATGGAAGCAACGTGTGCCGTGTAGTTTGACTTGAACGCCGGCGATCGCCGGCATTGGTTTGTTTGCCCGGTGGGGATACGTCCCCACCGGGCCGCATTGCGCCGGGCCTCATTCGGAGACTGATGATGGCCTTTCGTATGTTGCTGGGAGAGTTCGAGATCGTCGCGACCACGGGTGCGGCGAATGGCAGGCAGCCGACGGTGTTGTCGAAAGCGGAAGCCTTCGACGTCATCGACCGGAAGTGCGAGGGCGAGGCCCGCTATGTGTTGCGGGACGAGCCGTTCGAACCGGCGGTGGACTTCTGTATGGCATGGCTCGCGCAAAAGGCGGCCAGTCGCAGACATTGAACTTGAAGCGAAGCGGCTCACCATTTGGTGAGCCGCTTTTTTTTCGTCCATGGATTCTGCATCGGCAACGACCTTCCTGAACCTACAGCACGATCCGGAGGACCAGCAGGAAGAGCTTATAGGCACCCGAAGCCCATACCGCGCCAATCGCTCCGCCGATGAGGAACGGCTCGGCCAGACTCCCAAAGTGGCGCGCATGCAGGAAGATGCCGAAGAACCAGACGAAGGCGAATGCGTATGCCAGGATGATGCGTCGGACCAGGAACGGCAGGCGCTTGTACAACTGGTGAGCTTCCGTCGCGATCGCTATTACCTTGTTGTTCATTCGTGATCTCCAGAGATATGTTCCATCTTGGCGAGCCCCGCGAAGAAGTATTCGATCGCGATGCGCATTGCAACAAAGCTGAGCCAGAGGTACGGCGACGATAGCTTATGGATCAGCTCGCCGTGGCGAATCCAGTCGATGAGTTCCAGCATGGTGTGCATCCTATATGCACCGGTGCATAGCGCGATGCGCGCCATGAACACCGGTGTTATGTATCCATCTTCGCAGTTCCAACCCAAAGTCAAGCTGCAGTAGCGTGCTGCGGCGGCCCTGTCATTCGAAGTAGCCCGCCAGTTGCCCGCCAAGCTCGTCGCCAAAGCCAGTGCTTTCGTGCCCCGAGTCATCCACCCGCAGCACCTGGAATCCCTCGTTGTCGATGCCCCCCGCCGCGCGCGCCCCTGCCGCAGGAGGGGGCGAATACGCTTGCGTCTTCGTCTGAGCAGGCGCGTGAATGTATCCGGTCAGCTCCTGACGTAGCGTGGTCTCCGCCAGCGATTTCAGAATCGCGGCGCGATGGCGGGCCGACGTACACGCGCTCAGTCGCTCGAAGAGCAGCGGCGACACGAGCGGATTGATCGTGACAGTCATCTCGATCTTGTCGCTCATGCCGTCTCCTTAGCGACGTTCGCGGGCAAGGCCGGCTTCTCCGACCATCAGGAAGCCGCGCACGTTGGCGAGGCACGGCGCGTCGATCACCTCAATCAGCACGCGCGGAAACGCGCGTCGGATGACCGCCGCGTAGAGCGCTGCGCCGCCGCCGGAAAGAATGATCGACCGAACGTTCGGCAAGCGGCCGACGTTGTTCTGCATTTCCTTGACGACGCCCGAAATGAGCGGTTGAGCCTGCTCGAGGTACGGCGCAAGATCAATGTTGGTTCCGTAGAAGAAGAACGGCGTCTGCTCGCGCAATGCCTTATCGATACGCTCGATGTCTTCGACTTCGTCGCCCTGGTCGCGCGCGACGAGGCTGGCGATGCGCTGGTAAATCTGCGATGCGCCGCCCGGCATGCCACCGCTGCGGTTGTCATCCATCGTGAAGCCGTTCGCATACACCCAGTCGGTCGTGAAGTAGCCGACGTCGACGACGAGGTGGGCGACGTCTCGCCCGAACTCGTGCTGGCGATTGCTCGACGCGAGTACCAGCGAGCCGAGCGGTTGTGGGATCACCACGACCTTGTCGACCGTGACCCGGCCAGCCCCGAAGTCCAGTTCCCCAGCGAAGCGTTCCTTCAGCTCGGCCGAGTACTTTTTCATGTTGTGGACGGGCAGGCCGAGCACCAACCGTTCAATGTGCGTGACGCCAGAAAAGTGGATCGCGCCAAACAAGAGGGCGGCATAGTTGTCGGACAGCACGTAGTCGTCTGCCAGTGCTCGGCCGGTATTGCCGTAGGCGGCGGTAAGCGGCACATCGGGCCCGACTTCGTATTCGACCTGGTCGATGACGATCGTCGAGACCTTACGCGCGGTCAGTACGCTCTCGCCGTAGCCCGATAGCGTGCGGCTTGCGGCGAGGGGAGTCAGCGACGGGAACATGCCGGTCGCGATCGTTCCACTTGCGGCGCGGTGAGCGTATTTCGTGTTGCCATAGCCGACATCGACGGCGAAGACTGCGGTTTTCAAAGGCGACTCCTATAGGGACGAATGGGGCGGTGCCACAAATCAAAGTCGGACGTGAAGTCGGACATTGAGCGCGGCGAGAAAGCGAAATCGGACATGAAGTCGGACTTTGTCGAATGAGCGTCGCCAAAGTCCGACTTGATCTGGGAGTTTGCGCAGTGAGTCGCCCACAACTCCGAGTTGAAGTCCGAGATTGCTGAACCCAGTCTATCGAGCGATGCGCGAAGTCAAGTTTCGGAAAGCGCGCCGGTTCCCGTCAGCTTTCGGCCGGTGAGCCGGGGCAAATCGCTCTATTCTTCTTTTCACCTACCGCGTCATCGACGCATCGAAACCGAGTGCAAGGCACTCGCTCGTCCTCTTGGCCCGCAACAGGCCCCCAAATGCAGTCAAGTGTTCGGGCCGCACAACGAAGCGGCCTTTTTGTGAATCAGATCAAGTACACAGCGGTCAACAGTGAGGACCGCTGGACAGTGCGATATCCATACGATCGGCGACGGTTTGTCGCCACAGGACAGCACGAGAACAAGTGGAGCCCCGGACACCGGACGCTTTACGAGCACTCGTGCGTGTCTGAACACACCCTTTCAGCGATCGATGCTGGGTGCACTCAGGAAGCCCGATACACCGCGGCCGACATGAGTGTGCTTGGGGGTGGGGGAGATCATGCGACCGGCAAAAGCCCGGTATCGCGATTCCCTGACAGGAAGAAAAAACGGTCTGAGCCGCCGTGCCCGAAAGGTCTCAACACGAATTACCCGGCATTCAACCCGGCGTCCGCATACGCGAAAGCGGTGGGCGTCGCGACGCGAGCGCGTCGGCTTGCAGGGTAGCCACGAAGCTGTACCCGCGCGGAGCTTCTCCGCGCAGCGCGACCGATGAGGGCGCGCACGAATGGCGACGCCTTGCGCGAAGCGCGAGGCGAGTTGTTCAGGCAGCAGGTTGGACAGTCGGCGTGCATGTACTTCCCATGCACCGGGCTGATCGGATGGAAATCGCTAAAGGACAGGAAGACGCAATACCGAGCCGGCGGAATCCGGCAACCGCGCATTGCGCGAAGCGGGATGAGCTGCAACGTGATCGGGCACGGCGTCAGGTAGGGGCGCCGCGAACGCGCTGCGGCAACGAATCAACGAAGGTGCGGCGTCGGCCGCAAGGAGTAAATGCATGGCAGTGATCCTCAACGTTCGAGCGGTTGTGGCCCGCTATCGACTGCCGCCCGAGTTTCGCGACGCGCTGCTGGTGCTTTTCGATCAGCACGTCGCAGCTATCCATAGCACCACACGCATCAGCACCCGCGCGCTCTCGATCAGAACGCAGGAAAACCGCGCAGCTGCGCTGTGCAAGGCGTTCGTTGAGCTGCGCGAAGGCGGCTTCGCGTTGCAGAGCCCGTGGTCGCTGAAGGAAAAGCACGTGAAGTATCTCGTCACGCGGTGGGTCGATGCGGGACAGTCGGGTGGTCGGATCGAGAACAAGCTCACCTACCTGCGCGCAATCGCACTGTGGATGGGCAAGACCAATCTGGTCGGCACGCTCGGAGATTACGTGGACCGGCGAGCGGCGGGCCTGGTGCGCAGCTATGTGGCGACTGAGGACAAGTCGTGGGTGGCGCATGATGTGGACGCTGTAGCGAAGATCGACGAAATCGCGGCGACCTGTCCGTACACGGCGGTGCAGCTCAAGCTGCAGGCGGCATTCGGGCTGCGGGTCGAGGAGAGTTTCATGCTTCGACCGCTTGAGGCGGTGCGCAATCCGCAGACACTGGCCGTTACGCGTGGCACGAAGGGTGGCCGGCCGCGTGAAGTGCCGATCGAGCGGAAGATCTCGATTCTGGAGGAGGCGGCTCGGCTCAGTAATGGTTCATCGGGGTCGACGATTCCGGCCGGCCGCACGCTCAAGCAGTGGCGAGACTGGTACTACTACGTGCTCGGCAAGCATGGGGTGACGAAGAGCGGGCTCGGGATTACGAGCCACGGCTTGCGTCACGAATACCTGCAGACGCTGTACGAGCAGTTCGCCGAGGTCCCGGCGCCGATCAAGGGAGCGTCGGTGCGGCCCGATCCCCAGGTGCACGAAGAGGCGAAGCGTCGCGTCGTGGCGGCCGCGGGGCATAGCCGCGAATCGAAGGCGAATGCCTATCTGTCGACGTTCGCGCGGCAGGAGGCAATGCGCAAGCAACTGCCGACTGTGGATGCGGTTGAGGCCGCGTTGCGGGCCGCCGCCGGCAACAAAAGCCATGCAGCGGCAGCGCTCGGGATTTCAAGGCAAGCGCTCTATCGGTTGCTCGCGTCGGCGCAGGATCGAAAGTAAGCGTCGACGAGGGCATCGTTCGACAGAATCGCATGCACGTCGAAATGAGGCGTGAAATAGGGCGTGTTATGTCCGCTGGGCCGACGGCCCGTTCTGTAAGATGGACTTGTCTCTCAGGTTCTAGCTCGGCCCTCGGATATGGCTAGAACTCCTTTCAAGCCGGCTCGCGCCGGCTTTTTTTTCACCAGCGATCCCGATCGGGCATCGCGTCGACGGCCATCGCGATCCGGTCTTCGAACAGGAAGTCCATGTGTTCGGAAGGCGACGGAATTTTCGGGAACTGCACGTAGTCGTGCCCGTCGATTTCCACCCACTTTGCGAGCTGGACGAGCTTCCGGTATCGCGCGGCGTCTTCGAGCACCGGGGAGATCGGCCACGTGTCGAGGGTCACGACGGCAGCGTCGACGACGCGTTGCGCGAGCATCTTGAAGACGGGGCCGAGCGTGGCCCAGTCGCCCTCGGCACGAGACAACAGATCGAGGACCAACTGCGCATCGCATGCGCCGAGCTCGCGTTCGACAAGCGTTTGCAGATCGTTCTCGCCCGCCTTCGGGCGGCTCAGGCGCCGGTTCCACGTTTCCGCGCAGCGCGTCTTGGCCGCGATCTCGTCATCGCCGATCGGTTCCCACTGCGTCGACAAGCCGCACCCGGTGCAATGGATGCAGACGAGCTTTTCGGTCAGCGGTGCTTCGGGCGGGCGCGGCAGCACGTCTCCCAGGCATGGCGGCCCGCCAAACCGACCGAACTGGCTGAAATCAAACGCGCGGTTCTCCGGGCAATCGATCAGCCGTTGCGATCGCCCGATCGTGGCCCGCCCTCCGCAGTGGTCGCAGGGATAAAGCTGCTCCAACATTTGTAATATGAAAATAAGGTCGTGACCGGCGCATTATTGCCGCTTTTGTGTGACAGACAAAGGGGAATTAAACAGAGATTGTCCCCAATATTAGATTCACGACTCGGCAACATGCGCTCTCAGGCGGTTGCAGGCGACCAGACGGCCGTGCTGCGCGCGGCAGCTTCGACGCGCTCCAGATACCGAAGATAATCGTCGGTATCGTGTCGGGTAACGGTCGTCGGAATGATGGTCACGGTGCGCTCGTCGCTCGGCGCGCGAGGGAAAATCCGGCGCATCGATTCCGGCTGATCGACGATCCAGAAATTCCACTGACGAACAAAATGCCACCAGGTGCGCGCCCGCTCCAGCTCGGCCCACGTCGCACTGAATTCCAGCACCGCGCCGAGGTTCGTGAAGAACGTGCATCGAATGCCGTCATCATCGGCGGCCGCGACCACCACCTGGCGGCCGCGCGAGATCGAGCCGGCTTCGCGGCATGCCATTGACAGGGCGGGAAAACGCGGCGCCCAGTCGTGTGAACGGGAGACTGCGCGGTCGAGAAAGAGTGATTTGCCTTGCATATCGGCCTCCATGGGCATTGAGCATGCATCCATCTTGCCGGTGGCCGGGCAATGTCAAGGTTCGTCGCCGCCGGTCGGCTAAAGCGTGCCCGGCGCGATGCCGTAATCACGGGACATTACAACAGCTTGAGCCTCCTACATGAAGCCGAAATCCGCGATCCGATCCAAGTCCGATCTCCTGCCCATCCCTGCCGCGGATCGTGACGGGATCGCGCTCGAGTGCTATCTCGCGCTGAGCACGCTGCGGGCGGGTCAGGGCGATCGCCATACGCTCGCTGTGCTGACCCATGCGCTTGTCGCGGCGCACTTTCTGTTGGAGGCTGGGGTAGGTGACGGAAGCGAGAGCCGGGCGACGTTTGCCGCAGCGCAGGATGCGATCAACGAAATCGACTCGGGTGCGGTGATCGCTGGACGATGTGCGGTGACAACGGAATCTTCGGCAGGGGCGATCGGCGGGTTGCTGGCGCTCTACGATCGGCAGCTCAGACGCGCGCCGCGCGCGACGGTGTCCCAGATCGTTGCGCAGGTGAATGCATTTTGGCGCGGATCGTCCGGGGCGCTGAGCGAGCAGGAGCGGCTCGTGGCCTAGGCAGAGCTATGATGGGGTGACGTGTGATGGTTCCGATGCTCAAGCTCTGGGGGAGCCGTGCCGTAAACCCGGGGGAACAATGATTTCTTCCTCCTCGTTGTACTCACCTCGCCCCGCACTTGGGATCCAAGGCGGGGTTTTTTTCGTCTGCGCGGTGCTCAGGCGGCTGGACGGCATTGCGCGGTCGGCGGTACGAACGAAACTCGCGGGCTGTTCCTGCGCATCCTCGAGCTGCACCGTCACGCCGGCGAAGGAAACGTCGGTCATCACGCATTGCGCTTGGCCGCCTCGGACGGGTTGTATTCGCGACCGGTCGCTCTCTCGGTCAGAAACCATTGGCCGCTCGACAGGCGGGTGACGTGGCAAAAAGGGAAGCGCTGCTCCATGAGCATTTTCTCATTGGCGTCGCGTTGGTCGCGCCAATGTCCAATGAGTCGAAGAATTTCCCCGATCGCCCACCCGCAGGCGAACACTCCTGCCAGTGCGCATCCGCAAATCATCCTGGTGTAGGCGCTGAGCCGAGTGAATACCATGACAAGGTCTGCGATTAGCATGACGATGATTGTGATTGGAACAAGACGTTGCATGATGGTTAAGGGCTCGGATTGGAGGTTCCCGAAGGCAAGCCGGCTGGCGCGAAGATCAGCCGGGCTATCGGAATATGGTTACTGCTCGGAACGAAACGTTGAGGCAACTGGTTGCCAGTTCGATTGTGATCAGTGGCCACCACGGGCTCAGTCGGAAAGCCTCATCAATTCGGTCAGCTTTCTCGGTACCGTCATAGGCGGGCGCTGAAGCTGCAAAAGCTATACGTTTTTCTCGAGCTTTCTGGGTTTGCCCCATCAACCGGTTGAGCTGGATGGCGTTTGCCTAAAAAATGTGCAGGCGGCTCTCCGTCATGCCCAGCGCGGTCGTCCGGGACTTTTCCACAACGTTGTTCAGGGAAATTGTGAGTATCTTGCTCGCGTTGCCCCACGCGCGGTTGGCAAAAGCGCGTGCGATATCCCGCCCATTGCCCGGCCAGTGACGGGCGAACACGCGATACGATCCTTCCACCTACCGCGTCATTGACGCATCGAACGAATCCGCCGCCGGCGGCCTTCCATATCACCCAGACGGGACCACTCCCGTCGGGTGTGCTCTCCCGTTCATCCTGGAGAGCATCATGTCCCATCTGCATATCTGCGCCTGCGAGGTGCTTGCATGAGCCGCAAGAGCGCAGAACGCAAGCACGACCAGACCGCGGACCCGTATCAGCGCGAGTTTGTGCAAATGGTCAAGGCTTTCTCGTACAGCCAGCACACGCATACGGTGTTTGCCGACTTCGTCGAGTTGGCGGCGCTGTCGATCAGCAACAGCGTCGATCGCACGCAGTTCGAGGCGCGCGAGAAGCGTTACCTGGAAATCGTCGGTAAGTACGAGCGTGACGACGTCGAGCGGTTTCCCCGCATGCTTGGCGCGCTGACGATGTCCTTCGAGCATCGGATGCAAGTGTGGGAGAAAGCTGGAGCGGATTCGGTACCCGTCTTTGACGGAATGACGGACGTTCTCGGCGAGACCTACATGATGCTGGAGCTGGGGAACGCCCGGGCCGGGCAGTTCTTCACTCCGTATCACGTGTCGCGCCTGATGGCCATGCTGACGACCGGCGACGGTCAGCCGCACATTCAGCAGTACGGATTCGTGCGGATGCAGGAACCGGCGTGCGGTGCCGGCGGTATGGTCATCGCGACGGCCGAGTCGCTCGCGGCCGCGGGTCACAACTATCAGCAGACGATGCATGCGACCTGCGTCGACATCGACCCGGTCTGCGTACACATGACCTATCTGCAGTTGTCGTTGCTGCATATCCCCGCGATCATCGTGCACGGTAACACGCTAACCGGCGAGGTATGGGGCGTTTGGTATACGCCGGCTCACATCATGGGCGGCTGGCGATGGAAACTGCGTCGACGCGAGCGCGAGCTGGCCGAAGCGGCGCTCGCCATCGAGGCGCCCGCGGCGGTCACTCCGCCGACTGAAGATGCGCGCGAGCCTCAGCCGACAGATGTTGAGGCACTCGATTCCGCCGCGTCGTGGCCACTGGTTGGCGATGACAACGATGTTGCCGTCGCGGAGCCGGAAGCGATCGCAGCACGCACGTATGACCGACGGACGATCTTCGACCTGTTCGAGGACGCTGTCGAGCAGACGAGTCCCACCGCGATCTTTGCGGCGATCGACCAGATGACGTTGTTCTAGCGGCCATCTCTTGAACCCAGCCCGATCCTGGTGCTCGGGCCTTTTTTTGAAAGCTGAGCCGAAATTCCGGGCTTTCTCGTCTCCGGCGTAAATTTCGAGCGGTATCGTTGTCCCATCCAACGCGTCACTGACGCATCGACCCGCCGGCCCCGCCGGCAATTCATTGCCTATCAACCCCATCGGGAACCACTCCCGACAGGGGGCAGGTTCCCACTCTGGAGAACCTGTCATGCAACACGCCAACCTTCAACAACCCACCGTTCCGCTCGGTCGCATCGTCCTCGGTCCGAACCCTCGAACCTACTTCGATGACGCCGAGATGGACGAGATGCGAGCGTCCATCCGCGCGCGCGGCGTCGATACACCCGTGCTCGTGCGTCCGCTCGACGACGATACGTTTCAGCTGATCGCCGGCGGACGCAGGTACAAAGCCGCGATGGACGTTCACGGCGAGACCTATGACATGCCGGTGTCGATCAAGTACGTCGACGAGATCGAGGCCGAGGAAATCGCGCTGGTGGAAAACATCCAGCGTGCGGACATGTCACCTGGCGAAGAGGCGGTCGCCGCGGCCAAGATGGTCGGCCGCTGCAAGGGTGACCGGGAAGATGCCGCCCGTCGCATCGGCTGGAGCCTTCCGACGCTCAACAGCCGGCTCGCTCTCATGAACTGCAGCGCGAGTGTGCTGGAAGCGCTCAATACGCGGAAGATCAATCTCGGCCACGCCGAGCTGCTCGCAGCAATTTCGAAAGAAAGTCAGGACAAGGTGTTGCCCGTCATCGTCGCTGAGAAGCGGTCGGTGGCCGATGTGAAGAAGCTGGTCGAGTCCGTGTCGTGCTCGCTAAACGCGGCGATCTTCGACAAGGAAGAGTGCACCAGCTGTCCGCACAACTCGTCCACGCAGTCTGCACTGTTTGGCGAGTCGATCGCGGATGGCAACTGCACCAACCGCGGTTGCTACAACGAAAAGACCGAGAAACAACTCGAAGTGATC
Organism: Burkholderia sp. PR2; assembly: GCF_052372875.1. Lineage (NCBI taxonomy): Bacteria > Pseudomonadati > Pseudomonadota > Betaproteobacteria > Burkholderiales > Burkholderiaceae > Burkholderia > Burkholderia sp. PR2. The sequence goes on from NZ_JBQRWH010000003.1 coordinate 129,557, forward strand.
GCCACCGGCGTTCGCGACGAGTATCCGCTCGTTCGGATCGTGCGACCAGGCGACAACCACACCCGTGTGCAAATTGCGGTCGACGGTCCCAACGGCGTGGGCGAAGACCAGGCGAAGGCCTGTCACTCGTGCCAGAACTATGGTGCTGCGGTGAGCGCGTTGCCTGATTCCATCGGCAAGGTGTTTCGCGGTCAGTGCTTTGATACCGTGTGCAACATGAAGAAGGTTGCGGCACGGATTCAAGCGGTGAAGGCGGCGACGCAGCCTGCGGCAACCGCGAATGCGGGGGCCGCGACCGGCAAGGGCGCCGCGAAGGCGGGCGGTTCCAAGTCCGAGCCGGCAGCCGTCACGGTCGTTGCGGAATCCGACAAGGTGAAGCAATACCGTGTCGCCGTCTGGCGCAAGGCACTTCGCCGCGATATCGGGACGAACGGCGTGCTCGCACGTCAGTACCTGATCGCGATTGTCCTGGCCGGATACGCCCGGCAGATCAAGGACGACACCTTCCGGCTCGTGTTCGAGAAGATGACCGAGGAGAAGGTGCCGTCTGGCGATCTTCCGAAGGCGGTCGATCTGGTGCAAGCGACGAGCGAGCAGCAACAGGCGGATCTCGTGACCGGCATGCTGCTTTCCGCGATCGAAGGTCTCGAGGTGTCCTACCTGACGCAGCTTTGCAAGCAACACAAGCTGGATCTGACGAAGCACTGGAAGCTCGACAAGAACTTCCTCGAACTGTTGACCAAGGCCGAGATGATGGTCGTGGCCGACGAAATCGGGCTGCGCAACGCGATGGGCGACGACTTCAAGAAGGTGTTCTCGAAGTCGAAGTCGGAAGTGATCGAGGCGCTGCTTAACGTCAGCGGTTTCGAGTACGCCGGCAAGATCCCGAAGGTTCTCAAGTTCTGACATACGGGGCGGCCGTGCGCCGTTCCCGTCCTTCATTTGCGCCGCCATCGTGCGGCGCTTTTTCATTTTCCGGAGATTTTCATGTTTCAAGCACTTGAACGGCTGATTCGTTCGGCTGGTAAGTTGACGCTGTCACTCGCGATGGACGGCGACAACATTGTGGTGTTCCTGACGCCGCAAGGCGGGAAGGACGCCACGCTGCGTCAACCGCTCATTCTGAAGGCGACGGCTGCGGAGCTGGATGAAGGGTTCGCCGCGGCGGTCACCTCCTACTCGGCGGCGCACAAGTCGCTCGAGGAGCAGGTAGCGGCAACGAACGCGATCCTGGACGAGCAGAAGGCTACGCAGGTGACGAAGGCGCAGAAGGCCCTGACCAAGGGTTCGAAGGTGCCGGCGGCCGGCGCAGCAAGCGGCCCGCAAGATGAGGACGACGACAACGACGACGGTACTCAGCCGACACCGTCGGCGCCGCAGGCCTCCGATGCCGAGTCGAAGCCGGCCGGCACCGATCTCGCGTCCTTGCTCGATTAAGGAGATATGTCATGTCGATCAGCATCGCAGCGGTTGTTCGTGAATTCCTCTACAACGGCATGGCCTTGATGGATCCCGGCGCGGCGTTCTCGCCCGATCAGGTGCGGGATCTGTACACCGCCCAGTACCCGGAGCTGACGACGGCCGCCGTCGACGGCCCGCAAATCAAGGGTGAGGTCATGTCCTACACGTTCGTTCGCGCGGCAGGCGCCAAAGGCGCCCATGCGTAAGGACGCTCTGCTCAAGGCCCTGTCCGATCCGGATGGTGGCTTCAACCAACAGGAACCGGCCGAAAGGCCGGTTTTTTTATATGACGAGGAAATGCGGAAATGTTCTTCGATCCTGCACTCCCTGATTCAAGCGTCGCAGCTGGCTCGGCCGCGACCTGGCAACCGCCACGCGCTTCCGCTGCCCGACGTCGACCTGCCGCTGATCTTCTGACGCTTCCGTCGTTCTCGACGGAGGTGCCGGGGGTGGTGCGGTTGAAGTGGCGCGAAGACGTGCACCTGTCGGATCTGGTCCTGAAGCATTTCCAGTACGGGCCGCTGCGAGCGGGCGACGTTCACGATCCGGCCGACGCCGGCGACGCGTTCCAGCAGGCGTTTCATGCGTGGACGCAACGCCAGTATGGGCGGTTTTCCCGGCTCCGATTCACGCCTCATCTGTTCGATGCGCATGCGGTTCGCGATGTGCTCGATGGCCTCGGTAACGGGAACAACGATGAAGATCCGACGCCGCTGTTTTTCGGGTTCGGCCTTGAAGATGAGTGGGTGTACTCCCTTGAGGGGGCGATCGAGACACTGCGGTCGGTCCACCCGTTGCTCTTCCGGACGGTGATGGCCGCGTTGTGTCGCGCATCGGCTCGGACGATGTTCATCCGCCTGCCAGACTGGTTCATGTACGAATTTTCGTGCTGGTACTGGGACGGCGATCCGAACGCTTCAGACAAGGATGCGGACGAAGCGCTGAAGGAACGCTTCGAGGACGACACGGAAACCCGTTCTGCGTATCTGCCGTCGGTCGTTCGGCCACAGCTTTGTCCGGACGACGCTGATCCGTGTGTGTTTAGCGGCGGTAAGTGGCGCGATCGACGCGTCTTGACGTACCCGGAGCTGGTGCGGCTTCGCGCTCGCAGCAGGGGCATGCCTCGGCGCGTATGCACCGAGGTCCTCAACCTTCGCGCGCTGATGCGCCGTAGCCGAACGCGAGATCTGTTTCACGTGAGCTACGACACCAATCCTGTCTATGGCATTTGCTCGGTGATCGTCGAGGACAACGAGTTTGTTGGCGACCTTCTCGACCATCACTTTGACGGTGCCGCTCAATGCGGGGATGCGACGACCTACAGCGGGTTCTCCCGGCTGGCGGCCACCCCGAAGGCTATCCGCCGTCAGTACGCCGACCTCGCGTTGGCGTTTCGAATTCTTACTCATCTCGACCGGCTTCTTTCGCTTGTCAGTGATCCCATTTAAAGGAGTTTTCATATGTCTGGTATCTCTGCCGGTCGAACCGGTTCTGATGTCGCATTGTCGCAAGCGCTGTTGCTCTATACAGGCAAGGACGGTGCGCATTTTGCGACAGCCCACGCTGTCATCGCTGACCGCCAAAGCGGCCGGCCCATCATTGGTGCCGGTCGGCCGCTTGACCGGAAGGTACTTGTTCAAACGCTTCTGAAGCTCGCCGAGCACGTCGCACCGCGGGCGGAGTTTTTGCCGCCGACGGTGCTCGGGGTCTCGCCTGATGCAGTCACGTGGTGGTGTCCGCCAGCGATGCGCCGGGTGTTCTTCGAATGCGAGAACCTTGGCAAGCGAAGCGCCGTGGTGCCGCATCCGGGGCTGGTGTTCCAGGCCTCGAATCAGGGCTTTCGCGTGTTCGCGGTGGCATGCAGCGGTCGCCCCGTTCGCGAGACGCCGTTGTTCGAACCTCCGTACTTCAACACGTGGGACATGGGGCGGATCTGCATCGGCAGTGCGCAAGTGCCGAAGCGTGTGGATGTGGCGTCAATCGATGGGTGGGAAGCCGGGTTCTTCGATTCGGCCTTCACGCATCCGAACGCCGGCGGCAAACGGATCGAATACAAGGACGGCGAGTACGCGTTCTGGCGCGACATGCTCGACGGCAAGTTCGGCGAGACGTTTCCGCTCAACGCGCTGGTGCCTATGAAACGGACGCTCGAGCAGCTGGTGAACGGCCAAGTCGGGAGGGGGGCATGAATCCGCTCGATACCGTTCTCCAGCAGTCGTTCCCGTCGGTGATGGTTCCGTCGCGGGAGGCCGTTGTCCCGATGACGCGTTCGGGTGAGCGCCTGCTCATCGCATCGGACGGCGTCTATCTGGAAGTCCTGCGCCCCTGGCTGAGCGCGGTGCGTCGCATCGCGCAGTACGAAGTCTCGACAGCTGTCCCGTACGGGAAGGTCGAAGAGACGACGGCGCTCTTGTGCGGGCAGATTCCGGCCGCGCTCGTCGCGGAGTTTCATGCGATGGCTCGGGCGGCGGTGCCAAACGAGGTCGGCGCGTGGATTGTCTGGAACAGCGTGACCTTTGCGTTCCGCATCGTTGCGTTGCCTTCGCTGTCGCACGGGCCGGGGCATCTGGTCTATGAGCGGCCGCGACTTGCAGACGGCGAATGGCTGGTGGTGGATTGCCATTCCCATGGCACGGGCCCCGCGTTCTTCTCGCGCACGGACAACAAGGATGACCAGCATGACGTGAAGTTTGCGCTCGTGCTGGGCCATTGCGATCGTACGCCGTCCGTCGCGCTGCGGCTTTGCGCGAAGGGGATCTTCGAGAAGTTCGAACGCGTGCCCGAGTCGTGGGCGGCCGCGTTGACGATGGAGGTGATGTGATGAGCGAGGCGATCACTCACAGTATTCCGGCCGACATGATCCGCCGGCCGTGGCGTGTCGTGGTGGTCGGCGCCGGCGGGACCGGCAGCGCATTTCTTCCCAGTCTCGCGCGGCTGCATCACGCCATGATCGAGCTCGGCCACCCTGGCGGGATCGAGTGCACGGTGTACGACGACGACACGGTCAGTGAGACAAATGTCGGGCGGCAGGGGTTCTATCCCAATGACGTCGGCCATTACAAGGCGCTGCTGCTCGTGAATCGGCTCAACAACCTGATGGGGACCAACTGGGTTGCGGAGCCGCGGCGTGTCGATTCGTCGGTGCGGATCGTCGCCGACATCGTGGTGGGTTGCGTCGACTCACGTCGCGCGCGGCACGCCATTGTGCAGGCAGCGAAGCGAGGGAGTTGTCGCTACTACCTGGACTGCGGCAACGAGACGGATCGTGGTCAGGTCATTCTCGGGGAGTTCGGCAAGGCTCGGCACGATAGGTTGCCCCACGTCGGTGATTTATTTCCGGACTTGCTGAACGCTCGGAACGACAAGGGCGACGAGACGCCGTCGTGCTCGATGGCCGACGCGCTGCGCAAGCAGTCGTTGGTCATCAACCAGGTGATTTCGGTACAGGCCTACAACCTGCTCTGGACGCTATACCGGACGGGCTCGCTGAAGTACTCGGGCACCTTCGTGAACCTGGAATCGGGCCGCACAAGCCCGATACCGATTGATCCTGCTGCATGGGCGCGCTTTGGCTACGACGCGCCTCCCCAGAAGAAGCCACGGGCACGCAAGCGCCCAACGGCTAAAGCTGATGCCTAAACATGCCGTTCCCCTTATGGGGAACGGTTTATTTCAATGTCGATCCTGAAAACTGGACGATGCCTATACAGGAGTATTTCGATGTTCAAGAAGTTGTTTGACCGCGATGCCAAATCGGCCGCGGGAGCGCTGGTGGTGCTGCTGTACGGTGTCTTCCCGATGTTTCTCTTTGGCTCGCTGCTGGCTGCCATCGGGAGCCATCCGGAGGTGGCTGCCGTGTTGAAGAACGAGCCTGTCTATCGTTACGTGACGTGGTGGGATGGTGGAACGAAATGGATTCCGCTCTGGTTCGGCGCGGTCGCGGTTGGCTCGCTCTTCTGTGGAGTTGAGCGGTTGGTGCGTGCGGTGACCACGGGCGCCGAATGGAAGTACATGCCGCATGTGCGAAAGGGAGTGAAGGACTACACGCTCAAACCGTTCCTGAGCGCGTTGGCTTTCGTCGATGGCCTCATGGTGAATGACCCGCGTGTTTGTATCGCGGTCTTTCTCATGGGGGCAGTGCTGGCTTTTTGGTCGCTCCACCTGCTAAAGGTGAGCGAGTCGTAACGAGGTGCCGCCGTCCGTTCGAGGTGGCGTCGTCCTTAAGAGGCCAGTTCAAAAACCCTGCTCAGCTCGCCTGAAGATGTTCCAGCAGACGAGCGAGCAGCCAAGTTTCAGAAATGCTTCGTGAATGTAAGCACGTCGCTCGAAGCGCGTGCGTAGGCGACGGAAATTGTGGAGCCAGGAGTGCGTACGTTCGACCACCCAACGATACTTGCCGAGACCGCTGCCATGTTCGGTCCGGCGCTTCGCGATCACGGGTTTGATACCGCGCTCGCGCAACGCGCGACGGTGTCGGGTGGAATCGTAGCCGCGATCGGCGTAGACGACGCCGGGCTTCTGAAGCGGTCGGCCACGGACACCGCGAATTGGTGGAATCGCATCAACGAGCGGCAGCAGCTGCGTGACGTCGTTGGCGTTTGCGCCAGTCAGGATGGCGGCGACGGGGACGCCGTTGGCGTCTACGAGGATGTGGTGCTTGGAACCCGGTCGCGCGCGATCCGTGGGGTTCGGGCCAGTTTTTCGCCCGCCCCAACGGCGCGCACGGACGATGAATCGACCGCAGCGTATGACAGATCGATTTGGCCGGCCGCACGCAACTTGTCGAGCAGCAACTCGTGCAGTTGGTCCCATACACCAGCCTTTTGCCAGTCGCCCAGTCGCCGCCAGCAAGTTGCGCCGGAGCCGAAGCCCAGCCGAGTCGGCAAGTGGTTCCAGCGCATTCCCGTTTTGAACACGAACAGGATGCCGTTGAGCGCCGCACGATCGGACACGCGCGGACGACCAGGATCGCTCTTCGCACGAGGCGTCACGGGTGGCAACAATGGTTCGATCAGTATCCACAGTTCGTCGTCAATGATCGGCGCTTCCATCCTTGGGCTTCCGTTGTTCTGGTGCCCAAGGTTAACAGCTCGCCGAGGAAGTAAACAGCCCCTCTCGGGGTTTTTGAACTGACCTCTCAGGGCACATGCCCAAGCACCGGCTGAATCGATAAGCCAGACCGGCCGCATAAACGCAGGGGTAACCGCCTGGGAACTCCAAGTTGAGCGCGGCTTGGCGAAAGCCTCCTTTGTCCGTTTGCGTGGTCATTTCGGGAATGCTCTAAAGAGAAGTCGGCAGTTGCCCGAGGGCTCCTGCCAATTTGACAAAAGTGGTGTTCTGGAGGCTTGGAGGCTCAATGAGCGTTCGAGCGGATGGACCCATCGACCGTAGAGGCGGAGCCGATGACATGTTGGTCGATCGGCTGCAGCTCTTCGAGTTCGTCAACGTTCGTGCGATTCAGCACCGCACGCGCCGTGTTCATGTCGAGCTGTCCTTCCCAGCGCGCGACCACTACCGTTGCGACACCATTGCCGATCAAGTTCGTCACGGCCCGAGCTTCATTGAGAAAACGATCGACGCCAAGAAGCAGGACCAAACCCTCGACCGGAATCTTGTGCATCGACGCAAGCGTCGCGGCCAGCGCAACGAATCCGGCACCCGCGACTCCCGCCGAGCCTTTCGACGTGAGCAGCAGCACGCCGAGCACGAGCAACTGGTCCCAGATCGTCAGATGCACATTCATCGCCTGCGCAATGAACAAAGCCGCCATCGTCAGATATATCGCGGTCCCGTCAGCATTGAAGGTGTATCCGGTAGGCAACACCATCCCGACAACTGGTCGGGAGCAGCCCATCCGTTCCATTTTGATCAGCATCTGCGGAAGTACCGCTTCCGTGGAGGCCGTGCCGAGCGTAATCAGGATCTCGTCCTTGATGTAGCGCAGGTACTTAAAGAGCGACAGTCCGCACATCCGCATTACGAGGCCAAGGACCGCAACCACAAAGAAGATCGACGTCAGATACAGGCACAACATCAACTCGCCGAAGGAAGCCAACGTGCCGATACCATATTTCGCGATGGTGAAGGCCATGCCACCGAACGCACCGATAGGCGCGACGTACATAACGATCCGTACAACACCGAACATGCCCTGAAGGAACATATCGAGCATGTCTACGAACGGCGTAGTCCGAGGTCCCAGCTTGGCGAGAGAAATGGCGAGCAGCACCGAGAAGAAAATGATCGGTAGCATCTCGCCGTTGGCGAACGCGCCAACAATGCTGTTCGGAACGATGCTCATGAAAAACTCGAGCATGCCATGTTGCTTCGCTACAGTCGTATAGGTTGAAATCGCAGATCCGTCGATATGCGACGGATCGACGTTCATGCCGCTGCCTGGTTTGACGACATTCACGACGATCATTCCAACGAGGAGCGCAATCGTCGATGCGACCTCGAAGTACAACACCGCCTTAACTCCAACACGACCCGCTTGGTGAAGATCATTCATGCGCGCAATGCCAACAACCACCGACGCGAAGATGATCGGTGCAAGCAGCATTCGGATTAACTTGATGAACAAGTCTCCAAGGGGCTTAAGTTGAGAACCAAGGTCCGGATAAAAGTGGCCCAGCAGGATACCGGCGATGATACCGATAAGAACCTGCACATAGAGCTTCGAGAGCGTCTTCCTAACTTTTGATACCAGCATGTCTGTCTCCTATGACTGGCGTCTTTTTGTAGAGTTTGGACGACCGCCAACGGCGGAGTATTTCCGCGGTGGAAGGCACGCCCGGGTGTCGCCTGCGTTGGTTTTTTATAGGCGCCGCACCGACGAAAATCGTCGGTGCGTTTCTGCTGCTGAAGGTTTATGCCGAAAGCTTGCGCATCTCGGCGATGAGATCCGATTTGCCCTCGAAGCCGATACCCGGAAGTTCCGGCATCGTGATGTAGCCGTTTTCGACCTTGACCCCATCGGGGAAGCCGCCGTACGGCTGGAACAGATCCGGATAGGACTCGTTTCCGCCCAAGCCGAGGCCAGCGGCGATGTTCAGCGACATCTGGTGACCGCCGTGGGGAATGCAGCGGCTCGGCGACCAGCCGTGCTCACGCAACATGTCCAACGTGCGCAAGTATTCCACTAGGCCGTAGCTCAGCGCGCAGTCGAATTGCAGCCAGTCGCGGTCGGGACGCATGCCACCATAACGGATCAAGTTGCGCGCGTCTTGCATCGAGAACAAGTCTTCGCCCGTCGCCATCGGCTTGTGGTAGTAATTGCGCAGCGTGGCTTGCAGTTCGAAGTCGAGCGGATCGCCCGGCTCCTCGTACCAGAACAGGTCATATTGCGACAGAGCCTTCGCGTACTGAATCGCGGTGTCCAGATCGAAGCGACCGTTCGCATCGACGGCAAGCTTCTGGCCGTCTTGCAGCACGCTGAGGATCGAGTCGATGCGGCGAAGGTCTTCATCAAGCGACGCACCACCGATTTTCTTCTTCACAACGGTGTAGCCACGGTCGATATAGCTGCGCATCTCGTCTTTCAGCTTCTCGTGGTCCTGGCCCGGATAGTAATAGCCGCCTGCCGCGTACACGAAAATCTCGCGGTCCGGTTGGCCATTGCCGTACCGGTCTGCCAGCAACTGGAAGAGCGGCTTGCCTTCGATCTTCGCTACGGCATCCCAGATTGCCATGTCGATCGTACCGATCGCGACCGAACGCTCACCGTGACCACCGGGCTTCTCGTTGGTGAACATCGTCGCCCAGATCTTATGCGGATCAAGGTTGTCACCCGCATCGTTGACCAGTGAGGCGGAGTCGGCTTCGAGAATCCGAGGAATGAAGCGCTCGCGCATCAGCTTGCCCTGACCGTACCGGCCGTTGGAGTTGAAGCCGTAGCCGACCACCGGCTTGCCGTCACGGATCACGTCCGTAATGACGGCAACGAGGCTCAGCGTCATCTTGCTGAAGTCAATATAGGCATTTCGGATCGGGGAACTGATCGGAACGGTCTTTTCGCGGATTTCAACGATTCTCACGGCTAGGTCTCCAGAGCTTTACGAGGTTGTTGCAACACATTGGCTGCAACATGGGACGTAGCTTAACCGCGAAAAACGCTGCTAAAATTCACTTCTGTTCACATCACTTTTCAATTCCAGTGAATACCGAGACACAGACTGCTACCGACTTCGAATTTTTTATTCTTCTGGCGAAACTGAGAAGCATGTCAGGCGCCGCGCGCGCTCTTGATCTGTCCCCGCCGGCTGCGACGAAGCGGCTTGGCGTCATCGAACAGCGGCTCGGCGTACGTTTGGTAAATCGAACTACTCGGAGCGTGAGTCTGACGCCTGAAGGCGAAACCTATCTCCGCTATGCCACGCAGATAGTCGGGCAGGTGCGGGAAATGGAGGAAGCGATCGCGGGAACGAAAGGTGAACCTCAGGGGCTTTTGCGCATTAACGCGACGCTCGGCTTCGGCCGAACAACGATCGCACCGTTGGTCTCAGAATTCGCAAAACGCTTTCCCAGCGTTGAGATCCAGTTTGAGGTCACCGATCGTCCAGTCGACCTCGTTGAAGGCGCGTTCGATATGGCGATAAGATTCGGCGAGCTCCCAGACACTCGCTTGAGCGCGCGAAGGATCATGAGCAATCGCCGCTTCCTCTGTGCCTCACCAAAATACTTAGAGAAGTACGGCACACCAGAGCGCGTCGAAGATCTGGCCCAACATCGTTGCATCATTCACCGCCAGAACGACGACGCGTACGGTGTCTGGCGTTATATCGTGAACGATCACACAGAGGCCATTAAAGTAAAGGGGGCGTTGTCGAGCAACGATGGCGACATCGTGCTTCGCTGGGCGCTTGAAGGACACGGGATTCTGATACGGTCGGAATGGGACCTAGCCAAGTATGTGCAGAGCGGGCGTCTCCAACTCGTGCTGCCTAACACTGCTCTTCCATCCGCCGACCTGTTTGTCTATTACCCTAGGCAAAAAAACCAGACGGCCCGGGCGCGCGCATTTATCGATTTCCTGATCAGTCGCTTCCAGGCGCCGTTCACTCCCGTGGAAACAGGCGCCGAGCCACGGGAACGAAAGAAACGAAGCCGCGGTTGATGTGTTGGAAGCAAGGCAAAAGAGTGCCAATGCCGAGTCGGAGCGGCCGGGCAGGATAATTCGGACGTCAACGCCACGCTTGGCCGCGTCGACCAACACGTTGACCAGTTGCGGATGGCCGCGACGCATAAGTTGCGCTCCTGCGCCTACGCCAAATTTGACGATGCCTTTGAGACACAGCACGATTATCTCTCCGGGCACTCGGCACTCGGGAATACGCTTACCCGCCGGAAGCACAAGTCGAACGACCTCCAGTTTTCCGGGTCACTTCCAATATCCCTTCTGCAGCCTCCTCAATCCGAGTCTCCGTCGCGTGCTACGATGATCACTGCGTGATAGGGAGTGAGCAATGGACCTGGACAGATTCAAGCCATATCGCGGCTACTTCTATCGAGTTTCTGTAAATTTCAACCAGGATGGCCAGTGGCGCGGCACAATTGATGTTCTTCGGCGTCGTTGGAACGGCATCTCCGAAACCGTGATTTCGGAGATGAATGTACCTGGCACATTCATCTCCGAGGACCTGGCCCGCGACGCCTCTGACGCCTACTGTCACATGCTCATCGATGAGGGGAATTTCGGAGATAAGTAGTCTCAAGACGCCCTTTTTTTTCATCTAAGATAGACCCACCCCTCAAACATCAGAAGCGCAAGTTTGGTGCCGAGCCAATCGCTTAGAGGTCAGTTCAAAAACCCCGAGAGGGGCTGTTTACTTCCTCGGCGAGCTGTTAACCTTGGGCACCAGAACAACGGAAGCCCAAGGATGGAAGCGCCGATCATTGACGACGAACTGTGGATACTGATCGAACCATTGTTGCCACCCGTGACGCCTCGTGCGAAGAGCGATCCTGGTCGTCCGCGCGTGTCCGATCGTGCGGCGCTCAACGGCATCCTGTTCGTGTTCAAAACGGGAATGCGCTGGAACCACTTGCCGACTCGGCTGGGCTTCGGCTCCGGCGCAACTTGCTGGCGGCGACTGGGCGACTGGCAAAAGGCTGGTGTATGGGACCAACTGCACGAGTTGCTGCTCGACAAGTTGCGTGCGGCCGGCCAAATCGATCTGTCATACGCTGCGGTCGATTCATCGTCCGTGCGCGCCGTTGGGGCGGGCGAAAAACTGGCCCGAACCCCACGGATCGCGCGCGACCGGGTTCCAAGCACCACATCCTCGTAGACGCCAACGGCGTCCCCGTCGCCGCCATCCTGACTGGCGCAAACGCCAACGACGTCACGCAGCTGCTGCCGCTCGTTGATGCGATTCCACCAATTCGCGGTGTCCGTGGCCGACCGCTTCAGAAGCCCGGCGTCGTCTACGCCGATCGCGGCTACGATTCCACCCGACACCGTCGCGCGTTGCGCGAGCGCGGTATCAAACCCGTGATCGCGAAGCGCCGGACCGAACATGGCAGCGGTCTCGGCAAGTATCGTTGGGTGGTCGAACGTACGCACTCCTGGCTCCACAATTTCCGTCGCCTACGCACGCGCTTCGAGCGACGTGCTTACATTCACGAAGCATTTCTGAAACTTGGCTGCTCGCTCGTCTGCTGGAACATCTTCAGGCGAGCTGAGCAGGGTTTTTGAACTGGCCTCTAACTACCGGCGTGGCGACACTCGTGCGTTGCGCTTTCTAATCCATCTGCAGACAAGCGCCTCCCGAGTGATCGGGCAGGCGCTTTTTTTTCGTCCAGAGGAAAGCGGGGCGGTTTTCGCGACGATTTCGGCGCGCGGCGCTGGCGCGTAGTCCTACACTGATCTTGTTTCTCGCGCTTCCGCGCATCGACCCAGTCGCACCGGCTCTGCCCGTGCGCATTTCTCTCACCGACAACGTGTCGGCTTCCCTGTCAGGGCAATCCCCCTGACGGGCGATTGCCCTCTTTTTTTGAGGCAATCGTCATGTTCAAGCTTCTCATCACTGTCCTGCTGCTCTCGTCCCTGACTGCGTGTGCGTCGTACGACTTCGGTTCGCCCGATGTCTACCAGCGCTATGACGTTCAGCACGCGGGAACGATCGAGGCGGCCACGGTCGTCAGCGTTCGGACCATCACGATCGACAGCGGCTCCGACAACTCAGGCCTGTCGTCGCTGCTTAGCGCGGGTGTGAGTGCGTTTCTCGGCTCGCGCACGATCGGCGGCGGTAATGGCCGCTATATCGCCGGTGCCATCGCCGGCGCGAGCGCCGGGTTTATCACGCAGAAGGTATCGGCAGTCCTGCAGCGTCACGCAGGTGTCGAGATCGTTGTTCGTACCGCCGCCGGCCGAGTGTTGGTCGTGGTGCAAACGGACGACCAGCGCTTCACCACGGGCGACCGTGTGATGCTGGTCAGCAGCAATTCAGGGCTGCGCGTCACGCGCTGAGCCCATTTTCGATTCCGGCGATCGCCGGCTTTCCCATTCATAGCGAGGCCCTCCGAAAGGGGGCCTCGCTTTTTTTGTTTCGAGGGCAAGATGTTCAAGGTACCGAAAGTTCTTCACGCCGATCGGCGCGCGGCTGGCGCCGCGGCCGACGCGGCACTGACGCACCACGCGAAGCGAATGCTGCATCGCGTCGCGCGCGACCTGAGGTTGCGCACGGGTGAACACGAGGTGGTGGCGGAGCCGGCGAAAGCAGGCCGCGGCTGCCGCGTCACCCTGCGCACCAGCCGGATGTTGCTCGAAATCGCGGATACGGCATCCCGCCAACGCGTCGCGGTGTCGTTCCGCACGCGGCGGGGTCATCGCGACCTGTCAGGCGGCGGCGACAACGTCGTGCCGCTCGCCCAACTCGACACGGACGAGGGCTACCAGGCCTTGCTTGGCGGCCTTCGGCTCGTGGATGGTCTCGATAGCGACCGGCGGTAGGAGGCACGATGGAATTCGTTGACGTGCGTGTCGAATTTCCTTCGGGCCTGACGGTCGTCGATCGCGGATCGTACGATTCGGATGAGCAGATCGTTTTCATTTCCGTGCAGATGCGAGAGCTGCTGATCGCGGTCAAGGAAATGGAGCCTCCTCCGGTCGTTACGGCGACTTGGGGCGGGTTTGAGGCAACCCTGGTCCAGGGGACGGCAGATAGCTTCGACGTTGCGTCGGTAACCGAACTTGCGGCGGAGCCGCGATCGAGATTGAGCGCCCGGCTCGTGCGCGCGTCCTGGTCGAAGGACCAGCGGCAGCAGTTCGGGCGCTTCTGTCACACGCTGACGGTCTCATCGATCGTCGGGTTAGTCGGCTACGTGCACGCCATCTCGGAGTTCTCTATCTGGGCCGCGATGAACGTCGCCGCTCTGGTCGTGATTGGTGTGATAACGTACGTTATAGGCATGGATTCCATGAACGGAGAATGAAAATGTACTTCGGTCCTGTTGCACTGCTTCTGACGCTGGTGTTCTGCGGCTACGGCATCGTCGCATGCGAACGCGGTCGCAAGGCGGAGCGCGACCAACGTCGTTCTCTGCGTCACCACACGCATTAAATCGAACTGACGGCCGCCGACCTCGGCGGCTTCTGTCCAATTAAGGGCTGCACCTCACGGTGCGGCCCTTTTTATTTTGGGGTTTCCATGTTTGAAGTTCTGGAGCAGCCGGTATCGCGGCCGCTGGATATGCATAAATTCGCCGGCAAGACGGTCGAAGAGGTCGCTCGTTACGTGGAGCAGGCGTTACGAGCCGCCGGTCTCGAGCCCGAATGGGTGACCGTTGCGAATCAGTCGCGGTATGCGAACGAGGCCGTTTTTGGTGCGAAGCCTTGGACCAACTGGCCGGTTGATGGTGGGCGGCGACGTAGTTCAGTGTCGATCCATCGTGGTCAGTCGGAAGGGTGGATCGTACATATCGACACTGTCTGGCTTTCAGCAGAGCGCGGCATCGGCCACTGGCGAACACAACCGCTCATTCGCATAAAGACGCTGACACGTTCCCATGGCTGGGCCGTTGCAGCGGTGGTATCGAACCTGCTCGATATCGACTGACGCATCACCCTCTCTTTCTCCCAATCCGGGGCAACTGCCCGGATGGGGTGGTTGCCCCTTTTTGCAAGGACAACCACTGATGTATACGATTCACACTCCCAACGAAGTGATTCACGTCGAGACCCTCGCGCACGCGTTCCACGTGTTCTTCCACGACGCGACCTTGTCTGCGTACGAAACGCCAGAGATCTCGTTGATTCATGGCGGCACCCCGCTGCCGATTCTGCGCTATAACGGCATCTTGACCGTCCGCCAGCCGGGTACCGCCCACGCAATCTTCACGTCGCTCTTTACCGAGCTTCGAGACCGCTGGTTCAGCAAAGACGGGAAGGCGCTGCAGCCCTGGCAGGTCACTCGCAAGCGCTGGGAGATTTTCCAGTTCGTGTTCGAGCTCGCGTCGAGACCGGCTTGGCTGCTGTCGGGCGAACAGCTCGAGGCGGAGGTAGAGGCAGCACGAGCCGCTGGCCACCGCTTTCACTTGGGCGATGTTTGCGACCAGGTCGCGGACACCCTGTTCGGCTACACGTCGCAAGGGCCGCGGCTCTCGCTCTCGGGTGGGGTCAACGGCCGGCACGAGGTGCATGTCGCCCATGCGCTGTTTCGGGATCAGCCGATCCCGGACACGGTGCTCGCAGACTACCGCGGCGACGCCAAGCACTTCCGGTACGATCTGCAGTGGTTCCCGGTTCTCCTGGACGTGCCGGCTCTTCGCAACTCGCTTCCGTACGGCGTGATGCAGAACGCGGTCGCGATCTTCCGGCACGAAAAGCGGCAGATCGACGGCGAGCTCGGTACCGATATCGTCGCGGCGCTAAAGTCTGCCCCGGCCGACATCACGTACACCGACGTCGACGACCGGCTGTACGCGGCAGGCCTCGTGCACAAGCTGGATCTTCCGGAGCAATACCAGCGCCCGGTGGATGTCGGCATCGCCAAGTCCCCCGTTGCTGCGCGATTGCGCGAGCTGATCGGGGATGCCGTACTGAAGAAGTCGCGGGACAGGCTCGAAGCCGATCGCCAGAAAGGGCTGATCTCGCAGCGGCAGTATGACCTGCAGACCGATTTGGCGACGCTGGATCGAGGGCGTACGACGTTCGAATGGCCGAACCAGTTCGCGGCCGCTGTCGAAGCCCGCGACGTTAGCACCCTGCTGAAGGTTCTTGATCATCCTGATGGCTGGAACGACCACAGCAAGCAGGTACTGCGAGAGCAGTTTGGACTGTCGTTGCGCGGATTGAACTCGACCCGCCGACGGCGCGCGATCTTCACGTTCTGCGGCTTCGATGAGGCGGTACAAGCCGAGTGGGAGGCAAAGCAGGACACCGCTCGAGCACGGCGACGTGCGCAAGAGGCCGCGAATGACGCCAAGGCGAAAGCAGAGCGTGCGCGGTATCGCACGCCCGATAATGCGGTGATCACGGGCGTCGAGCACGTCGATCGCGCGATTGCTGACGGGTATTCCGACATCCGCAGCTTTCGCCATGGTGCGGCGACGCGCTACGCATTGGCGAGGCCTGGTTCGACCGAGGGGCGAACGCTCCACGCGAAGAACGGTACGCTGGACTATGCGCGTTCCCGACTGACGTCACTCGCGGCTTGATCGGGGACCTGCTTCTCGCATGAGCGGTCTTCCGTCAGTCGATATTGAACAACCGGCGCCTCGTGCGCCGGTTTTTTTTCGTCCATTCGCAGCGTGGCAGATCCAAAGCCGCCCGCTTTTCCCGACCTTTCCGGCCAGCGTGTGGCACAGGGACGCCTACACTGGCTTTACTTACCGCGTCATCGACGCATCGAACCCGCCGCGAAGCGGCCTTTTCCTGCCCCAGGGGATTACGTCCCGCAGGGCGTCGTTCACGGGGCGACACTTTCGAGGTCACCCATGAACCAACTCGACGTATCACCCCGCTTCCCACCGGACGTCATCTCGATCGCAGAGATCGAGGTGGCCATCAACGTGTGGCGCAATCGCTCGCCGGCGCCGATCGGCCCCGACGAGCTGCTCGTACTTTGCCCCGAGGCCCGCGTACTCGCGGACGTCTACGGCGTGATGATCGTCACGCGCGCGAAATGCGTGCCGCGGTCATCGTTGACGGAAAGACAGGCCGCCGCGCTCACACAAGCGCACGCTTAAGGATCAAACGGCGTCTCCGGACGCATCGACACGCCGCATCGCGGCATCTCCAATCGCCCCGCAGGGTCACGTCCCTGCCGGGCGCGATCCCGTGGGGCTTTCTATTCAAGGAACCCCCATGAAACTCTCCCCCGCGCAGCTCACCGGGCTGCTCAGCATCTACATTCCGAAGCGCTTCCCGGTGCTGATCAGTGGCCGGCCCGGCATCGGCAAATCCGACATCGTCGAAGCTGCTGCGACCGCGACCGACCACGATCTGCTCATCAGCCATCCGGTGGTCGAGGATCCGACGGACTCGAAGGGCCTGCCGTTCCCGTCATCGGACGGCGAACGTGCGCGGTTCCTGCCGTTCGGCGACCTCGAGCGCGCATTGAGCGCGCGCCGGCCGCTGCTCTGGTTTCTCGACGATCTTGGGCAGGCATCGCCGGCCGTGCAGGCCGCAAAGATGCAACTGCTGCTCGCCCGTCGGATCGGCGAGCACAAGCTGCCGGATCAGGTGACGTTCGTGGCTGCTACCAACCGGCGCGGCGATAACGCCGGTGTGGCCGGGATTCTCGATCCGGTGATCTCGCGCTTCGCCGCTGTGGTTGAACTGGAGCCGACGATCAACGACTGGACACGCTGGGCGGTTGCACACAACGTGCCGCCGGAGCTGATCGCATTTCTCCGGTTCCGGCCCGATCTGCTCTCGGTCGTTAAAACGAGCCGAGACATCGAGGCATCGCCGAGCCCGCGCAGCTGGGGCTTCGTTGCCAGGGTGTTCCCGTCCGTTCCCGCGCACCTGCTGACCCATGCGGTCAGCGGCGTGGTCGGCGAGGGCGCGGCGGCGGAGTTCGTCAGCTTTCTCTCGATCTACCGAGCGCTGCCGTCTGTCGACGCGATTCTGATGAACCCCGATCTCGGGCCGATTCCGGATGAGCCGAGCGTGCTGTATGCGCTGACGACGGCGCTTGCCTGCCAGGCCGGCGAAGGCAACTTCGAGCGCGTCCTGCGGTACGCGGATCGCCTCGTCAACGCCGGCCACCGCGAATTCACGGCGGTCCTGGTGCGCGACGCGACCGTGCGCAAGCCGGAGTTGCAGAGTCATCCTGCCTTCGTCTGCGCGCAAGGCGGCGAGATCGGCAAGATCATCCGCGGCGAAGACTGATCGCCACCTACCTTCCATCGTAGTTCCTGTTGCCACGGCCCGCTCGCGCGCCGTGGCTTTTTTTCGTCTCATCCATTCAGTTTCTATCTGGAGTCATTCCATGAACATTACCGATCTGAAGTCCAAGGTCATGCTGTCGTCCGTCACGATTTCCACGTGGGTCGCCCGTCGCTACGACGGCAAGGTCACCGAGGAGGTCGAGAAGAGCCACCACGCGCGCGGCATTGGCCGATTCAACAAGCGCCTGCTGCCCGAGCACGCGCCGAGCTACGCCGAAGTGCTGTCGATCGGCAACCGGATCCGTTCCTACTACTACGGCCGCACGCTGAAGTACGACCAACTGGGCGTGCGCCTGCTGCCGACCATGATCTACATGGATGTGGCCGAGCGTATGCGCGCGATGAAGGACGAGTTCGATCTCGCAGTGTCGGTTTTCCTGACGAACTATCTGGATCTGAAGGAGCAGGCGCGCGCGGAGATGAACGGCCTGTACAACGAGGCCGACTATCCGTCGCTGGCCGAGCTGTCCGGAAAATTCGGCATAAAGCTGTCGGTGCTGCCGTTCCCGGACGCGAGCCAGTTCGGGGTCGATCTGCCGAGCGACGTGCTGACGAACCTGCGTACCGAGATCGACCAGCACGTGTTCGAGTCGATCAAGACCGCGAACAACGATCTGGTCGGCCGGCTGTACGAGGCCGTGTCGACGATGGCGAACCGTCTGTACGCATCCAGCAACGTTCGCATGGACGTCGCCAACCATGTCCGTGAGCTCTGCGAGCTGTTGCCGAAGCTGAATTTCAGCAACGATCCGAAGCTGGCGCATATCCTCGAGCAGGCCAAGACGCATCTGGCCACCCACACCGGCGCGGAACTGAAGGAATCCAACGTGCTGCGTGCGCAAGTCGCTGCCAAGGCGACCGAGATCGAAGGCTTGATGGCGGCCTTCATGGGCGGCGCACCGGCGCCGATCGCGGATCAGGTGATCGATCAGGCGATCCAGCTTCCGCCGCTGCGCTTTGCCGCATGAGGTCGCCATGGACACGCGACTTTATGAACGCATCGCGAAGCAGCGCACGGCGCTTGTCCTCGACCACCCGTTCATCGGGGCGTTGGCGCTTCGGCTCAAGGTTGTCGAGGATCCGACCTGCGAAACGTTCTGGACGGACAGCGAATCGCTGGGCTACAACCCGGTGTACGCGGCTGACCTGAACGACCTGCAGGTGCGCGGCGTGCTCGCCCACGAGGTGTTGCACGTCGCGAACGGACATTGTTGGCGTCAGGGCTATCGCGAGCACAAGGGTTGGAATGAAGCATGCGATTACGCCGTGAATCCGATCGTGCTCGACGCCGGGCTGCAGTTGCCGCCCGGTGGACTCGTCGACCCGCGCTTCAAGGGCCGGTCGGCCGAGGAAATCTACGGCGTGCGGCAGAACGAGGCACGGCAGAAGGCCAAGCAAGGCGCTGGGAAGCAAGGCGACGGGCAATCGGGTAAAGCAGACGGGAATCAGCCGTCGGCCGGTTCCGGCGGCCCCGGTTCGCCACAACCCGCGAACGGCGGGAACACTCCGGCCGCAAGCCCTACGCCTGATGCAAAGCCTGATGCCGGTCCCGCATGCGGCGAGGTTCGCCAGTACGCGGGGCCCGACAAGGCGGCGAAGGAGGCCGAGTGGAAGGTCGCGGTCCTGCAGGCGGCGAAAGCTGCCCGGGCCGCTGGCAGGCTCAGCGGCGGGCTGCAAGCCGCCATCGAGCAAGCTGTTGCATCGACCGTCGATTGGCGCGCGCTCCTGCACCGGTTTGCGCAGGAAGCGGCGCCGACGGAGTACACGTGGGCGCAGCCGAATCGCCGCTACCTTCACGCAGGGCTGTATCTGCCGTCGTTGAATGAGCCGGCGGTAGGCGACGCAGTGTTCGTGCGCGACGCCAGCGGGTCGGTGTGGGACGCGACGCAGGCGCAGTTTGCCGCCGAGATCGAGTCGATGTTCGATGCGGTTCGACCTCGCCGTCTGGTTGTCATGGACTGCGACACGCGCGTCACGCAGGTGCAGGTGTTCGAGCGCGGCGAGCCGGTCGACCTCGCTCCGTTGAAAGGTGGTGGGGGGACGTCGTTCGTCGACCCCTTCCGTCGCATTTTGGCGGAAGGGATCGATCCGGCGTTTCTCGTCTACCTGACCGATATGGACGGCGCGTTTCCGAAGGAGGCGCCGTCCTATCCGGTGCTTTGGGCGTCGACCACGCCGCTCAAGCGTGCGAGGCGCGCGCCGTTCGGTGAGATGGTCGAGGTTATCTGTTGAGCGCCGCGGTCACGCGCCCATCTTCTGTCACCCACCCGGTCCTCGCGACCGGGTTTTTTTTCGCGTGCGCGAAACAGCAACCATGGAAGGGTGGAGGGGAACCCGGAGAAAGCTATACGTTTTTCTGGAGCATTCTCGGTTAGCCCCCTCAACCGGTTGACGCGAACGCAGGCCTGAGCAGTCGCAAACGCCGCCGTTTGGGGTGCGACGAAAGCTGCTGAATTTCGCCATTCTTTCGGTCCGCCAGCGGCGCGCGCAGCTTGAACAATAGCTGCATGTCCGAAATTGCCCAGAATCCGCCAACCGCGAATCAGCCGAGCGTCGACCGTCCGGTGCCTGATGCGCCGGCGTCTCGCCCGAGCGCGCAGATCACTGCCGAGGAGTTGCTCAAGGTCCGTCCGCTCGAAGACAACGCGGTGAAGCTGTTCTTCGCGTCGCTCGACCAGCTGACCGGTCCGCTGGATGCACCCGACGTCGCTGAAATCATGATCAACGACTACGACAACGTCTGGATCGAGCGGCGCGGTGAGATGCACAAGCTCGACATGCGCTTCAATCCCGCGAAGCTGCAGGGCGCCATTCTGTCGCTCGCGTCGTCGGTCGAGAAGTCCGCGAAAGCCGGTACCGCGCAGGGGATCATCAACGGCGGCCACAAGAATCTCCGGATCGCCTCAGTGATGCGGCCGACCGCGATCGACGGGCATGCGCTTGCGATCCGGAAGCATCGGGAATCGAACCTGTCGTTGGCCGACTACGTTGGCATGGGCGCGTTCTCGCTCGTCCACGCTCGCCGCGAGGTGGAGCGCGCGATCTTTCCACCAGGTGCGCATGACGAGGTCCTGGGAGAAGCATTCCGGGCGCTCGTTCGATCGCGAGCGAACGTCCTGGTGGCAGGCGGCACGTCGACCGGCAAGACGACCTTCCTGAACGCGCTGAATGCGGAGATTCCGCCAGAGGAGCGTGTCATCACGATCGAAGACACGATGGAACTCAAACTGTCCGCGCCGAATCGCGTGCGGCTGCTGTCGAACCCCGACAAGGGCGTGACCACGCAGGTCCTGGTCGCGCTGTGTCTGCGCTTCCGGCCCGACCGGATCATCGTCGGTGAGGTTCGGGGCGGCGAAGCGTACGACTTTATTCAGGCACTGAGCACCGGCCACGACGGTGGCATGGGCTCGATCCACTCGAACGATGCGCGCGGCGCGCTGAGTCGTCTCGAGAGTCTGGCGATGCTTGGTATCCCCACGGGGAGCCGCTGGGAGCTTGCCGACATGCGCAAGGCCATCGCCGATTGCTTTCACTACGTCGTGCACCTGCGTCGCACGGGCGAGCTGCGCCACGTGTCGGAAGTGCTCGCCATCAAGGGTTTCAAAAACGGGGACTACGTCCTCGAGCGCGTTTTTTAACCATACGGGGTTTCCAATGAAGAAGTTGTTCAACGCTTTTGCTCACTCGCCGCTCGCCAAAATTGTCAGCGCCTTCCTTCGACCGGCGACTGCCAAAGTACGCAGCGCGGCGCACTACCTGTTCGGTCGCGGGCAGATCCGCTCCACGTTGATCGCAGCCGCGATCGCGTTTGCCACACCGGCGGCGCATGCAGTGGATCTCAGCGATCTCGGCAACGCCGCGTCGATGATCTGTCTGATTCAGGCCTATGTGAGCGGCCCGGTGCTGTTCTGTATCGGCATCGTGGTGATCATCATGGCCGCAATCATGATCGCGAACTCCGAGAGCAACATCGTCAAGTTTCTCGCGACCGTCTTCATTGGACTCGGTGTCGCGGCGTGTGCGATTCCGATCGTGAAGAACCGCATGCACATCGACTACACCTGTGCGTAAGCCGAAAAAAGTCAGCCGTTCGCTGTCGCTGCCCCGCCAGTTAGGCGGGGCGGAGCGCGGACTCGCGATCGCGAACGGGACGATCACGACGCTGCTCTGCTACAGCGCGATGACGCCCGCGTTCCTCGTCGTCGGAATTGGCATCCATTGGGTGCTCCGATGGCTGTCGTCGACCGATCCGTGGTGGAAGGAGGTGCTCATCGTCTACAACCGCTATCCGGACGTACACGAGCCCCTCCCCACGACGAAGTTCTCGGTTCGGTTTAAGCGTCCCTACGGGTTCGATCAGGATCTGCAATGTTGAGTTCGAAAATCAAACGCGGTCCGGTGCAGGAGATTGCGCCGTGGGCGACGATGGTCACCCCGGAGCTTGTCCTGGACAAGGATGGGTCGCTGCTGACGGTGTTCACGTTCGACGGGATCGACGCCGACTCGCCGAACAAGGCTGATATTTCGGCAGCGCGAGACAACCTCGATCATGCATGCAAGAACTTCGACCACCGGGTAACGGCGTGGTGGCGACTGTCGCATCGGCGTGTCCGTGGGGACATACAGGGTGGATTCTCGTCCCGGATCGACGAGCGCATCGATGCCATCAATCGCGCACACGTCGGCAGCGGCAAGTTCTTCCGCAACACCCATTCGCTGGCGCTCGCTTATACGCCCGAGACCGGGATCAACAAGATCTTCGAGAAAGTCGCTTACCACATGACGGTCGGCGGCAAGTCGGTGCCGGTCGCTCTATGGGAAACCCTCCGTGACGTGCTGTTTGCACGCAGCGCCTTCGCGTTCGACATGGAACGGATCACGTCCGACATCAAGCGGTTCGAGGGGGTGATCGATGCTTTCAAGGGCGGTGTGACGCGCCTCAAGATGAAGCGCCTGCAACTGCAGAATGCCATGGCGTTCCTGCACCAGACGGCGAACCCCTCCGTTCCGCCGCGCCGCGTTCGCTACCCGGTCACGATGCTGGACACCCATCTGACCGAGACGTTCGTGACGTACGGCACGGAGCACCTGATGTTCGAGTCAGCGTACGGAAAGCGGTACGCGAAGATCGTGTCCGTGAAGGAATGGATGGGGTTTCAGGAGGCCGCCCTCGATGTCCTGGCGGACGTCGATGCAGAGCTCGACATCTGCGTCATGTTCCGCTTCCTGTCGACCCACAAGGCGCGGGTCTACATCGAGAAGATGCGCAAGTTCTACAAGGTCGCGGCGTTCAACCCGCTTGCGATCCTGAAGAGCTTCTTCTCGAAGGATGAAAAGCAGGAGGCGGAAAAGAACGACAAGGGGCGTGAAATCCTCGCCGAAGAGGCTGAAAACGCACTGGCGAAGCTTGTGGCCGATGGGACGCAGTATGGGTTCGCCAACATCTCGGTGGTCATCTATGGGGACACGGTTGAGGAGTGCGACGACAACGCGCGTGAAGTCGTCGGCCGCATCGGCAATGCGGGGTTTGGCGTCATCCTGGAGACCCGCAACATCCCGGCGGCATGGGCGACCACGTTGCCCGGACGGTGGGATCAGCAAAAGCGTCTGCAGTTCGTCGAAACACCGTGCGTTTCCGACATTGCGCCGTTGCGCGGGGTCGAGGAAGGCAGTCCGGTCAACCAATGGCTGACCCAACAGACCGGCGAGCAGACCGGGCCGCTTACCGTTCTGCCCACGCGTCACCGCACGCTGCAGCGCGTGACGCTGCACCAACCGGGCGGGAAGTCGCACACGCTCGTGGTCGGGCCGATCGGCGCGGGCAAGACGATCTTCCTGAACTTTCTCGTGTCGCAGTCCGGGCGCCACAACCCGCGCCGGATCAAGTTCGACAAGAACCGGTCGACGCGGATTCCGACGGTGATGGCGAACGGTCGCTTTGTCGATGCGACGGGGCGGTTCGGCGCGGCCACGCCGGTCAACCCGCTTTCGCTGCTGGCGGATAAGCGGCACTGGACCTATGTGGCGGAATGGGTGCAGATGGCGATCGAGGATGAGGACTTCCACTGTACGCCGCAGCAGCAGACCGATATCTATCAGGCTGTCGCAACGCTGGGCGGCGGCGAGTATGACCGCGAACTCTGGACGCTGTCGATGCTGAACACGTTGTTGCCGATCGAGCTGCGTGAGCGGCTCCAGATCTGGACGCAAGGTGAAAAGAACGGTCGCTTCTTCGATCACGTCGAGGATGCGTTCTCGCTGTCGGACGATATCGCGATCGAGATGGGGGACCTGTTTGAAAAGTACCCGGTCGCCGCCGCGCTATTCATGGATTACGCGTTTTATCGCATCTCGCAATGGCTGGACGGGAAGCGCTTCACGATCATCGAGGTCGAAGAGTGCGGCTTCTTCTTCCAGTACGAACGCTTCTATGCCCGCCTGGAACTGTGGGCCGTCACGATTCGCGGCTTGAACGGGACTCTTGTGATGGCGACCCAGTCGCTAGGGCAGCTTGCCCGCGTGAAGAACTTCGAGATTCTGAAGGAGAACATCCCGAACTTCTTCTTCCTGCCTAACCGGGACGCGCGTAACAACAAGCACCTCTATCGGGATGTGTTCGGCCTGACTGACGACCTGATCGACATGATTGCCGACGCGGTACCCAACCGCGATTACCTGTGGGTGACGCCTGATCACGCACGGATGCTCCACGCGCAATTCCCGAAAGAAGCACTTGCCGTTTTGCGCGCCGACGGCGCCGCCCAACGGGTGCTCGACAAACACCACGACTCCGGCTCGCCGCACTGGCGTGAAGAGTACCTCCAAGAAATGTTGACTCTCGACTGATAGGTGATCCCTTGAAAATGCGCCTCCTCCGTGCCGCCGTCGTCGCAGCATCCCTTTTCTCGGCCCAGCATGCCTCGGCCATGATCGTGTTCGATCCGACCAACTTCGCGCAGAACGTCATTACGGCCGCGAAGGCGGTGCGCGGTGAGATCTACCAGAACACCAACATCATCTACCAGTACCAGATGATGGCGAACCAGCTGCTGCAGGCGAAGAACCTCGATCCAGCCGCGTGGAAGGCCGCGTATGAGCAGATCACCGGCGACATCAACAAAGTAAAGAATCTGGTCGGCACCCTC
Source organism: Burkholderia sp. PR2 (assembly GCF_052372875.1). Lineage (NCBI taxonomy): Bacteria > Pseudomonadati > Pseudomonadota > Betaproteobacteria > Burkholderiales > Burkholderiaceae > Burkholderia > Burkholderia sp. PR2. The sequence continues at coordinate 154,558 of NZ_JBQRWH010000003.1, forward strand.
AACGGCCTGTACGGTGACCTCAAGCAGGGTGGCCAATGGGTTTCGCAGGTGCAGACGTTGGTGAGCCGTTCTGGCAAGACCAATGAGCAGTGGTTCGCCGACATGAACACGCTCTATCAGCAGAACGACAAGGTGGTGCGCAACCTGTTCCAGATGGGATCGGACATCATGCAGCACACGAACGATCTGGCGAAGCGCCGTCGAGAGTTGCAATCTCAACTGTCGTTGTCGCCGACGGCGCAGGCGACGGCGGAGATTACGACGCACTATCTCGACATCGTGACGAGCCAGAACGCCGACATTCTTCAACTCAACGCAGCGAAGGCGCAACGCGACTCGCAGAAAGATGCGCAGCAGGTTGAAGACGACAAGGAGAAGGCGGCGGACGCGAACCGCTTCATTTCGAAGCAGCAGGCCGAGCGGTCGGCATATGGGTTCTGAGTCGGTGATGGCCAACGATTCTGCGAAGCGGTTGCGCCGCGGGGCCTTGACGCTGCTCGTGCTGATGCTGATCGGTGTCGCCACGGCTTCGAGCGCGTACGCGTTCGATTTGCCATCGGGCACCTCGGGATGGAGCTCGAGCTACCAACCGGGCGAGGTGGCGAAGGGGGCAATGGCGGCGATAGACGAGATCGCGAAGATCATGAAGGATCTGATCGACCTCGCGGTGACGCTTAGTCAACCGCTCGATCAGCACGCGAACAAGATGGCTGGCGGGCTGGCAGGCATCACAGTTGCACTCGCGGGAGTTCGGTATGCCGCAACCAGGGATCCCGTGGCGGCGTGGCAGTCGCTGATTGAGGACCTGGCGATTCTCGGCATCTTCGGTTCGATCTTCCTGATGTACGCCACCTGGGCGCCCGGGTTCTATAAATGGTTTAACGATATGGCGGTAGCGGTGTCCGGCACGGATGCACAGTCGCTTCCGTCCGCGATGGTCAAATCCGCAGGCTCGATCTTCGATGCGGTTATCGAGGCTTTCCAGGCCGCGCATTGGTGGAGCTACATCGCACTGGCGATCAATCTGATGCCGTTGTTGTTCGCCTGGGGCTTTCTGATGATCGCGTCTCTCGTATTTCTCTTCTTCATTTCGCTGGGCACCATTCAGATGGCCGTCGGCATCGTGATGGGCAAGATCGCCTTGGCGTTAGGTATGTCGGAGTTCACGCGCGGCTACTTCAAGACCTGGCTCGATTACATGATCAGTGCGGGCATGTATATGGTTGTCGCGGCGATCCTTCAGCGCTTGGTGACGACCACGATCACGAGCGCGTTTACCAACGCGATCTCGAAGGGGCTGACCACACCGTATGCCGGATCGCTGACACTCGATCTGTCGATCTTCGTCCTGATTCTGTCGTTCGAGGTTCCGAAGTTCGCCTCCATGTTCGGCGGCGGCGCGAATGCGAGCGGCGGGGCATTCAAGAGTCTGACGAAGCTTGCGACGAAGGGCTTGGCATGATGAGCGAGCTACGTCTCTTTCAGTCGCTCGATCGCAGTGTGCTGGTCGCGAACAACGAACGGCGGATCGATCTGATCGCGCAATGCGCAAACGAAGTCAGCCAAGCGGAATTCGCTCGCAAGTGGCTCACGCTCGTGCATCGGTGCGCCGATTGGTTCTCGTCCGTTCCGCTCAATCCGGAGCTGTACCGGGAGCCTGGTGGTGCATTCCGCTGCACGATCGAGACGGCCTTCTACGCGATGCGGCTGGCCGGCGGGCAGAAGTTCGGCACAAACTTGCCGTCGGAACGCCGGCGGCGCATCGAGCCGCAATACAACTATGGGGTGTTCCTCGCTGCAATCTGCTCGTGGCTGGATGAGCCCTATCGGCATTTCGAGGTGGTGCGCGAGGCCGATCAGCAGGTCTGGAATCCGTCGATTCACGGGGCGGCCGGGCCGTGGCTGGGGGATCTTCCTTACCGGATATCGCGCCGGTCGGCGCCGCTTGCGGTTGAGCGGATGCGCACCGGCATGCTCGCGCAGGCGCTGGTCGGCAGTGAACTGCTCTCGGGCCTGGATGCGGAGGTGCTGGCCGAGGTGTTCGGGTCGATCAACCCGACTGCAAGTCCGGTCGGTGTCGAATCGTTGACCCATCGGGTGGTCCGCCAGGCGATTTCGACGGCGGCCGAATTCGATCGGAAAGCGCAGCGTGGCGTGTTCGAGCCGGTGAAGTTTGCCGTGCCGTCTGCGATCCACGTTGCGGGCGAGCTCGAGCCGGTGGTGACCCCGGCCGGCACGCCTGCCTCGGCCGCGCCGGCGCCCGCTGCGCCGACGGCGGCAGGACGCGCGCCGTCACCGATTACGCCGACCACCCCGACCACCCCGACCGCCCAAGCGGCGACCGCCGCGGAAGGGGGGACGGCAAGCGTGGTCGGCGTGCCAAGTCCGCAGCCGCCACCAAGCCCACCTCAACTGGGCGCGCCGACGCCTGCTGAGTCACGCGAGCCGGCCGTGCAGCCGGCGCAATCCGGACCACAGTCGGCCGTGATCGATCCGGAGCGTCGCGTTGAGCCGTCCCCGGAAGCGTTCGACGCGGTGCTCAAGGGCGCGCCGCGCATGATCGTGGATTTCTTCCGCGCCCTCGGGCAGGACGTTCAGGCGGGGAAGGCCAAGGTGCGGTGGAGTGAGTTGGGCCTGGTGCTGCCCAAGCGCCTGATCGGTAGCTACGGCATCGCGAGCGACACCCTGATCGAGCACATGCGTCGCCGCAGCCTGTTGCTTGCCAATGAGCCGATGGAAGTCACGCTAGCGCCGCGCGCCGGTGAGTTGATTCAGGCGCGCGCCCTATGAACGGCTACATCAACCATTTTCGCCCGATCTACGAGCTCAGGGCCGCGCTCGTATGGCTGCTCGCGATTGTCATGTTGCCCCTGTCCGGGATGCCGCATGCGTGGGCATTCGCGCTGATCGCCCTGGTGGCATTTGCAATTCGATCGGGGCAGGTCTGGCGCGCGCTGAAATTCCGCATGGCCATCTCGACGAAATGGCTGACGACGCTCGCGGTGCCCAAGCTGCTTGCGATCCAGTCGCGCATGAAATCGGAAGCGAATGCGATGTTTCTCGGCACGGGCTTTGAGTGGACACAGAAGCACTGCCAGATTGCGCATGACATTCTTCGCATGCCGTCGACGGATATCCCGGGCCTTCCGAAGTGGCTGCCGAAAACCAAAACCGGACGCCAGTTCGAGGAGATGATCGAGCGGCTCTTTGCCCCGAAGGACAGTATCAGGGACCGCATGCCTCAAGGGGTCTCATGGATCCACGGGCTTGAGCCGGCGAAGGGCTTCGTGCCGTTCCATTACAAGGCGATGGGCGGCCACACCGCGGTGGGCGGCACGACTGGTGCGGGGAAGACCCGTACCTACGAGTGCATTTCCACTCAGGTGATCCATCTCGGCGATGTGTTGCTCGACTTCGATCCGAAAAACGACAAGGAATGGAAGCTCCGGGTGGAGCGGGAGTGCAAACGGGCCGGCCGGAAGTTCCTGTACTTCAATCAGGCAAAGCCCTCGGAATCGATTCGCCTGGAGCCGCTCGATAGTTGGTCGCAACCTTCGGAGATCCCGAGCCGGATCGCGCAGCTGATGGAGGAGGGGCCGTTCCGCGACTTTGCGTACCTGTTCATCAGCCGCTCGGTAAACGGCGAGCTGTACATCGGCGACAAGCCGAACCTGCGGTCGATTCTCAAGTATGCCCAGTCGGGCATCGCGACGCTGCTGGAGAAGGCGCTGAAGCGCTTCTTCCTCGAACAGGGCCTGACGGATTGGGAAACGCAGGTCGCAGCCGACACGGTGAAGATGGCCAACAAGCCCGGCGTCTCCAAAGTGGATGGCATGGTCGCGCTGTACCAGGCACGGTTCGCGGCACTCGATCGCGGCCACGAGGCGATCGACGGCCTGATCTCGACGCACACGCACGACCGCGAACACTACATGCGGATCATCGCGTCGGCGCTCCCGCTGCTGCAGATGCTCGCGACCGGCGAAACCGGCCTGATGCTGGCGCCGAAGGTCGACGACTTCGAGGACGAGCGCGAGATCTGGACCATTGAGAAGATCATTCGCCAGAAGGCGGTGCTTCACGTCGGGGCCGACTCGCTGTCGAACAGCATCGTGGCGAAGGCGATCATGTCGATGCTGCTCGCCGACGTGTCGGCGGTCTGCGGCTCGATCTACAACTTTTACGAGACGCCGCCTGAAGTCGTGCTGATCATCGACGAGGTCGCGGAGGCGATCAACGAACAGGTGATCCAGATCCTGAACAAGGGGCGTGGTGCAGGCTTCAAGGCGTTCGTGGCATTCCAGACGCGCTCGGACATCGAGGCGAAGCTCGGAAATGCCGCAAAAATGCTGCAGGTTTTGGGCAATTTGAACAACCAGATCATCTTACGCTTAGAGGACACCGACACGGCGGACTGGTTCTCCGACAAGGTCGGGGAGACGGCGATCCGCAACCTGGTGATGTCGAGTTCGACCAGCACGGGTAGCGAGTCGCACGTCGGTGAATTTACGGGATCGGTGTCTCGCTCGCTCCAACTGGAGAAAGTACCGCTGATTCCATCCCGCCTGATACAGAGCCTTCCGAACCTGCAGTACTTCATGCGGATTTCGGGTGGCGCGGTGTATCAGGGACGCATTCCAATCCTAAATGGCTGAAAACCAAAGCATGTCTGTCGTCTTCAAAAAAATCATCCGCGACCATAAGCTTTCGGCCCGCCTGATCCCAGTGTTCACGCTGGCGCCGGAGCTGGAGCTCGCGTGCACGCGCGTGGCCGACTTCATCGGTGAGAAGTTCATCGGCAAGTCAGGCCCGCTCGTCAAGGAGATGCTCACGGAGGGACTCGATGGGGTCAGGCGCGTACGGAAAACAGGCGATCCGCACGTTGCGTTCATGCAGGGGATGTTCGCGTCGGCGCACCTGCTCTATGCCAGACGCTACGTTGCGCGCGACGGCGAGCGCTGCCATGTGTGGTCACCGATGTTTGAGCCGGTTACGGTGTTCGAGGCGCGTCATGCACATCTGCCGACCGAGGTGGTCGACGAACGCTGCCCGGAGAACATCAGCCAGCGCTCCGCCGCATTCCAGCTCGCCGCACGTGCGCTGACGGGCGAGAACTTCCGACTCTACTTCGAGGGATACGATGTCGCTCACGCGTTTTCTGATTCGGACGCTGGCCAGGGTTGACGACGACGTTGCGCGCCGAGTGATGTCGACCGCGTCCGCCCAGGATGATGCGAACGCGCCGGTACCGGCCGAGTTCGCGCGGGGGCAAAACGCGCTGGCCTATGCGCTCGCGCTGTTCATCGGTCGCCGCCCACTTCACTTCTACGTGGGGCTGTTTGGTCTCGTCGCGTTTCCGAGCTACCTGGCCTGTCGGGCGATTGCCTCCCTGCTGACGCTGATGGGAGGCAGCCATGGCGGATAGCCGGTTTGTCCGGCATGTGAAGGTCTGGTTCTTCTTCGTGCCACTCGTAGCCGTCGCGATCATGCCGGTCGTGCCGAATCGATCGTTATTCGAGATCCCGGAAGCGGAAACTCGCTCGGTGGTGGCGACGATCGGCGAGGATCGGGCGGATCGTGCTGTGGCGACCACGAACCGGTTGTTCAGGCGGTACTTCGTAGACACTGGGGTGGTGGCGGCATCGCTCGAAACCACGCGGGGGGCGGACGCAGATGATGGCGGGATGACCAATCTGGCCAGCACGTGGGTTCACAACTTCTGGCGGCTGGTTTATCGCGTGGTCTACCGGCTCACGATCATGAAGCTCTGGCTAATCGGTACGTTGGCCTTCTGCGTTGCCATGTTCGTCGACGGGACAGTGCGTCGGAAGATTCGCGCGGCTGCTGCGGGCTATGTGAGCCCGGTTTCCTTCCACCTGGCGGGTCACGGCATTCTGCTGGTGTTCGGCGTTGCGTTCTCGGTGTTGATCGCGCCGATTCCGTTGCTGGCGCCGTACTGGATCGCAATCGCCGGTTGCCTCGGTGTGCTGCTCTGGAAGGCGGCATCGTCGTACCAGTAACTTCGTTCCTCGAAAAGGAGAACCATGCGAGTCATCATTCATTCGACGTCGAGAGGCACGTTACTCGAATACAACGGCTTCTTCGGCCGGGCATTCTTTTCTCATGATTCGGGCGATGTCGTGGCCCATGTGAAGGCTAGGCAAACCGCTCGGACGTTCGTCGACGAGCCTGATGCGCGCGCGTTCATCGACCGAATTAGCGGCGTCTCGATCGCCGATTCCGAGGAATTGCTTCCGACCGATCTCTCATTTGTTCAGGTCGATACCGATGCCGAGTACGCGCCGGTCGACGTATGTGTTGCCGCTGGCGTCCCTTCGTGGACAGCGCCGCAGGTGAAGCCAATTACGCCGTTTCGCTTCGATGTCCACGCAGCCGACGTGGGCCACACGTTGGTGATCGGCTCGGTTCGGGCGGGTAAGACGGTATTCCTCCCACACCTGCGTGCGGCCAAGACGGAATAGGACAGAAAGCTATACGAATTTGTGGAGCTTTCTGCCAAATGCCCCTCAACCGGTTGAGGGGCATTTTCATTTGAGACGCCACATGGATCGTGCCGATGCCGCGAGGACCTCCGACGAAAGCGTGCAGAAATCGTCCATGTTTCGGGCCGCTTCCGGACCGCCACCTCGCAAGAATAGACGCATGCCGCGCGTGCGGTTACTCACCCCATCCAAAGGACCATGATGACCACGATTGACAACGAGACGCACGTCCTCGATGACGAGGCACGAGAGAAGACGGCAGAGCATCCGACGAACGGGCCGATCGGGACTGAGGCCGCCGGCGGAGCCGGGAGCGCTTCCATCGATCCGACTGCGCGGCCGACGACGGACGGTGCGGACGACGTCGAGCTCGAGAACGAGCTGGCGCAGATGGAATCGGATGCGGCCACCCTGCAGCGGGAGGGCATGATCAGTGCCGCCGAGGCCGACGAGAAGCGCGAGCAGGTCGCGCGCACGCGCAAGCTGTTCCGTGAGCTGCCGCCGGCCGAGCGGGTCCGCATCATTCAGCGCCGCCGCGAAATCGGCCGCGAGCTGATGAACAAGCAACTGTCCGGCGCGGCGGTCGTGTCGACCGACGTTCGACTGAAGCACACGCGGCTCAAGCCGTTGTTTGAGCAATGGTGGCCGTATCTGAACCGGATGAGCATCAACATGCAGCGGTTCGGCCGGGCGACGTTCGGCGCCGACGATCAGGAGACGGTGACGACCTTTTTCGATAAGCAGCTGAACGACCTCGAAGCGTACGTCAATGAACAGCTCGAAGTGGCGCACGGCTTTCGGGAGCGAACCGAGACCGAGATGCGCGAGCGCGGCGACATCGTGTTCTCGCCGACGGTGACGAAACCGTCCCTGGACATCACGGTCGAGGCGTATTCGCGTTTCTCGATGCGGTTGCTCACCGTGATGCTGAAGTACGATCAGGTGATGGACCACTTCGACTTTCTGGTCTGGAACGGCGTGCGTGATCAGTCGGACGCCGACGAGGAAACGTCGCGCTTCCTGCGCAAGTTCCATCCGATCGGCGTGCGGGGCTACATGACGCACCTGCGCCTGATGACGACCGTCCGCGGTCGATAAGGGTCCGCGGTGAGTGCCATGCTCGATGAGCTGAACCCCCAACAGCGCGAAGTGGCACTCCTGCGCCGCCACTGCGTCGCGATCGCGTGTCCCGGCGCGGGGAAAACCAAGACGATCGCGACCAAGGCCGCGCGCCTACTGGAGGATCCGGCCGCGGTGGTGGGTGCGGTGACGTTCAGTAAGGACGCGGCCCTCGAGCTGCGCGAGCGGATCCTGGCCATCGCCGTGCCGGACGCGAAGCGCCGGCTAATCGCCGGGACGTTCCACTCGTTGGCGTTCAGGCAGATAGGTCAGCCCGGCCGTGCGCGCCACGATATAGCGTCCGACGGCGACCGGTTCGGCATGCTGGGGCGCGTCATCGCGGAACTCGGCTTCGAGTGGAAGGTCGAGGAAGCGGTGTCGATCATCGAGCGGATCAAGACGAACTTCGGTCGGGCTGAGCCGGGATCGTCTGAAGCGAAGCTCTATGCCGCCTATCAGGAGGCGCTCGAGCGCAACGGCAAGATCGATTTCCAGGACATGCTGCGGCTGGCCGTGGCCGGTATGGAAAGCGGCGATATCCGTCCATATCGCTTCACGGATCTGCTCGTCGACGAGTTTCAGGACACGGATCCGCTTCAATATCGGTGGGTCGAGCTGCACGCGCGCGCCGGCGCGCAGGTCACCGTGGTCGGTGATGACGATCAGAGCATCTACGGTTTCCGCTCGGCCTTGGGCGTCCGAGGCATGGAGAGCTTCTCCGGGACGTTCGACGCGCAGAAGATCGTGCTCGGCAGCAATTACCGTTGCCGATCGGAGATCCTGGCGGCGGCCGACCGCGTCATCCGCAACAACGTCGACCGGATTCCGAAGGTGTTGCACGCCGACCGCGGCGGTGGCGGCGCAGTGTCGTCGCTGCGCTTCGAGGACGAATACGGAGACGCCGTTGCCGCAGTCGATGCGCTGCAGGCGCAACTGGCAGCAGGCCGGACGTGTGCGATCCTCGCGCGCACCAATCGCAACCTCGATCCGATCGAATCGGTCTGCCGGTCGCACGGCGTGCCGTACTACCGAGCGGCCGGTGGTTCTGTGCTCAACCGGCCGCAGGCGGCACTGATGTGTAATCTCCTTCAGATCGTCGAAGGTCGGAAGCAGAACGGTGTCGACGCGGTGCTCGGATACATGGGGATCAGTTCGCATGATCTGCGCGCACTCCATCGGGACATGGGCGCCGAGTTCGTTCAGCGCCAGAAACAGGATCTGGTTGCGCTCGGCTTGGCTGAGGACACGGCGACCGCGTATCGAGCATTCATGAAGCGTCTTGCTGAATGGCAGTCGCTCTGCGAGCGGGAATTCCATTCGCTCGCACTCGAAGGCGTGTTCGAATGGATGATGGGTTACGCGAAAGGGGATGCGGCCATCCGCGCGCTCCAGTGCACCTACGATGTGATCAGCCGGTTGAACGGCCCGTTTACCAATCGCATCGAGTTCTTGCAGCGGGATAACAACAAGCCCGGCGACGGTGTGTTGGTGCTCACGACAATGCACGGCTCCAAGGGGCTCGAATGGGATCACGTGTGGATCAGTCGCGCGGAGGAGGGCGTCGTGCCGGACGACAAGAGCCCGGAATCCGAGGAGCGCAGGCTTTTCTATGTGGCGATGACGCGCGCTCGGGAGAATCTTGTCATCACGTCGATCCAGAAGAACGCCGTTTCGCGGTTCGTGATTGAGTCCGGAGTCGAATAAAATCGGCCACGCGAGGTGGCCGACCTCTGGCGAGTCGCAGAATCTGAAGCCTTATGGCGTCGTGCTTACACCGTCTGCTTTTCCGTGGCAGTGTTCCCACACTTCAAGAGCTAAACACCCGATGACCAGCGGGACCGCGATGATCAGCATGTAGGTAATCAACGCGATCGGAACTTGAAATAGCCAGATGTCTGCTACTTCTTCGTTTCGCCAGGCGATCATGTGGGCAACAAAATGGACAATGTTCCCGATCGCCTCAGTAGTGATATTGCCGGGCGATCCCCATAGCCGTGCGAGACCGCTGACAGCAAGGGTCGCCGAAGCAGCCAGCGACGCGATGACGATTGCCAAAGATACCGACTGCCGGACAATCGTGCCGAAGGGTTTTCGCGCTTTGTTCATGACGTTGTGAGTGCCGTGGTATTGGCGTTGTCGGTGATGGGTGCGCCGGCCGTCGGCGCTTCAATGGTCAATTCGCGCGGGACGCGTTTGAGCTGACCGTTGAGCGCGGCTTGCGGCCCAAGCCGGATCGTGCCGCAGTAGTAGACGTTGCCCTTCACCACGCCGTTGATCTCGAGCATGTCACGCGCATGCACATCGCCTTCCACGACGCCGTCGATGCGTACGATCTCGCCTTGCACCTTGCCCTTGATCATTCCGCCCTGCCCGATATGCAGCAGGCCGGCCGTCGAGATGATGCTGCCGCTCACGAGTGCGAACGCGCTCATCCCGTGGTCGAGGATCAGATCACCCTGGACGACCAGGCCGGTGGCCAGCAGCGTCACGTTGATGGTTTTGGGTTTCATGGTCCCCTCGTTAGAAGAGTTGGACGTCGCCGGACTTGCCTGCTGCCGGCGCTTTGGCCGCAGGCGCCGGCGTGGGCGCCGGCGCGGCGGGGTCGGCATTTTCTGCAGGTGCGGCGTGCGGCCGCGCCGTGCCGCGGCGGCTATGCCGGGGAGCGGCCTTCGGTGGGGCAGCCGGTGGTGGTGCCGGTTCTGTCGTTGCGGAAGCTGCGGTCGGCGCGGCGGTCTGCACGACTGGCGCAGTCCGCGGCGCACGGATCGGTGCTGCCGCGGCCTTGTTCAAGTCGCTCGGCGCGGGCTGCTCTCGCGGCGATGGATTGGTAGGTGGCGGATCGTGACGGGCGGTCAACGAGCGCGGATCGACGCTCGCCAGCGTACCCGTTGGGGCGCTGGCCGAACCATCGAAGTCGGCAGCCGTCAGGGAGTGGGTGCTGGTGAGCGCGGAAGAGGCGGCCGGCGCGGGGCGGGGAGCTGGCGGAGTGGCTTCGTGCGTCAGCTCGGCGTGCGATGGTGCGCGCAGAGCCCGCCACAGCTTGGCGGCACTCACACCGCCGCCCGCAGCGAGCGCGGCGGCTGCCACGCCAATGGCGACGGGCCTGACCAGCCGGTTGAACCGGCCGAGGCGGGGCAGTGCAATCCGTTTGCGATTTCCCTCGGGAGCCGGGAGTGCCGGCATGGCTTCGACGTGGCCGTTGATGTCGATCACGACCGGTTGCGCAGCGTACTTGGCGTGCAGCGCCTGAATTTCTCGGATGTCCATGGTTCTCCGCATGTGAAGGCGTTTCGTTTTGGGGCGCCTATACGAGATTGCGAGATTGCTCACGCGTGCGCGGACGACGAGCGAGACACTACCCGTGCATCGCAACCGGGCACGTCGTCTTTGTCAGCGTAGCCATTCCGGCAGCGTGTCAAGTTCATCGGGCGATGAACCTTCAATCGCGCAGCGTCCCGTCTGCCTGATAGCGATCGTTGTCGGGCACGCACACGAGCGAGATGTGCTTGATCCGCCCCTCGGCGTTCGCGAGGATGGTGGCCCGGTCCTGAGCGGTGATTTTTTCGGCGAGCACAGCTTCCATCGTCGCCACAAAGAGCTTGTCGTATTGGGTGAGGCAACGGACCAGCAGACCTGCGAGCGGTCGCGTGACCTTCAGTTCAATATGCTCGGCGGGGAAAGCGATCGTCCGGGCCTGGTGCTTTTCGACCCACACCAGCGCCTTGCGCAGCCAGTCCGACGTATCACGCAGCGCGGACTCGAGCGCATGCGTTTTTCCCCCGCGCGCGACGGCGATTTTCGACGCGCAGAAGTTGTAGTCGCCGCGAATGAAATTGCGGGCGAACTGCGAGCTGTAGCGCAGCACGGTGACCGCGTCGGAATCGGGGATGATTCGATCGATGCGGCTGTCGCTCGTCAGACGTTGGATCGGCTTGAGTCCCGTTGACGACGGGGACAGCGAATCGTTCGACGGGCGCGTATTGGGATCGACGGCGATCGGGTCGAGCAGGGGCGCGTCCCGCTGCGGGTCGTGCGGTGGTTCGAGAACGGCGGACATGGTGTTTTCGGGTGGTCTCTCTCACTAATGATTTTGGGTTAACCCGATTTAACAATTTAGGCAAAAGCGGGCCTGTTTTTGTGAGCTTTCCACCCTTTCCGGTCGCAAATTTCCGCAATACTGACTCTACTTCTCGCGTCCACGACGCATCGACCTAGACTTCGTAACCCGAAGTCCATCTTCTGTACAAGCCGTGCCAATGGGCATGCTCCGACCAGCCGGCAACTGGTGTGGAATCTTCTGCTGATGAGTGCCTAGCCAGCACTTCCCATCTTTCAGTCATAAAACTCGTCGCCGGCCGCATGTATTTGCGCCGCGACATCGTTCGAGTCCGGACATCGGGTGTCTCTCTCCAGACCAGAGTCTGGGTAGAACGATCGTAGTCGACTGAGCCGTGATCCTGCGGCGGAGTGGTATTTCCGAAAATGGGCTGTTGCGCAGCGTGACCATGCTGCGCGAGGACGACCTAACGTCCCCGATATGAGCCGACCGGCTCCCTGAGCGCCACGTCCCCGGAAGGGACGTGGCGCTTGGGTCATTTCCACGAATCCGAAAAGCGCGTTCCTCTTGCCGAGGGACGCGCTTTTTTTCGTCGTTTGTTCCTGTCCCGGAGGTTCACATGCTTCCCAACCGTCTCGACGCGCGCATCGCCAACGTGATCAGCAACACGATCGCCGACGAGCGCGCAACTGCCGATACCGCGTCGCCAGCCTGGCGCGCGCGGTGCGAGGTGGCTCAGTTCGCGATGTACAGCGATCCCGACCGCCGCATCTTTCTTTCCCACATCGCCGAACGCCGCGGAGAGGCGGCCGCCAGCACGCTCGAGCAGTCAGCGAGCGCGATGCGCACTCAGGCGATTTACTTTCTTGCGAGGAAACCCTCATGAACGCTGTTGTCCCTATGCTGGGTGGCCCGGTGCGCAGCCTGGTCGAAGAGCGTGCGATGCGCCCTCCTGTGATCGGGCGTATCCGGCCCGGTATCAAAGTGCTGACGTCCAAGGCGCGTGCCAATCAGGAGGCGGTCAGGCTGTACGAAACGATGGTCGCCGCCGGCGACTCATTCGAGACGATCGGCAAAGCGATCGAATCGCGCTGCCAGCTCCGTAACGCACTGGCGCCGAAGAACGTCGACTACTTCACGTGTCGCCGGTCGGACTTCAACAACCCGGACGTGGCCGACGAAATTCTCAAGCTGTACGGCGAGGACCGCGGGCAGGGCGTGCGGCTATACCGTTTCCCGGTGCTGTTTGTCTTCAACGACTGGATGCAGAACCTCCCGAACGAAATGGCCGCGTGGGGCACCACCGGCCGGAAGTTCTTCTCGCAATATGGTCCCGACGGCATCCGGTACTGCAAGACCTACGCGAAGGTCGAGCGCGATCCGCGTGCCCAGCGAGCCACGCGCCATTTCGGTGGCCGTGATGTGATCTTCCGCCAGGACGACGCGATCCCGGACGGTGTGTGCGATCCCGAGCAATGCCCGCAGTACCAGAGCCGGCAGTGCAATCTTTCCGCGCATTTCGTGTTCGCGGTCCCCGACATCAAGGGGCTCGGCTTGATCGAGCTGCCGACGAATTCGATCTACGTGCTCCAGAAAGCCTACGCCGCGATGCAGACGGTGCAGTTGGCGCGCGGCAGGCTCACGGGTACGCGCTTCTGGCTCTCGAAGCGGGAATTCGACATCACCCGGATCAACGAGAACGGCGAGGTCGTGCGTCAGCCTCAGATGTTGACGGTTCTCGACGCGGATATCGACATCGGGGCGCTGCTGGACGGTGCGGATGAAGCTGCGTCGGCGATCGAGGTTGCGCAAGGTGCGGCCGCACTGCTCGGAACGGGTGGCACGGTGATTCCGCTGCATCCGACGGACGGAAGCGGTGTGGTGGCATCTGGCGCGGCAGAACCGACGACACACGCCGGCGATGCTCGACGCGATGAACACGACGACCCGCCCCCGGAGTCGCTCGAAGAGAAGCGGCATCGCCTGCAGGATCTGCTGCAGCGACTTCGCGTCAACACAGACCCGCGCCGCGAGCAGTTTCGTGTCTACGGCCACGTCAAGTTCGGGCGCGGCTGGACCGAACGGCTCGCAGACGTCGACAAGATGATCGGACGGCTGACCGGTGCCCTCGATGCGCCGGATGTTCTCGACCGCGAGATCAGCGAGGCAGTCGAATCGTTCAACCGCCGATAGCGGTTTCTCCTTCAGCCAGCCCTTCGGGGCTGGCGTTTTTCCCTCTACTCAGCGAATCCGGAGAGCATTTCAGCAAAGCCCCTTTGCTCAAGTGCTTTCGACCGCGTCATTCACGCATCGAAATCGTCCGCGCAAGCGGCCATCTTTTGACTATCCATTTCGGAGGAACTCATGCGCCGGATCGGCAACATCACGGCGTTCTTCGGCGCCGCCGACGTGCTGAGCAATTGGCACCCGTGCCATTTCAGCTATCACGAGGTGGCTTTCACGAGCACCGAACAATTCATGATGTACGCGAAGGCGATGCTGTTCGAGGATCACGACACCGCGTCGAAGATTCTCGCCGCGTCATTGCCGCGCGAGCAGAAGCGGCTGGGACGTGCTGTTCGCGGCTTCGACAACGCCAGCTGGGAACGCTGTCGCGAATCGATCATGTTCGTCGGCTGCCGGGAAAAATTTAGGCAAAACGCCGAACTCGCGGTAGTTCTGCGGGATACCGGTTCGAGCGTGCTTGTCGAGGCGAGTCCGTACGATCAGATCTGGGGTGTTGGACTCGGCGAGACGGATCCACGCCTCGCGGATCCGTCGAACTGGCAAGGGCTGAACCTGCTCGGCAAGACGCTGATGCGGGTGCGCGACGTCCTTTTCCGGTAGTAATTCCCTCCCGCCGCGTGTCGGCGTCCATCAATTGTCGGCTGCCGCGAGGCGGCCTTTTTTATTTTGGAGGCGGCGATGAAGATCGCGCATTTTTCTGACTTGCATTATTCGCCGGAGAACCTGGACGAGGCCGATCGCTGTTTTTCGTTCGCAGTCGGCGATGCGATCTCGCGTGGGGCGCGGGTGGCGGTGATCTCGGGCGACTCGACCGATCATCGCCTCGACGCACACGCGCCATCGCTGCATGCGCTCGCGACACAGGTGCACCGGTTGGCCGAAGCGATGCCCGTCATCATGTTGCAGGGCACGTTTTCGCATGAGCCGCCCGGCACGCTCACCAACTTTGCGTTGATGGGCGCGCGGTATCCCGTGTTCGTTGCAGATCGGATTGGTCAGGTTGCTCTCATCGGCACGCAGTTCCGCGCGTCCGACGGTCCGGTGTTCGACGACGCAGAGATGCTTGCGTTCGACGGACTCTATCCGGACGCGGTCTTCACCTGTCTGCCGACGATGAACAAGGCCGATCTCGCACTGAAGGTCGGTGCGTTGTCCGCATCGACGCAGCTCGGTGACGTGCTCGGAACGTACCTCGCTGCGGCGGGCAGGAATAACGCCCGCTTGCGTGCGATCGGCGTGCCGACAATTGGGATTTCGCACGGCACGGTGGCCGGGTGCACTACCGAGCATGGTGTGACGATGGCGGGATTCGATCACGAGTTCAGCCTCGGCACGCTGTTCGACGCGGAGTGTGCTGCGTTCATGCTGGGTCACATCCACAAGAACCAGATCTGGTTGCGCGAAGGGCGCGCGGTGGGATATCCCGGCTCGATTGGGCGATTCCACTACGGAGAAGAAGGCGACAAAGGTTACCTGTTATGGGACGTGCTGGCGGCTGAAGCACGTGCCGAGCTGGTGACGACGCCGTCGCGCGAGATGGTATGCGTCGCGTTCGATGGTCCGCCCGACGAAGCGCAGCTTGCGGCGCTTGCCGCGGATTCGGCCGGGAAGTTCGTCCGGATTCGCTGGCAGATCGACGAGGAGCACAAGCAGCTCGTCGACCGGAAGGCAATCGAATCGATGTTCGCGTCGGCCGCTGGCCTGAAGCTCGAGCCGCGCATCCTGCCGGTGATGAGAAGCCGCGCGGAGGGGATCAGCAAGGCGGTGACGGTCGACGCGAAGGTCGCCCGCTGGTGCGAGCTCACTTCGGTCGACGCCGGCCCGCTTCTCGAGCGGCTTCAGCTGCTCGAGGCGGGCGACGCAGAAGCGATCGCGGCGTCGGTGCTTGATCGAATTGCGCAGGTTGGCGATTCGATCGAGGTACCGGAGATTCCTGGCGGCACGGAGAACGTCGTTCCGCTGGTCGCCGCCAGTCTCGACGCTGCGCCGGGGCCTGAATCGAAGCCGTCTCTGTCATGGCTCAACGATGATCTGTTCGCAGCCTGAGCGCTGCCTGTCTCGACGGTCAGCACGACGCCGAGCATTGAACACAGCCGTGTTCCGATAGCCCACGTGGCTATCGAAATGAGGTTCACCCCGCGCCGTCAGGCGCATCGAACGCAGCACCGCTGCATCCATTTTCTTATCTACCCTGGCGGGGAGCGATCCCTACTGGGCGCACTCCGTCTATTTCACAGGAGTGTGTCTATGTTTGGCCTTTATCCCGCCGGTGCCCGTTGGGTCCAGCAGTTCTCCGCGTCGAACGACGCAAAGACGTTGCAGAAGAGTCTCGTTGACCACGGCGGATGCACGGCCGCGCTGTTTCATCAGCCCTTCGGCTCCGGTCGCGGCGTCACGATTGCGCAGCGCGACGGTTTCATCGTGCTCGTGCATGCGACCGACGTCGATTCCCCGGAAGTCGCTGTCGTGCCCGACGTCCAGATGCAGAACCTGCTGTGGTCGGTCAATTCGGGATACGCCAGTCAGTGGTCGGGGCGCGAGCTCCAGGTCCTGACCGGCTGTACCGACTGGGACGCGCTGATCAAGCAGGCGTCCGCGTCGTTCGCGCAACTTTGCGACACGGTTCGGCAAGCCGTGGCAGGCACGCTTGGCACCAAGGTCATCCGGCCGGAGCCAATGCTGCCGATCGACGACGAGGACATTCCGTTCCTGCCGTCGGAATACCTGCAGGAGATCTCTCTTTTGGAGGCGGAATCATGCGTCCGTTGAGATTGCTCCTCGAGGGGTTCTATGGGGTACGAGACGGGATGAAGCGCGACTGCGTCGAACTCGATCTCGAGTCCTTGCCTCGCGGGCTGATTGCGTTGACCGGCCCGAACGGTGCCGGGAAGACGACGATCATGGACAACCTACATCCGTTCCGGATCATGCCGTCGCGCGCATCGAAGCTGTCCGTCGATGCGTTTTCCTATTGGGATCACATCTGCGGTGTCCAGGCGCGCAAGGAGTTCGAGTGGGAGCAAGACGGTATCCGCTATCGCTCGACCTTCGCGTTTCGCAAACCGGGTAAAGCCGGTAAGGCGGACTACTTCCTGTTCTATCGCTCGATGGACGGGGAGTGGCGCCCGGTGACGTTGCCGGAGGGCACGGTGTCGGACGGCAAGGGCGAGACCTACGACCGTTGTGTCGAAGCGATCTGCGGCTCGCTGGAATCGTTCTTTACCAGCGTGTTTTCCGCGCAGAACCGGCGACCGCTCGCGTCCTACGGCGCGAACGAGATCAAGACGCTGCTCGCTGAGTTACTCAAGATCGACCATCTGCGTGCGTTGGCCGCGAAGGCGGCCGACGTCGCCAAAGTGCTGGCCAGGCGTCTGGATGCCGTGCAGCAAGACGTTGTGGCGTTTGCCGGCAAGCGTGAGCGCGCCGACGAGACGCGCAAGTCGATCGAAGCGGATGCCGTGGCAATTGTCTCGGCGCGCGCTGAACGGGAGTCGGTGCAAACCGTGCTCGCCGGCCTGATGCAGCAGCGGGCGACGCTCATGGCAAAGCAGGGCGAGAACGCGGGAGTCGAAGCACGACTGCGCGAACTCAACGTGCGGCGCAATGAAGTGGCCACGTCCCTGCAAGGCATCGAACGGGATACGGCGGCGGATCAGCAACGTTTCATGCAACGCCGCGCCGCGATCCGCACGACGATGACGGGCCACGAAGCGGTGGTGAAGCAACGCGACGCCATTCTTGGTGCGGCTGCCGCGAGGGACGAAGCACAGCTTCGCGTCTCACAACTGGAAGCGCAATTCGGGCCATTGCAGCAGGCCATCGCCGACATGGATGCGAAGCAGCTTCGGCTGGCGACGGTCCAGTCTGCGATGACCGGTCTCGAATCGGAAGGCGCGACCAAAGCCGAGTTGCTGAAGAACCTGCAGGGGCAAGCCGCTGTCGTTGAGTCGGTGCCGTGCGCCGGGATGGAGATTCACGCGACGTGCCCGTTGCTCGTGCAAGCGCGCAATGCAGCACAACAGGCGCACGTTCAGACCGTTTCCCTCAAGGATCTCCGCACCCGCTACAAGGCGCAGAGGGACGAGCGGGATGTTCTCGCGCCGGCAATCGCATCGCTGTCCGCGAAACGCGCTGACCTTCAGCAGGTGAGCGCCAGTATCACGGCGGCACGACAGGCATTGCAGCGTGCGACGGACCTGGCGGCTCGCAAGCCGTTGCTGGAAGCGGCAGATGCGGGGCTGGCGACGGCGCGCGCTGAGCTTGCCGCGCTCGACGTCGAAGACAGTGAAGCCCAGAAACGTCGTGAGACGGAAATGGGCCGGTTGGCTGCACTGTCGCGTGAGATCGAGACGGAAATTGCCCGTCTCGTCGCAGTCGACGTCACGCAGGCAATCGCAGATGTGGACCGGCAGATTGGATCGCACCGCGACGCAGGCACGGCGCTCGACGCGCGGATCGAAGCGCTGATCCGCAGTCAGGCAACGCGCGAAACCGAGCTTGGTTCGCTGGAACGTGAACTAGGCGGCCTGGCGGCAACGCAGTCGCTGGCGGCGCGCATCTCGGACGAGATCGCGCACTGGAAGCTGGTGGCGAAAGCCCTCGGCAACGACGGCGTAATTGCGTTGACGATCGACGATGCCGGTCCCGCCCTGACGAGGACGGTGAACGACCTGCTGTTTGCGTGCTACGGCATGCGATTCACGGTCGAGATCCAGACACAGCGTGCGCTCGCGAACGGCGAACTGCGTGAGGGCTTCGAAATCCTCGTGCACGACGCCGATAGCGATAGCAGCAAGTCGGTCGGGGTCATGTCCGGTGGGCAGAAAGTTTGGATCAACGAGTGCCTGACGCGCGGTATTGCGTTGTATATCGCTGGGAATGCGAGCCAGCCGTACCAGTCGCTGTTCAGCGACGAGTCGGACGGCCCGCTGGATCCACAGCGCAAGGTGCAGTTCATGCGTATGAAGCGGGAGGTGTTGAAGCAGGGCGGTTACGAGCGGGAGTTCTTCATCTCGCAGACGCCCGAGTTGATCGCCGAAGCTGATGCAGTGATCGATGTAGCAGCGCTTGCCCAGTAGGGCGGCGTCCATTTCTTTGAACCCTGGCGGGGAATGTCCCCGCAGGGGCGTTCCTCGCCTTTCTTTTTTGAGGAACGCAATGCAACTGAAATCGGTTCAATCGAACGTCGCAAACGGGATCACGGTGGCAATTCGCCCGGCGCGTCCGCGCGTGGGTGTCGAGCACGTCTACACGCTGAACGGCTCGGAGCTGCGCGACGTGCTGATCGATGGTCGCTGGGTCACGTTGTCGGCGACGGCGACCCCGTCGCAAGCGGTCTGAGCGAGGAGAGCGGAAATGTCGAATCTCGTCATGCTTCTGATCGCGGCCCATGGTCCGATTCCGGCGAGCCAGCCGGAGATTCAGCGGTCGGTCTGGCGGCCGACCATCACAGTGCAGCGCCGGATCGAGGAGGAAACGGACTTCGTCATCTGCAAGGATGGTCGAGTTCTTACCTTCCCGATCGGGCAGCCGAAGCGCTGCGATAACCCATAACCCTTGCATCGGCGGGCCCCCCTTTCGAAAGAGAGCGGGGCCTTTGCCCGTATACCTCCCTTGGAGGCCCGTATGAAGAAGCAGATCCTGTTTGCCACGACAGTGGCGTCGCTGTTTTGTTGCGCCGCGGTTGCATTCGCGGGGCGTGCACACGCGGAACCTGCGCCCGCGATCGATGTGGCGTTCTCGCCGAACGGCGGTGCCGAACAGTTGGTCATTCGGACGATCGATTCGGCGCAGCGTTCGATCCGCGTGATGGCGTATTCCTTTACCTCGCCGGCCATCGTCCGTGCGCTGATCGCGGCACAACGCCGCGGCGTCGCCGTCGCCGTGACGGTCGACTATCGTAACAATCTCGAGGAGGACCGCAGCGGCCGCGCACGTGCCGCACTCGGGAGTCTCGCGTATGCGGGCATCCCAGTGCGCGTCGTGAGCGTCTATCCCATCCAGCATTCGAAATATCTTGTCGTCGACGGGGCGACGGTCGAAACTGGGAGCTTTAATTATTCGCAACAGGCACGGTATAACGTCGAGAACGTCGTCGTGGTGCGTGGCGACACACGCGTCGCAGATACGTACCTGAAGAACTGGGATTCGGTGTCCGCGCACGGTGAAATCTTCCGAGCCCCTTGATTGTTCCTCCTGTCTCAACCCACACGGGAATAGCTCCCGGGTGGGGCTGTTCCCGCGTTTCTGGAGCAGCACATGTTTTCTGAAATTCTAGTAATGATGGAGTCGGCAATCGACGCGCTTGTCGCGTTGATTCGACAGGGGTACACCCTTTCGAACGCGATGAGCGGCGGCAAGGACTCGACCTGCACGGCGATCCTCATGCTGGAGGCGGTGCGCCGCGCCGGCGCAGACGTGTCGCGCGAGCACTTCGTGACGAGCGCGGACACGACGATCGAAAATCCGAGCATGCACTGGCACCTCCAGGCCATGCTCGACGAGATTCGGGACGCTTATGCGGATGCCGGCACGCCGGTATCGGTGCACGTCGCGAAGCCGTCCCTGTCGTCTCAGTTTGTTGTTGCGACGATTGGGCGCGGCACGCTTCCCCGCACCCCGGAGAACGGGGTGAAGAACGGAAAGCGGATACGTGCCTGTGCCGCGGACTGGAAGGTCGACCCTCAAAATCGCTTGCGAGTCGCGCTCGAACGTTCGGCGGCCGTAGGCGGACGCAACGAAGTCGTGACCGTACTCGGCAACAGGTTCGGGGAAAGCGGCAGTCGCGCAACGGCCATGGCCGCTCGCAACGAGAATGCGCTGAAACCCGTCCGAAACGCGGATGGATTTCTGACCTTCTCGCCGATTGCCGAATGGTCGACCGACTGCGTGTGGTCGATGCTTTCGCTCTTCGCGGAGAACTCTGCCAGGCCTTTCCCGTCGCCGGTGTCCTGCGAGTCGGTACGGCGCCTATCGGAGCTGTACCGCGCCGGAAACGAGGGGACGTGCGGTGTGATTCTCGGAGAAGGCGGCACGCGTGCAGCGTGCGGCAGTCGATTCGGTTGCGCATTTTGTTGCGTCACTGGCGAGCGCGATCGGTCGATGGAGTCGATGGTGAAGGAACCTGGCCACCAGCATCTTGAGGGCCTGAATCGCTTCAGGAACTACCTGGTCGCGGTGCAGTGGGATCTCGGCCGTCGAGAGCTCGTCGGTCGGAAGCTGAGCGACGCCGGGTACCTGGCAGTTAAGCCTGACGTCCTGTCGTATCCCGAACGGGTCCGATTGCTGCAGTACCTGCTGACGCTCGACGTGCTGGAGGTCGAACGGGCCGAGCGGCATGAGGGAATGTTGGCGGCGGGTGAGCTACCGGACACGCCAGAGAACCGCGCGCTTTGCGACGTGCAGTTCGAGATGATCACGCCGGCGCAGCTGGTGGCGATCGATTTCTACCTCTCGATGCACCATTATGCGCCGCACGCCTTTCCAGCGCTTTCGGTTTGGTTCGACGTGCGTCGGCTCGGGCGGCGATATCACGTTCCAGTCCTCGATCCACTGCCGAAGATCGACGTTCCGCACCACGGTTGGTTCTTCGTCGGCGCGTACGATGCAGAGGTGCCTGCGGATGGGCTTCGCGACTACACTGCGGAGCAGTGGAACCGCTATCGTCATCCGGATCGTGCAAGTCGGTACGCACGCACGAAGTCTGGCGAGCAGATTGTCTATTTCGAAGAGAGTGATCAATTCGAAGTCGACGTTGAGGCGGCCTGCGCTTTCGTAACCTGCAGCTTTGACGCGGCCTGGTCCGTGAAGGCTCAGCAACACACCGGGATGGACTCGGCCAGGTTCTGGCTGAACGAGGGCTACTTGCGGTTGCCAGATGGCATGGCCGGCCGGTATCAGGAGATGGCGAAGAGAGGCCAGTATTTCGCCAATCTCGCCGAAAGGTTGAACCTGACTCCGGCCGAGCTCGATCGGCATCTCATCGATCATGCGATCTCGAACACGGAACATCTCACGATGCTGAATTTTGCGCCTGTCGACCTGTTCTCGCAGGCGGCGTGACGTGAATCTTTCTGAACCAAGCCCGGCATCATGCCGGGCTTTTTTTTGGTTCATCGCGGAATTCCGGGGAACGCCGGGGAGGAACGTCGGTGTTCGGCCATCAAGAGTCGCTGACGTTTTCCGGTGAGCGGCCGCACCGCGGGCCGCTTATTACCGGGTTGGCGTCACAAAACTTGTCGTTCCGGGGTAAGAACAGGGCTGTTTTCGGAAGGTCGACGGCGCTGCACCCGCTAACCTGATTGCGTCGACTCCGGGAGCTGAGAATGCAGGCGCGGTCTCTGATGGGTGTGTTTGCTGCCGTTTTCGCGGCATTCTCCTGGTCGCTCAATTTTGTTGCGCCTTACGTGATCGGTCCGTACTCCATCTACGACCTGGCTGTTACGCGATTTCTGCTTTCGGGAATATTGGGCGCTGTTCTGTTCATCGCCGTGAAGGATCGCGGGTCGCACGCGACCTTAGTCGACTGGCTTGTCGCGGCATGGCTGGGCTTCGTCGGGTATGTAGGCTATTTCGTGACGATCATGTCAGCCGTACGCTTGGCCGGGCCGATTGTCCCGCCAGCGATTGTCGCGACTGTACCCGTGGTGCTTGCCATTGTTGGGAATCAGGGCGCACAGGCCACATCATGGAGAGTTCTGAGTATCCCTCTGGGCTTCATCACGTTGGGCTTGATGATGGTCAACTCGTCCGGGCTGATCGAGGCGCTTGATGGCCTGTCGACTCAAGTCATCGCTGGCATCGCAATCTCGTTTGGCGCAGTATCGCTGTGGACCGCCTTCGCCCTTTCCAATCGAAACGCGCTAAGAAAGCGCCCGGGGATGGACCCGAGGAAGTGGACGGCGATGATGATGATCGGTGGCGCGCTCGAGATTGCGCTCTTTATTCCAATCGCTGCACCACTGTCGCTGCTGAATATCACCAGACTCGGCATCCAGTGGTCGTCATTCGGACTTGTTCTGGCGAGTTCACTTGTTCTGGCCGCAGTAGGGTCGATTGGTGGTTCGTGGGCGTGGACGATAGCATCGAAGAAGCTGCCAATCGGGCTTGCAGGTCAGCTGATCGTGACCGAGACGGTATTCGCGACGTCGTTCGGGCTCGTGGCAAGTCATCGGTGGCCTACGTTCGACGAGGCATTCGGCATCGGCGCCATCGTTTGCGGAGTCGTTATAGCGTTAAAAGTCCTGCATTCACCGGCAGCACAGTCGAACCGGATTTCCGGGTAAGTCGCGCTGGCGAGCAGCATTGTTGAACGGCCGCTTCCGATCCGGAACCGGCCGCTCAAGGGCACATCGCTTGGCTGATCGCTTCGGGTCGTCCTGAGCCAGCCGCCGTCTGGCTCGGTGCGGCCAACTGCCGCAATTCATGGATCTTTCCGAGTTGTCATTCAAGCGGCCGCTTGACTCTGGAACCTTCCGTCCACGCTGCTCGTGCACGCCAGCCTGGCCTGTCGTGGCGTCATTTCGGGGAGGCCAGTCGGGGCGACGCGCTGTCAAGTTTCCCGATAGGGCTGCGCGTCAGTCCACAATGACAGGCAGATACCCATAGTCCAGCCGAGTGCCGCGTCGTCACCGAAAAGACTGCTCCTGAAGTCGCTCCGGTCTGACAAGGGCGGAGATTCGCGCGCGTGTCCCAATCACGATGTCCGGCTGCGCCGCGTGCTCTCCCTGACCACCAGTTCGAAACCGAGGTCGATCATCGGCGATGTCACGGGTTCATGGTTGACGATCGACAGCAGCAATTCGGCCGCCACGCGTCCCATTTCGGCCCGGGGAGTGCGCACAGTCGTGAGCCGCGGCACGCAATCCGCAGCACCGGCCAGATCGTTGAATCCGACGATCGCGACCTGCTCCGGCACGCGAATGCCGAGCCGGTGCGCCTCGAACAGTGCGCCCTGGGCCAGGTCGTCGTTGCCGAGGAAGATGCCGTCGACATCCGGCCGGCGCGTCATCAACTGACGGAACAGCTCGCAGCCGAGACCGATTGACGATGGGGCGCGCGTCAGGACATCCAGGTCGGCCTCGTGCAGTCCCGAGCGCTGCAGAACCCGACGAAAGCCCTCTCCGCGCTGCATCATCCGCTGGTCGAGTTGCGCGGCGACGAACGCATTGCGACGGCATCCCTGCGCGATCAGGTGCTCGGCGACGGCCATGCCCGCTTGCACCTGCGAAAATCCGACGCAGTGGATACCCGGTGCTTCGGCAAGTTCCATGATGTAGACGCACGGCACGCCGCTCGAATCGATGAGACGCCGCGCCGCTTCGGTGCGCTCGAATCCGGTGACGATCATGCCCGTCGGCGGCGACGCAAGGTAATGACGGATCAGATCCTCTTCCGCGTCGCGCGAGTAGTGCGAATTGCCGATCAGAATCTCGATGCCGCGCGGCCTGAGGACCGTGTGGATCGATTCGATGACGTCGGTGAACACGTTGTTTGACAGCGACGGGACGAGCACCGCGACCGAGTTGCTTTGCGCACTGGCGAGCGCCCGCGCGGCTGGATTGGCGACGTAGTTCAGTGCCCTGGCCGCTTCCTCGACTTTCTGCACGTACTCCGCCCCCACGGAGCTGAGGCCGCGCAGCGCGCGCGACGCAGTAATGGTACTCACGCCTGCACGGCGGGCGACTTGTTCGAGCGTCGGGCGGCCGGTGCCGCGGGTTTTCCTGAGTATTCGGGTTGTCATGGCGAAATTAAGATAGCGCTGTCTCATCGCGGTGGCAAGCACGGGTCCATATTATTCGAGCCGGATGGGAAAAAATCGCGAGGCGGCCGAGCGCCGCCTTTTTTAGACTTTTAGAGATAGCGCTATCTTTCGCGTGAGAGAAGGGGCGATGATGAACGATACAGCTTGGGCGATCGTGGTGATGGGTGTCGCAGGCTGCGGCAAGTCGACCGTGGCAAGCGGCATCGCGGCGCGGATCGGCGCCCGCTTTATCGAAGGCGACGCATTCCATCCGGTCGCGAACGTCGACAAGATGCGGCGCGGCGTCGGACTCGTCGATGCCGACCGCTGGGGCTGGCTGGACAATCTGGCGGCCGAGTTGCGCGGGGCTCGCTCGCGCGGCGAGCCGGTGGTACTCGCGTGTTCAGCGCTCAAGCGCCGCTATCGAGACCGTCTGCGCCATGGCGGCGCAATGGTGCATTTCGTCTATTTGGCATTGCCGGAAGACGAGGCGCTGAAGCGTGTAGGTGCCCGTCCCGGCCATTTCATGCCGACGACGCTGGTTGCCAGCCAGTTCGCCGATCTGGAGGCGCCGCTCGCCGAACTGTCGACGCTGACCGTCGACGCGACCCGCCCGCTCGACGCCGTCGTCGACGAGGCTGTCACGTGGCACCTGTGTGCGTGTGCCGACAACAGCAAGTTGGTCGCTTGAGATAGCGCTATCTCAAGCGACCGGCATGAAATCGGGATCAGCGAGTCCATTGGGACGCACGGCCCGTTCGACGGGCGAGCAGGCTTGAAGGCCGAGCCGGCCTCCATCCGTTTCACCGACGCTTGAAATCCGTCCAACAATCTTGCGGAGACGACCATGACATCAACGGCAGTGCAGAAGGTTCCGAACCGGCGGTGGGCGATTGGGCTACTGCTGGGCATCGGGGTGCTCATCAACTATTTCGATCGTATCAACCTGTCGGTTGCTGCACCTCAACTCAAGGAGGCGTTCAATCTGACGCCCGCCGAAATGGGGTTGCTGTTCAGCGCGTTTTTTTGGCCGTACGCGCTGCTTCAGGTGCCTGCCGGCATCCTTCTCGACCGCTTCGGTGTGACCCGCATCGGGCGCCTGGGCGCATTGCTCTGGGGGCTCGCGTCTGCCGTCACCGCCTTCGCGGGCGGATTCGGCGGCATCTTCGCAGCGCGCGCGATGCTGGGCATCGCCGAGGCACCGGGCTTTCCCGTCAGTGCCAAGGCGACCGGCTACTGGTTTCCGCGCGGGGAGCGGGCGCTCGCCACGGCGATCTTCGACGCGGCGGCGAAGTTCTCCAACGTCATCGGCGTGCCGCTGGTTGCCGTCGTCGTCGTCGGATTGGGCTGGCGGTGGGGATTTGGCGTGACCGCGCTGCTGAGCCTTGCCTATTTCGTCGCGTTCTATGTCGTGTATCGCGATCCCAGCAAGGATCCGAAGCTCAGCGAGGCCGAGCGTCACTACATCCAGGCGGGCGGCGCGACGCCCGAGGGCACGTCTGGCGGGAGCGTCTTCGCTATGCTCGGCTATCTGATGAGGAAGCCCAAAGTCTGGGGCCTCACGATCGGCTTCGCCGCGTACGGGTATTCCTTTTACCTGTTCCTCACCTGGCTGCCCGGCTATCTGGTGCAGACGATGCACATGAGCATTCTCAAGTCCGCCGGCTTTTCCGCGATTCCGTGGGCCGTTGCGACGCTGACGGACCTCGTGGTCGGCGGTTGGCTGATCGATCACCTGATCGCCCGCGGCAAGGATGAAACCCGCGTGCGCAAGGCGGTCCTCGTGATCGGCATGATGTTCGGACTGGCGGTCTTCGGTGCGACCCAGACGACCAATCCGGTGTGGGCGATCTTCTGGATTTCGGTCGCGCTGGGCGGGCTCGCCGCAGCGGCGCCCGTCGGCTGGTCGCTGCCGTCACTGATCGCGCCGAAGGGCGGTGTCGGGACGATCGGCGGCATCATGAATTTCGCCAACAACCTGATGGGTGTGGCGGCGCCCGTGGTGACCGGCTTCATCGTCGGCGCGACGAACTCCTTCACCAATGCGTTCCTGATCGCAGGCGTCATCCTCGTGGTCGGCATCGTGTCGTTCGTCTTCGTCATGGGCCGGATCGAGCCGATTGCCGAGCCGGACGAAACCATCCCGCAAGGCCACGCATCGGCGTCGTAAGCAAGGAGGGGCCGGCCGCGACGCGTCCGCCCGCCGTCCGCGGGCTTTGATTGCGTTCGCGCGCTTCGGTCCAACGTTGCCGCCGCGCTTTCGCTCATGCATGTCACCAACACGGCGCAATTCACTCGTTGCGCCGTCGTCGGAGCCTTGGCCATGATATCGAGCGTGCCGGTTTGCCATGATCGGATGACCGCATTGCCCTGCAAGTCGCCATTTGGACAACGGTCCGACAAACGGCAGTTCAGGGTCGATCTGCGTCGGTCGCGCGTTGCAGGGCGGCGGCCGGCCGCGTTCGGCCGAGGCTGTGTGAAAACTCGAAAGTATCCGGTTTTGGGGTGTCGCTTTACCCCTCCGGAACCGCTTCGAAGCCCGTACGCGGCGATCTGGCGAGCCGAGTTTGTCAGGCGGTGCGTTCGGCGGGAGTTTTCACACAGCCTCGGCCACAAGCGGTCGCTCGGAGCGCCCACTCCAATCATCTATAATCAATCCGGCAAGTGATAGGCCATGATAGCCAATTGAACACTCTGCCCCAGATCATCCAAGATCTTGAATTGATATATCAACCAGCCGCGATCCCGCTTCTCGACAAGCCGCAAGAAATTGGAATGTTTTGGTGTGTACTCTTCAATCTTCTCAAGTACATCAGAAAAATTCTTATTCTTAACAAACAATACGACTGCTGCATTTTTATCTCGACCGGTTAGATAACCGAAAAGTTGATCTATTGTTGACAGATAGGCAACCTCTCCACCCCAAAATTTGCACTCGCCAATAAATTCATTGACTCCTGCAATATTCACGAGAATGTCGGTCTTTCCCTTCCCATTGACCGCTTCACCGGGCACATAGCTACGCAACGTACCGTTGAGCCCTACCAAAATGAGGTCTCTTAAGCTTTCTTCATCTTTACCGCGACGAGTGGATGGCAACCGCTCAAATGTTCTTCCACTGTGATGAATGGAGGAAAGGATCTGTTCGTTCAGGTCAGTCTTATGTAAAAAAATACCACTTTCCTCGAGATATAAATTAGATTTCCTCAGTCTATCGAGCGTTGCCTCCACATCCTCGATAAATCTAATCTGCCGATCCATTAGAGGAATCATCTGCCCGATGGACCAGGGCGTATCCTTTCCCAACGCTGCCGCCACTTTCTTTGCCATCCCTGCAACTTCGATAAGCTTTCTTTTGCTAAAAACCGATTCATCTCCGAATGAAAATGAGTCAACGTAGGATTTTAATGTCGGATACCGCCCTATATCATTGAATGAATTTAATTTTTCTGCCAATCCACCAGCAAATTGACGACCTTCGGCATACAAGTCATCAAAGGGGCCTCGAATCTGCCAATTAAATTGCGCGATGGTCATGAAATCTTCTTCATGCTTATAATGTGACCAGTCACGAGAAAATTCATCAAAAGCCCTTGAGTAGCCAAGAAGGCGATGTAGTGGCTGACTGACTGATACGAAATCTTGGCGAATCGGCATGTTCGTTTTATCCCACTGGCTCTAATGTTCCCGGGTTCCACTTCCCCACTTTCATGTAAGTTTAGCGCCTTTTCTCGCTTGAAGGCACGACGCCAGTAGATCCGCCCGGTGAGGCAAAGATTCTTTGTCCGGCAAATCACCGTTCCCCTACCCGGGCGCCCCGGGTTGTGAAGCAGTCGCGCATGCCTAGCATCACCAAAGTACGTGCCCGGATCGTACGCAGACCCGAGATAACGTAGTTTCGCATTTCCCACTGACTCAGCGGATTACATTGAGCGGTGAGTTTGCCACTCAGATATGGTTTGGGGCTCATCGTTCTGCGCCAAGTAGAGTCGTATCTTCGGTCGCAAAGTAAGCGGCGCCGAAATACAGGGCAACCAGTCATCTGCTGAAGCTGAGCGGTTGCGCTTTCGAGATTCGAACGACCGCAAAAGCTACCGGAGGCTGCCTCACAGGACCGTGGTCGGCCAGAGACAGCCGATCGGGTTCGTCGTCCCAATTAAGCTCGCCGGAGGAATAGGAATCCAGTGGCGTCCCGAGCGACTACCTTGAAACGAGTTTCGGCGAATTTTTCAACATCGGTTTCTGGGTTGTCAGAAGCCTTGGTTATGTTTCGCAAAGCACTTACTGCTTTGAGCAAATCTTCCACGCTTTTTTCAAGATCTTCCGCCCCTCTGATACTACGAAGCACATCGCCAATTTTTTTGAAGACTGTTCTCGCTTCGATGTCGATTGCAACTCCGGACGAGCCGTCCCGAGAAATGATCCATAGTCGCTCGCCTACCAGAGTTTTGGTCCCTGTCCGTCTCGATTTCCACATGATTCGAACATACTGGTCTTTCGCTGCGCTGAGTAGAAGGAACGCCTGACGCGCCCGATCGGACTTCTTCGGCATCTGCCTCGCCGGGGCGTTGAACCATTGAGCGACGAGAGGAGCCCCAGTTGCCGGCAAATAAACGTAGGACAGAATGGGCTGTACCACGCAAGCAAACAGCAACTCGGCATTCAGCGATTGAGTTTTGAATATGAAAAAATCGCGGGGCTTGGCGTTCGAAAATTCGCTTGCATTGCCTTTTGCTTCGAGAAACCGGAAAGTCGCTACTTGGCCGTTAGCGGGACTTCCAAATTGGGCTACTAGGTGG
Source organism: Burkholderia sp. PR2 (assembly GCF_052372875.1). Lineage (NCBI taxonomy): Bacteria > Pseudomonadati > Pseudomonadota > Betaproteobacteria > Burkholderiales > Burkholderiaceae > Burkholderia > Burkholderia sp. PR2. The sequence goes on from NZ_JBQRWH010000003.1 coordinate 184,024, forward strand.
TCCGGACCATTGCCCTTCCAGCGACGGGACACCATGCCGGGATATTTTCTGGTATACCGCTGGACGTCACACAAAAATCGATAACCGTCGGCCGCAGCTAAGGCGATAGTGACGGCACTTGCGATTTGTTCATCAACACCGGCACGAGCGCGAGACGTCAGATTGCCAATCTTGGACGAGGCACGAACCCCTCCTGGGGTATCCATCAAGTTCTCCTCGCAGTAACGCAGGCAAAAATCGAAGCTCCAGCCGTTTGTGAGTTCCAGATGCAGTGCGTGCGCAATTGAACGGATGCCAAGTGGGTAACTCCCGACCGCAGCTTTGTATCCTGGTGAGACATCGGCCCACCATGGGTCCCAGGCAGCAGTCACCTGAGCCAGAACAAGTGCATGGTTATTGAGTCCCTGTGGCCAAGTTGAAGGGACTGGAATATTAGTTCTCGTATCTGCAAGCGTCGGCAGCGGCCTAAAATTGATCAATGAATTTCTCCCAATTGTCGCTCGTTGTGAGCTTGTCTGTATTGTCGTGTGTGGGCCGGTAAAGAAATCGTTATCCGCGTGCTGCGGTAGAACCGCCGAACAGCATAGCAAATTGGTTCATGGCTGATTGCTTGACGTCTGCGGCGCGCACAGATCTGGCCAGGCGGGCGGCGATTTAGCCGGTAACGAACGGCGACCTTTGGGAAGCTAGACCGTCCGCTCCGGGTCGGCAAGCGACGCCCACGGAAATCCACGAAGAACCTTTTTTTTCTTCGACGCGGCGCAATGGCGGCGCCTGTCACTTCAATCAATGCATCTGCGCATACGCGAGTGCAATCGCGCAGATATGGCTCGCGGCGCCCATAGCGATACCCAATTTGCGTCGTCCATCGCTGGAACAGGGAACCGGCACATCGGTGTTGAATTTCATTGCGTTCAACACGACGCCTACAAATGTGAACAGAGACAACACGGACTTCTCCTTTCGGTACTATGGCGTCTCCCGGTACCGGCCTACCCGTGTATCGACGCGCCATAGTATGCGTATACGTCGCGACGGCTCAATGTTTCACCCCCTACGAAGAAACATTCTTTGAGCCGTCACGCGGACCGCGCTGACGCGGCCATGCGGTCCGATACGCGCTACACGTCCGTAATGCCCCGCCTTCAACTGTGGCGGGGCCGCCGCTTTATCCTGCGACAGGGTGGTCGAGTACGGACGTGAGATCCGCGGCCGCCGGCGTCGGTGTTGCGTGCGCGGTCTGGATGCGCGCGCGACCGATTACCAGGTTGCGCGAGTCAATCGAGATTCGCTCGATACGGCGGCCGCGTGCTGCACGTTCAGGCGAGCTCTCGTAGGGAAAGCCACGGTGCACGTAGTCTTCGAGATCGGGCTCGACGAAGAGGATGTGGTGTGTGCCCTCGTTGGTCAGTGCCACGCACAGCATATCGAACGGAATCCCCATGAGTTCGCGATCGGCGATCCGATTGAGGATCGTGTCGCGGGCTCGATAATCGGTGACCAGGACGTCTTTCGGGCCGTGGTGGTTGTCGATTTGGACGATCACCCGCTTGGGATCGGTGTTGACCAGGAACAACCTATATCGGCAGACCGCGAGGTCCCCGTTCACGAGGTAGACGAGGTCAGTGTAGTGCGTTGCGTAGTCCATATTGAATGCTCCAACAGCGAGAAAGCCAGCGCACGTGCTGGCTTTCTCAGGCTATCGGGGCGACCGGGAAGTCAAGTTTGGGGCGCGGCTTGGGGCCCGGGCGGGAGCGTCGCCCGAATGCGTATCACGGTCCGTTGACTTGTGAGGCCCAACAGTTGCATGACGTCGTCGTTGCTTCGGCCGGCAAGCAGCAGGCGCCTGGCGAACGTATTCCGCAGGGTGCGCGGGCTCATATCGGGGAGCCGAACGTCGATCGCGAGGAGCTCGTCCCGAACGATGCGGCCGAGCATCTCGTCGGTCATCGGCCCGCCCGCCCGGGGCGACGGGAACAGCAACGGGCTGCCGGCGGCGGCTGCGCAGTTCCGCCACCGCGCGAGTGCCGGTTGTGCGAACTCGTCTACGTTGACTCGGCGTGCCTCGCGCGGGCCGCGCTTCGGAATAAGGAGGTGCGGCCGCGCCGGCGACAGGTCGAGGTTATCGGCCAGCGCCTGTCGGATCTCCTGCGCGGTGATGCCTGTGGAAAGCAATAGGGCGACGATTGCTCGATTGCGGATCGCGCGTTCGTCGAGTCCATCGAGCGTGGCGACCGACTCCTGCAGGCGGCGATCGTCGGCCTCGAGCAAGTACACCGGGACGGGCTCATCCTCCGGCCACGTCTGCGTCAGCGTATAGGCGGCCGCTGGATTGGTCTTGCGCACGCCGACGTCGACGAGGTGTCGGCCGAGCCGGTCGAGGAGCTTCTGGTAGCGAAGCCGCGTCGTGGTGCCTGGTTTGCACCGGCGGTCCAGGTCAGCAAAGAACGATTCGAGGTGATCCGGGCCGAAGGTGGCCAGCGACCGCTGCGCGTCCGCGAGATGGCGCATGAAGCGCTCGAACATGGCTTCGTGCTGGACGATCGAACGGGGCGAGAACGCGCGCCGATCGGCGCCGGCGGCTTCGGTGCGCTGCCACTGCTGATAGGCCTCGGTGGGTGCCGACAGCCAGAGAGTCGGTTCATCCATTCGATCTTATATACTGGATATTGCTTACCTCAAGCATAACGCGAATCTACGATTCGCGCCTTTTGCCAGCAGAAGGGAGGGGCGTATCGCTCCCATCACTCGGGCGACGCTCGCGTGCACAACCTGGACTTCGGCCAGGTTTCCGCCCACCAACCAATGTGCCGACGGGCCGCTCATGCCGCTGCTTGGGCCCGGTCGAACTGATCGGCCCCCGACAACCGTTCTCGAACGCTCAGATAGACGATCGGAAGTGATGCGTCCGCCAACGTCCAGTCGATCAGGCCGCTCAGATCGACACCGGGAAAGGTCGCTGGGCCGATCCGCGGAAGGGCATCGACGACTGCCGCTTCGTTCCGGCTCTGGAACGCGAGATCCGAAAAGGCTTGCTCTTCGATTTCGAGCAGGACGGGCCAGCTCCAGTCGTGCGCCAGTCCTGTCTTCAGATAGCGCACCGCGAGTGACGTGGCGATGCGGCGCAAGTCTTCCGTGGCGCGCGCGAGCGCGTGCTCGAAGCGCGCTGGGTCGGGTTGTGGGCCGGGCGTCGTAACGGTTTCTGGGCGTTCCATAGGGGCGTCGAGGTGATGCGGCGGCCGGTTGTGTCGAAGCCGGCCGCCGTGTTGCGCTGCACTGTAAATATATCCAGTGTTGGGGTTCAATTCAAGAACGGGAGGGCGGCGGCGCGATCTCGAATTGTGCGCGGTCCTTGCCGTCGATCCAGGCCGGCGGACGGCCACGGCCGCTCCACGTCGCACCGGTTTCGGGATCGCGATACCGTGCTCGAGCGGATTGGTGTTTGCGCGCTTTGCTGCCACCGAAAATCTCGCGGGCGGAAAGATCAAATTCCACCACCATGCGCTTCACTTCGGCCAGCACGGTCTCACGAGCTGCGGCCTTGGCATTCTCGATCTCGGTCTCGAGGACGGCGCGTTGTGCAAGCAGCGTTTGGTAAGTCGACATCATTTCTCCTGTCGGGGTTAGGGAATCGATATCAACCAGCGTACCGGCTCATGTGGAAAGTCAAGCTTCACTCGTTGCAGCATCAACCGGATCTACTCTATCGGCGTTCGCTGCGTGGGCGCTTGACCACTCAATCGCTTTCAATCGAAACGAAGCGGCGTCGATTATTTTCGGTCAGTTTCTGATCGGAAAATCACCGACGGCTCTATCAGTCACACCCTTTAACGTTTAGTACATCGTCGACGCGACGCGGCCATAGCTATACCGCGTATGGCCTCATCGGCAAAGACGTTGCATGACAATCAGCCCAAACACTCGATAACCTGATTTTAAAGATTGGTGTTTGATTGAGCGGTCTATTGGTATAGATAAGCGAATAACTTATTAAAAGATTTCTCGTATGATATTTGTAAGAAAATGCCGTGAGATTATTGGCAGGCCTGACAATTGTTGACCATCTTTCAGTTTTGGCTGTGCGACTATCTGCGGAAAATTCAGAGCGAGACCAACTATGCGCCGCATCATGCGCGATATTGAGATTCGGCACGTTCAACGGGAAACGGCCAAACAGGCGATTATCCTCGACCATGCTCCGCTGAAAAGCGAAGGGCACGCGCTATGGGTCAAGGCGACTGCGTGGGTCATGACGGCGGTGATGTATTTCGCGCCGGCTGTGTTTCTCGCGGATCAAACGGCGCACGCCGCACCGATTGTCGATCCGCGGGCGCCGATTCCCTTCCAGCCGACGGTCACGCAGACGAGCACGGGCGTGCCGGCAATCAATATCCCCGCGGCCAATGCGAATGGGATCAGCGTTGGACAGTATCAGTCGTTTAACGTGGGACCCGAAGGTCTCGTGCTGAACAACAGTACGGTGGCGGGGACTCCGCTGCTCGGCGGTACGCTGGGCGCGAATCCGAATCTGAATGGCCGGCCGGCGACGACGATCGTCAACCAGGTCAGCTCGACCGGGCCAGCGGCCTCATTGTTCGGTCCCCTCGAGGTATTCGGCTCGCCGGCAGCAGTCGTCGTGGCGTCTCCGAATGGCGTCAGCGTCAATGGTTTGAGCGTGACGAACGTCACGAATTTGACGCTCACGACCGGCACGCCGCAGTTTCTCACGGGTGTCGGCGGCACGGCCACTGATTTTACGCACGCGGGTGCCGTGGCGTACGACGTTCGCTCCGGCAGTATTTCGATCAGCGGGCCGGCAGGTAACGACGGCACGCCGGGCGCTGGGGTGGAAGGCACTGTCGGGAATCTGGACCTCATCGGCCAAAGCGTCACCGTCAACGCACCGCTGCGCGCCGATCAGCGCGTGAACATCGTCACGGGCAACCAGCTCGTGACGCCGGCTTCGTCGAATGCGACCGGCATCACGTACGGAACGGCTGCAAACGGCACGGCCAACACCGCCGCGGCGCTTGGCAAGAACGTCGCGGTCGACGCGAGCCAATATGGTTCGGTCACATCGGGCACCGTCTATATCGTGTCCACAGCGGCCGGTATCGGCGTGAACACCCAAGGCCCGCTGTCGGCAACGGCGGGCAACGTAGTCGTCAATGCAAACGGCGACGTGTCGGTCGGTCAAACGTTTGCCAATCAGAACGTCAATCTGACCAGCGCAGGCAACACGACGATTGCCAGTACGGGCCTGGCAAACCAGAACTACACGGTCGCGGCGAACGGCGACATCAACGCGACGGGCTCGGTGTCGGCCGGGCAGAACGTCACGATGACGGCGGGCGGCAATCTGAATGCCGCGTCCGTTGCCGCGAACGGTGCGGCCAGCCTGACGGCAGGCCAGTCGATGACGATCGGTTCGCTGTCGGCGCATGACATCGCGCTGCAGACGACGAACGGCGATCTCACGGTCGGGGGCTTGAGCGCACCCGGCACGGTGTCGGCCAAGGCCGGGCGGGATCTGACGGTCAATGGCGCGGTGCAGGGCGGTAGCACCGTCGCGCTCGCGGGTGCGCGCAACGCGACCGTCAACGGGCAAGTGTCGGGCGTCGGCGATACGACGATCGCGGCGCAAACCGGCTCGGCCGCGGTGAACGGCAATGCGCAATCGAATGGTGCGTTGTCGGTGACGGCGGGCCAGAACGCTGCAGTCGGTGGCACGGTACAGGCGCAGGGGCCGGTAACGATCGCTGCGCAAGGCGGCTCGATCACGGGGCAAGGCAACGTCGCGTCGTCGCAAGGCGCGGTGAATCTGAATGCGGGACAGGCCATTGCGTTGAATGGCGCCGTGCAGAGCGGCAGCACGATCAATGCGACGGCCGGTACGAGCGCAGGCTTCGGCGGCACGGTTTCCGCGCAGGGCGCGGTGACGGTTCAGGCGGGGCAGGACACGACGCTCGGCGGGAACGTCACCAGTGGCGGTGCCCTGAATGTGACCTCCGGTGGCAACACCAGCGTGCAGGGAACGGCCGCGTCGGTCGGCGACATGACGCTCGCGGCCAGCGGCGGCACGTTAACGACCACCGGCAACGTGGTGTCGCTCGGCACATTGAACGCGAGTGGATCGCAGGGCGTGAGCCTGGGCGGTCTCGTCTACAGCGGCGGCAACGCATCGATCGGATCGAGCGCCGGTAGCGTCGCGATCGCGGGTGCCGTGTCGACGCCGGGCACGGTGAAGATCAACGCCGGGCAGGACGCGACGGTCGCCGGAACGATCCAGAGCGGCCAGACCACGACGATTGCAGCCGCGCGCGATGCGAACCTGAACGGCGGCCTCGCAGTCAGCAACACGGGCAACGCAAGCGTGACGGCGGGCCGCGACATCAACGGCACGGGGGCGATCAGCGTCGCGAACGACACGACGCTTAATGCCGGCAACAACGTCGCAATCTCAGGCGCGATCCAGACTGGCAACAATCTGAGTGCAGCCGCTGGCCAGAACCTGTCGGTCGGCGCGACGACGGCGGTGGGCAGCAGCACGCTGACGGCGACCAACGGTAGTGCGACGCTCGCAGGCGATGCGCTGTCGGGCGGGGCCACGACGATCACGGCCGGCACGGACTTGAACGCACAAGGCAGCCTGAAGAGCATCGGCGATCTGAACGCCAATGCGAAGACAGGGGATCTGACGGCAGCCGGTCCAGTTTCGACGGCGGGCAATGCGACCCTGAATGCCGGCCAGAATCTGACGCTGAATGGCCAGACGACTGCATCGAAGGATGCGAGCCTCACGGCGACCAACATCACAACGCAGGGCGTGGCCGTCGGCGGCAATCTGACCGCCACTGCGACGAATAACCTCGACACGTCGGCAGGCCAGCTCAATCAGCCCTTCAGCGCCACCGCGCCGGCCTTGTCGGTCGGCGGCAATGCGACCTTGTCGGGTGCGAACGTGACGACCGCGAACGCGGTTGTCGGCGGCACGACGCAGATCACCGGTTCGCAAAGCCTGACGACGGGTGGCACGGCGGCCTTCAAGGGCGACGCGACGCTCGCCGGCGGCACGGTCAGCAACGTCGGTACGCAGATGGCGGCCGGCAACCTGAACGTGTCCGGCTCGACCGTCTCGAATTCGGGCAGCCTGTCGTCGCTGCAGACCGCGAACGTCACCGCGACGAACCTCAATAACTCGGGGACGATCTACGGGCCGGCGGCGAATTTCAACGTGTCGGGTGCGACGACCAACTCGGGCGGCTTGCTCGCGACGAACGCGCTCAACCTGACGACGGGCAGCGTGAGCAATGCGAACGGGCTCATTTTCTCGGGCGACGTCAACAACCCGACTACGGCGATCGGCAATACGACCGTGACGGTCACGGGCGGCAATGGTTCATTCGACAATACCAACGGCCGGATACTTGCGCAAAACGTGGCGACGCTGAATTTGCCGAACCAGATGCTCGACCCTTCGGCTGCCAGTTATGGGACCGTCAACGGCGGAAACGGCCTGAATTTGTCCGGGCAGTCGGTGAACAATTCCGGGACGTGGACGCTGCCCGGGACGGCGGTCACGGTCTCGGCCACGCAAGGCATCAACAACGCCGGCACGATCAATCAGGGTACCGGATCGCTGACACTGAATGGCGCGGTCGGTAACACGGGAACCGTCAATGGCAACGACCTGACGATCAACGGCTCGCTGGCGAACCAGGCCAATGCCACGGTGACGGCGAATGACGCATTCACGTTGAACGGCTCGGGCACCAATGCCGGCACCGTGCAAGCGGCGAATACGCTGGCGATCGCCGGCGCGAGCTACGACAACTCAAACGGCACCACGAAGGCGGGCAATAGCAACAGCCCGGCCGGCAGCGGCAATGCCTCGATCCAGTTGAGTGGTGACCTGACGAATTCTGGCGGCACGCTGACGGCGACCAACGATCTGGCGATCACGGCCAACAACGTCATCAATTCCGGCGCGACGGGCTCGGGTACGACAACCACCACTTCCACGACAGTCAACAATACCGCGCTGACAATGGCGTTGGGTGTGGGCAATGACACCCTCGACTTTTACTATCTGTACGCCGCCGAGAACGGTTTTTGCTGTCAGGTCGACCAGACGCCACAAACCGTATCGCTGGCCGATGCGCTCGCGCCGACCGGCTCGACTAGCTCGCAGTATCTGCAAACCAGTCAGCCCGTTGCGACCTCGGGGACGGTGACCTACGTGCTGGTGCCGACTGTTACGGGCACCAGCAATTCCGGCAACAGCGTCGTCCAGAATCTCTGGTTCGTCGAGACGCCGCAGAACGCAGGCCTGGCGCTCCAGAAGAAGGTCGTGGCGCTGCCGACCGTCACGGAGACTACGACGACGACAGGTGGGCAGCCGGGCGCGACGTCCGTGATCGCGGCAGGCCACAACCTCAGTGTGACCGCGAACAGCCTGAACAATCAGGGCGGAACCGTCAGCGCGGGCAACGACGCCAACCTGAATCTCCAGTCACTGTCGAACGTCGGGTCCACCTACAGCTCGACGGTCACGGACACCGTCGACCTCGCGTCGATCAACAACTTTTTGTCGCAAGCGCCATCGACGATTTCGATCTGGAATTACTACAACGGTGCGAATCCATTCGGCCCGTACAGCACCGGGTATTACATCGATGGCGGCAGCATCAAGCTGAACGCACCGGGTACGGTGGCGCCCCTGACGACCTCCTCGAGCACGAGCGTTCAAGGCGCCGTGGGCCAAGTTGTGGCCGGGCATGATTTGAACCTGTCGGGCGGGAATCTCACCAACGGTGGTTCGCTGGTCGCCGGCAATAACGTCACGATTCAGACGGCCAGCTTCACGAATCAAGGTACGAACATCGGTTCGAAAACGGTTACCGCCGGATGCGCGTCTGGTGTCTCGAACTGGGGCTGCACGAACCTGAAGACGACGAACCCGAATTCCGAGACGTACAGCTATCAGCAAACCAACAGCAACGTAACGGCGGGGAACAACCTCGTCATCGCATCGAACCAGGTCGCGAATACGTACGGCAATCTCGTCGCGCAAAACAAGGTCGTGATCGGGGGCGCCGGCACGACGGCGACGTCACCGACGCAAGCCGGGAGCGTGGCGAATACGTCGGGCGCGATCGAAGCCGGGAACGACGTCCAGATCAACGCGGCCACGCTGACGAACACGATCGCCGCGCCGGTGCAGGTCCACCAGAACTACGGCAGCGCCACACCCTTCACAGGCTGCACGAGTAACTGCGAGGCCTATGTCGACGTGCAGTCGGCGAGCCCGGCCATGATCACCGCCAATCACAACGTCAACCTGACCGCAGGCACGTTCAGCAATACGGGTAGTCTCGTGACGGCGCTGAACAATGTCACGATCAACGCATCGAATTCGGCCACCTCGAACAGCCAATACCTGAATGCGTACTGGGCGAGCAACCTGACCCACTATACGTCGTCGTATCCGGCCTGGGGCTGCGCCAACAATCCGACTTTGTGCGCGTCGCTATACGGCAGCGCATATAGCAGTGGCGCGACGCAGGATCCGGCTGGGCTGCCGTCGTCGGTGGGCATGTCAGACTTCGTGCCGGCGACGATCCAGGCTGGGAACACTTTGTCGGTGAATTCGCCGACGTTGACGAATACCGGCAATGTGATTGGCCAGACCGTGAGCCTGACGGGGGCGCAGCTCGTCAACGGCCTGAACAATCCGAACGTCTATACGCCTCCGCCGGCGGTATCGGGCCAGGTGGTATCGCTCGGGCCGCCGTCGGTGCCGTCGGGTGCGACGACGACCGTGAACAGTGCGGGCCGCGTGACGACGCTGTCGGGGCAGCCAACCTCGGTGACGGGTGCCGCAGGCATACCGCCCAATACGCCGATCGGTGTGCAGACCGTCGGTAAGCCGGTGGCGCCGACTGTCCCGACCGCCGGGACACCGTCGTCGCCGTCTGTGCAGACCATTGCCGGCGCTACAAAGAACGCGACATACCTGATCAATAACCCAGCGTCTCAAGTGATCGGTGCGCTGAGTCCGCAGGCACTGCTCAATGCGTTGCCGGCCAACCTGCAGCCGGGTAGCACGCCGTTCTACTACGACCCGTACACGGAAAACCAGCAGATCGAGCAGGCAGCGCTGCAGGCGACCGGCAAGAGCAGCTTCTATAGCACGACGAGCGCGACGGACAGCACGAGCCAGGCGTCGATCGAGAATCAGGACAAGGCGGCGCTCTACGGCGCGGCCCTCGAGTACGCGAAGCAGAACAACATCGCGCTTGGCACGCAGCTGAGCCAGGCGCAACTCGCGTTGATCGATCATCCGATGCTCTGGTACGTCGAGGAGACGGTACCGCAGCCCGGATGCACCGCAATCGGCAACGGCGCGTGCCCGACCGTGCAGGCGCTGATGCCCGAGGTGCTGCTGCCGCAGAACTATGCGGTAGTGAAGGCGGATGGTGAGATCACGGGGACGAATGTCGCACTGGACTTCGCGAACAGCATCCTCAACACAGGTTCGATCTCGGCGCAGACCCTGACGGTCAATACGGCGAGCCTCACGAACGAGCAGCGTTCGACCAATATCGGCACGATCTATAACAACGTCGATGGCGGTGTTGCAGTAACGACCGGTACGGTGGTGCAGCAAGGCGGCTTCATGTCGGCGATGAACTACGACATGACCGCGCAGGCGATCAATCAGATCGGCGGAGCACTGCAGCAGCTCAGCGCGGACGGCACCGTGAACGCCGGCGCTACGCAGGCGATGCTGGCAAATCTGAAGAACCAGCTCGGCGGCCAGTTCACGCAATCGAGCGTGAGCAACAACATCCATACCGACGTCATCTCGGACGGCGGGATGGGTCCGATCATGATCGTGCAGGCGGTCATCAGCGTCGCCGCATCGATCGCGTTCTCACCGATCCTCGGTGCGGCGCTCAGTTCGTTGATGAACCAGGCCGATACCGGCCAATTCAGTCTCGCGAATCTAGGCAAGGCCGTCGCGGTTGCTTACCTGACGCAGGGGATCGACGAAGGCCTCGGGCTGAATGACTTCCAGTCGGTCGGTGCGAACCTGGTGTCTTCCGATTCCGCCGTGACACTCGCGAATCTCGGTAATACCGCGTTGCAGATCGGCGAGCAAAGCGTTGTCAACGCCGGAATCTCGACGGCGATCCAGGGCGGCAGCTTCATGACCGCGCTGAAGAACAATGTACTGACCGATCTCGCAGCAGTCGGTGCGAACGCCATCGGGACTTACCTGCCGTCTGGCACGGTCGGCAATGTGCTCGCCCACGCTGCATTGGGATGTGCGAGTTCGGCGGCGCTTGGCACGGGATGCGCAGGCGGTGCCGTGGGTGGTGCTGCCAGCGCAGCATTGAACCCGGTGATCGATTCAAACGGCAATATGCCGCCTGCGGTACTGGCCGCCGTTGAAACCTTGGTGAGCGGTAGTCTCGCGGACGCGCTCGGCTTCAATCTGCAAGGCGCGATGACCGCTGCGCAGAACGAGACGCTGAACAATTGGTTGAATCACCGGCCGACGAGCCCGATGGCACTGTCAGAGCAGCAGCAGCTCGACAAGGCCGTCGCGGCCTGTAACGCTGGGAATTCGGACGCGTGCAAGACCAAGAACGCGTTGCTCGCACTCTCACAACAACGTGACGCGGCGCTTGCCAGTGCGTGCGCGGGTGGATCAGGGACACCGGCCTGTAAGGCTGCCGTCACCGCTGCCCTTGCGGGCGGAAATAACGTGCAGTTTGTCAACGGCACGGCTTACGCGTTCGATCCGAATGCGCCGGCCTTCAAAGCAATCGGCAACCCGTATCAGACGCTTTACGCGAGCTCGTTCGATGGGCAGATGGCCAGCAATCTGCTTGACGGTTTGCAAAATGCGCCAATCGATTTGCCTCTCATTGGTGCGCTTAAGGGTGCAGCAAAGTGGTTTGGTATTGGCTCGGACGCGGTAGAAACGACCGCGCAGGCTGCAGCAACGACTACGACGTCGACCGGCGGCAGAGTATTCAATGGCGTCGAGTTAAACCCGAATCTTCCGCCCCCAATCGCCGGGTGGGACTACTCGCCGAACATGTTGAAGGGACCGTCGGAGAACCAGATTTGGTCACACTGGACGGGCTACCAGGGGGAGATTAATCTGGCGAACACCGTGGCCGGCTTGCCGAACGAGACGGTGGTGCGCTGGGGTGATGCGATCGGAACGAACGGCAACGACATCATCTCGGTCAACCAAGCGACCGGACAGGTGACGTTGTGGGATAGCAAGTATCTCACGGCGAATAAACCACTACCTCCGTCAACGACATTTGCTACGGATTCAAACGCACTGGAAAATGCGATCGGACAAGCTCAACGTGCGATCTTCGATTCGAACCTTCCAGCATCTGTTAAGCAACAGGCCTTGGGCAATTTGACCGACCGAAATTTTGTAACCAACACAGTGGGATCGGGTGGATTGAAAAATTCAGTACATATCCGATACTGCGGCGGGCAACCCTGCTAGGAGAATCTATGTTGTTTGATCCGATTGTTTCGCGAGAGCGAGGCTTTGAACCCGAGATGCTTAGGTGGCTTCTCGGCACACAATATGATGCCTCGCGCCCGATGGGGAATGTCGCGAAATTCGAACTCGAGACCGCGATCAATGCGTGGTTGGTTGGACTTCATCAAGAAATCGCGCCCCTCATCCCACGCTGTGTCGACTGGCTCGGGAAGGCCATCGAGGTGGACGAGCGTCTCGGCGTTGACCCAAATTTTCATCGCTGCACCTTGTATTGGGCCAAAGCGGTCGCTGACTGGATGGATTCCGGCTTGGACAGCGCCGAGTGGGAAAACGCGCGAATTTTCGAGGAAGCGGCCTGGCGCTTTGAAAAGCGTCCGTGGCCGATGAACGAGATCATCCGGGGCGGCCTCGACGACTACATGGCGTTCGCCTACCAGACCGGCGACGATGCGACGCCCGATGGCATGGAAGGCTTCGAGAACGGTATCCAGATGTACGAGCACTGGGTGAACGACAAGCCGCCTTCGCTTTCGAAAACCCTCAAGCCGCGAGAGTACGCGTATGCGTTGTGTCTCTATGGCTGTCGCCCGGAGATCTCGCATGCCAACGGCTATACGCCGGATGCTCTATTCGATGCGGGTCGACGCATGTTGAAGGCCAACCTCGAATCGAAATGGTTCGGCGCGGGGCAATTCATTCGTGGCGCAACGTGGCTCAAGATCGTCTACTGGAACCGCGGGGAAGAACTGACACCGCTGCAGACGATTCTGAAGGCCTACGACAACATGCCGAACGTGCCGCTTCCTGACTTCGTTAAGGAAGGTTGAGCGTCATGCGTCTCAGGCTGATCGTATCGGTATTGGCATCAGCGTTGCCGGCCTATGTGCTGGCAGGCGGAATCGTTGCGGATGGTGGTACAGCGACGACGGTTTCGACAGCCGGAAACGGCCGTCAAACGGTGAACATTGCGCCCGCTATCGGCGGCGTCTCAAACAACACCTACTCGTCCTTCAACGTGTCGAAGGCCGGCGCTGACCTCAACAACGTTGGCATCAACGCGCGCACGATCGTCAATCAGGTCACGAGCACAAACCCGTCGCTGATCCAGGGCAACATCAACGTGCTCGGCCCGCGCGCGAACGTGATCCTGGCGAACCCGAACGGCGTCACGGTCGACGGCGGGAGCTTCACCAACACCGGGCACGTCGTGCTCTCGACCGGGCAGGTGAGCTTCAACGATCTCACGCTCGCGCCGGGCGTCGTACAACGCAACGTCGTGCTGACGACCAACCGAGGCGGAATCGCGATCGGCCCCGGCGGCCTGTCCAGCACGCTGGTCAACCTCGATCTGATTGCCAAGCAGTTGAGCATCAACGGCCCGGTGACCAACGATTTCACCAGTTCGACGAGCGGCATTCGCGCGATCGTCGGCGACAGCACGACCACCTACGACACCAGCTTCTCTCCGTCCGACAACAGCCACGACTGGCTGATCGGCACGACGCCTCCCGGCACAAAAAGCAATGCCGTCGCGGTCGACATCACGGCGGCCGGCGGCCTCACGGCCGGCCGCGTGCAGCTGATCGTCACCGACCAAGGTGCGGGCGTGCACAGCCTTGGCAAGGTCTACGCGAACGCCGGCGACGTCGTTGTCACCGCGAATGGCGATATCGCAATTGCGGACGGCTCCCTGAAGGCCGAGCGCGACGTTGCGCTGGCGACGCCTGGTACCGTGTTGCTGCAGGGCTCGCAGGTGACTGCCGCGAACAACGTGAACGTCCAGGCCGGCAATATCGCGCTGTCCGACGACGCTACCGGCCCCACGACGCTGAGCGCAGGCAACACGGTGAACCTGACGAGTAATGGCGCGATCAGCAACACCGGCAGCCTGATTCAGGCAGGCGCGACGGCGAGCGACGGCACGACTACCGGCGGCGACGTGATCCTGACCGCCGCCGGCGACATCACGAACCGTTCGAGCGCGAACAACCTCGGGATCGTCTTTGCCGCCAACGGCCAGACGAAGCTGACGGCCGGCGGCAACATCATCAACGACAACGCCCGCATCCTGTCGAACGACGCGGTGAACCTCACCGCAGTCGGCGACGTTCAGAACATCATCGACCATACCGGCGGCACGAACGGCGGCCAGCCGACCGCGTATTCCGATCGCGGCGGCAGCTTCCTGTTCTTCTCGCACACGACGAGCGGCTTCAACGTCGACTACGGCACCGTCAGCAATCCCGACCAGCTCGCGTATATCGCCGCGGTCCACGGTCCGGTGACGATCAACGCGCGCAATTTCAGCAATTCGGGCGGGATCGTTCAATCGAACGATAGCGACGTCAACATCACCGCCCAGAACGCCTTCACCAACGCCGCCGTCTTCACGGGCCAGGCGAGCTATACGCGCAGTTGCTGGATCTTCTGCCACGCCGACGCGTCGAGCAACGTCACGCCATACGGCGGCACGATCCAGGCGGGCGGCAACATCAGCATCAAGGCGGGTACGGTCGCCCGCAACGTCGGCGGCAACGTGTTCGCGACGGGCGACATCAAGGTCGATTCCCCCGTCACGTACGCGCAAGGCGTCACGGGCTATTCAGCGATCAACCAGCACCGCGGCTTCAAGGCGTTCTTCGGCAGCACGTGGGCACAGATCATCGCAATGGACGTCGGTGGCGGCTTCACCGCGAACGGCAGCGTGACGCTGACCGGCGACGGCGTGATCGACGGCGGTTCGTTCAGCGGCGGTAAAGGCGTGACGGCGGCCGGCGGCATCACGACCGTGCGCGCGCCGTCGCGCACGCCGGTGCAGATCGACCAGCACCTGGGCCTGACGTCGTGGTGGTGGCGCTAACCCATGAACTATCAAAGCAAAAATCGTCTCGGGCTGGCAGTCGTCGCTTTCCTCGCAATGGTGATCTTCATTGCCGCCTCGCAAAGCGGTGTTTTCGGCAAGGCCACATTGACGCTCGGGTATCCGCACGCACAACAACGATGAAACCACGCGTTTTCCCTCGACTGAAGCTGCCGCTGCTGGTCGCGAGCCTGGCTGCGCTGCATGTACCGGCGCATGCGCAAACCCCGCCTCCCGCGGCCCGCCCTGTGCAGGACCCGGCGCAGTTGATCATCGAACAGCAGCGCGAGCAGGCGCGCCAGCGCCAGCTTGAGCAGCCACCCGCGTCGATCACGATCGCGCCGACGTCCGAGACGACGCTCGACATTCCGCCCGGCACGCCGGTCGATTCCATCGTCGAAACCGGCCCGACCTTTCCGGTGCAACGGATCGTGCTGCAAAGCGCCGACGACAAGCCGTTCGAGCCGCCTGGCGGCATCACGGCCCAGCAGCTCGACGCGGTCGTGGCGCCGTTCATCGGCCACGATCTCGGTTCGCACCGTATCAACGTGATGCTGAAGCGGATCACGGACGTATTCGTCGAACGCGGCCTCGTGACGACGCGCGCGCTGCTCGGCCCGCAGAATCTCGCAAGCGGAACGCTCAAGATCACGATTCAGGTCGGCGTGATCGAAGCGTTCACGATCAACGGCAAACCGGTTCACCGGCTCAAGCCGGGCGAGTCATCGTCGGGCGGCGGCTGGTTCACGGACGTCGGCTACGAGAACGCATTCCCGACGGCGCCTGGCGATCCGCTTCGCCTGTCCGATATCGATCAGGGCGTGGCGCAGATCAATCGCCTGCGCCGCAATCAGGCGACGGTCCAGATCCTGCCGGGTCAGAATCCGGGCGAATCGATCGTCGATATCGGCAACAAGCCGGGCGATCGCCTGTACTACACGTTGGGCGTCGACAACTACGGCAGTTCGGCCACGGGCGTGACGCGCTACCGTGCGGGCGTCGAGGCCGACAACCTGCTCGGCCTGCAGGAATCGCTGAGCGTCAATTTCCTCGACAGCCTCGACAGCAACGCGATCGTCGGCTCGTTCGCCGTGCCGTTCGGCCGCCATACGTTCAGCTACACGATCTCCGATTCGGAGTATCAGCAGCTGATCGGCACGACCGCGCTCGAATATGGCCGGACGCTGTCGCACATCTTCGGCTGGAACTATCTGGTCAGCCGCAGCGTGAGCGACATCACCAGCGTCGACGCCACGGTGTCCTGGCGCCGCACCGACCGCGAGGTCAACGGCATCGATCTCGATCCGCAGCGCGTCGCCGTGTTGCGTCTGGCCGGCAACTGGCTGCACAAGTTCGTGATGAACGATGCGCAGGGCAACTTCACGATCAACGGTGGACTGTCGCAGGGGCTGCCGTGGTTCGGCGCGAACCACGATCCGCATGGGATCTCGCGCGATGAAGCGCACAGCCAGTTCACCAAGGTGGATGCGACGGCCGCGTTCACGCTGCCGCTGCCGAAGATCGGTCGCGCATTGCTCGCCTATCGGGGCGTGTTGAGCGGGCAATATACGAACATGGCGCTGTTCGGTTCGGAGCAACTGTACCTCGGCGGGATGGATACCGTCCGCGGCTTCCGCTCGGGCGAAATCGCCGGCGATCGCGGTTTCTATTCGCGCAACGAGCTCGCGTGGGTGAACGCGCCGGCCTGGAAAGACGGTCGAATCGAACCGTACGTGTTCGTCGACGCTGGCAAGGCCAGCCTCGTCGCGGTGCCGGGTTTCCCGACGCTGGCAGGGGCGGGCGCGGGACTGCGCGCGCAATGGCAGTGGCGCAAGCAATCGTTGTCGGGCGAGGTATTGGTCGGGCGTGCGTTGACTCAACCGGCCGCACTCGGTCCGAAGGCAACGCTGGTGCTCGGCACCTTGAACTGGTTTTACTAGGGTGAGTGGTGTCTGGCCGCCCCCGTGGCCGGACATTTTGCGCGGCGGTTGCGATTGCCGCGCACTTTTTATTCAAGCAGGAGCATCAAGCATGCAAACGACCTTTAACCAAATTCTGATCGCGGCGGCAATCGCCTGGCAACTGGCACTGCCGGTACAGGCGCAAGCACAATCCTCGTCGCTGCCGACGGGCGAGATCGCGACGGTCAACGGTACACCGATCACGAAGGCGGAAGTCGACGCCGTGTTGAACGCATCTCGCCAGCCTGATACGCCGCAGGTGCGCCAGGCGATCAAGAATCAGTTGATCGCGCAAGTGGTGATTCGACAAGCAGCGGAAAAGGCTGGCTATGGCAACAAGCCAGAAGTGCAGACGGCGATGCAGGTGGCAAAGTCGAACGCTGAGACGCAACTTTTTGTGCGCGATAACGTCAAGCCGGAATCCGTGACGGATACGCAGGTGAAGGCGCGATACGATGAGATCGTCGCGTCGCTCGGGAAAGAGGAATACAAGCCGCGCATTATCGTGGCGAAGGATGCGGCGACCGCGGCGACGGTGCTTGCTGGCTTGAAGTCGGGCCAGTCGTTCGATGCGCTGGCGCGACAGTACAGCCAGGCGCCGAGCGCGGCAACAGGCGGTGAGTTGCCGTGGGTGAGTTTCAAGACGCCGGTGATGGAAGGCAAGACGCAGGGATTGCCGCTCGCGGTTGCGCAAGCGATCACGCAGTTGCCAGTTGGGGGTGTGACACCGGAGTCCATCTTGCTGGGCAATGACACTAACGGCCCGCGAGCGATCGTGAAGGTCGATGCGAAGCGTCCGACGCAAGTGCCGACGTTCGATGCGGCCAAGGCGACGATCCGGCAGCAGTTGCAGGCACTGGCAATCGAGAAGGCGTCGGCGAATTTTGTCGGTGGACTGATGAAGGGCGCGACAATTCAGCAATGATGTCGAGTCACGAGCCAATCCACACGACAAGCCGATAGTCGATATGGCACGCACGACTGAGGAAGCATTCGCTCATACGAAAGAGGTGGCGAAGGCGGCCGGACTCACGCTTCTGACGCAGACGTGGACCAATGCGAGAGCCTACTACCGATTTCGGTGTGCAAACGGTCACGAGTTTGAACGGCAGGCGTACGTTCTCACGCGCGGATCGATGAGCTGTGCTGCATGTGACGAGGCGGCGGTCCAGCAACAGTTTCTCGATCGATTGGCACGGCGCAATCTGATTTGCCTCGAGGGCAAGTATCTCGGTGGAAAGGTTCGTCATCACTTCGAATGCGCTCAAGGGCACCGGTGGGATGTCGAGGCGCGCAAGGTTCTCGAAGGAAGTGGATGTCCACGATGTGCCAAAGAGCGCACGGCCGAACTGAATCGGCACGCGGACGGATTGGCCCTGCTGCGTAAGGCTGCCGCTGCTTTCGGGGGGCGTTGCCTGTCCGATGTTTATTTGGGAGTCGCGTTCCGTTATGAATGGGAATGCGCGGATGGACATCGGTGGCATGCGTTTGGGTATAGCGTCATCAAGGGACGTTGGTGTCGAAAGTGTTTCGCACGTCGACATAGCATGCATATGCGCGATCCGATGGGATGGGAGCGTCTGAATGCCGCAGTGGAATTGCATGGAGGTCGATGCCTTGATGATCGATATGTTGGGTCCAACGAGAAATATCGGTTTCGATGTGTAGAAGGGCATGAGTGGCGTGCCGCGGCAAGCGCGGTGATGGGAGGCACGTGGTGCGCGCGGTGTGCGAAAAAGAAAACCGGGGAAGCGCTGCGTCTTGATGACGGACTGAATCAATTGAAAACGGCCGCTGCCGCGCACGGCGGTGAAGTGCTGGATTCGACTTACATGGGCCTGAACGCGCGTTATACCTTTCGATGTGCGCGCGGCCACGAGTGGCAGACGAAGGGCGGACACGTCTTGAACGACGGAAGTTGGTGCAGACAGTGCGCGGGGCTGCGCCGTCGACATACGATCGAAACGATGCAGCAGATCGCGTGCGAGCGCGGCGGACGTTGTATAAGTCCGGAATATCTCGGGGTCAAGGTCCGACTACAGTGGGAGTGTCATCGCCGGCATGTATGGTCTACATCACCGGACAGCATTATCAACAATGGATCGTGGTGCCCGAATTGCGCGATCCTTGAGAAGACGAAGAAGCCGAGCTTGCGTCTGCGTTACGACACTGGGCACAAGACATGAAGCGCAAACGTCAGATGCACAAGCCGAGAACGAAGGCGATGCTCTTGCCATTACCTTTCGCGTTGGTGCGAAGTATCTCGCTCGAAAACCATATGTCGCTTGCGGCGATGCGCAGCGGACATGGTACGCACGATACGATGTGCGCGTTGTTGCGCATCCTGTATATGTTGTTCTATATGCTCGAAGGCAATGGCTGCGACGCCGATCTTCCCCGATTTCTGGAGGTGGAGGCGGCGCTCGATAGATCCATTCAAGCCGCTACGTCAGGGCAGGACTGGCAACTCGATAAAGAAAGCATACCTGCGATCGAATCAATGCTGTTGCGCTTCGATGAGGTCGTCGCGAGTGTGCCCGCGTTTCGCTATCAGGAGTCCTGGGAGAAGATGGCTGTGTTCGCGAAGTCCGCCTCGCAGTCGCCACTACCGGGCAGCCGGATCGGCGAGATATGGCGGCCACCCGAATGACGGACGACGAAATCGATTGGTCAAATGAGAGAACGGAGGGGCGAATGGGACTGTTCGACCGATTACTCGATCAGGCGGTGGGGACGAGTGCGGCGTCTCGAAAGGCGATCTTTCGGGTCTTGCTTGACGATCAGGGCCGTGTAAAGGACGTGGTACTCAAGCGGAGCAGTGGAGACCCTGCAGTTGACATGCGCGGCCACGAGAAATTCCTCAATATGAAGTTTCCGCCGGGCCGGCTAAACGGGAGCACCAAGAAGGCGCAGCGTTGGCACGAATTTCCCTATACGGATGACGCGAGCAAGTAACGGACGATTTCGATGAGAACGATTCAGGAGAGCGACACGGGGCTCGGCGACTTGAAGGCGTTGACCTACGTGCGACCGGACGCGACTGTTGCGCCTCGATCTGAGGTCGATCGTGGTCGTCGTCGCAAGATCATGGGAATTATGGTGGCGGTGCTATTGATCGCGATTGCGCAATTTGTGGCGTTAAAGATCATCTACGCGACTCAGCCTGCTCATGTAGCGAGGGGAAAGTGAACTATCGACGGATGACAGCTATGTTGCTGCTCACAACGACGATGTCGTTGTTGAGTGGATGCGGAATGTTTGGTTGCGGAGGTGCAGCGAGCAACGGAGGCGGTTGGGGTGGGTGTAGTGTCGGAAGACGCTTCTGACCAGCGCCCGGTTCGATTATTCAGATCTCAAATCATATTGAATTGAGCGGTACTGCGGGTGTAGCTCAATGGTAGAGCAGAAGCCTTCCAAGCTTACGACGAGGGTTCGATTCCCTTCACCCGCTCCAACCTGGAAACGTGGCCGAGCGGTTTAAGGCACCGGTCTTGAAAACCGACGACGGGAAACCGTCCGTGAGTTCGAATCTCACCGTTTCCGCCACCCGATTTCTGATGGGCTCGTAGCTGAGTCGGTCAGAGCAGCCGACTCATAATCGGCCGGTCGCCGGTTCAAGTCCGGCCGGACCCACCACATATTCCTGGTTTTGCTCAACGGAGAAAGGCACGATGAAGCGCGTGCTGCTGCTTTGGAATACGGCTCGACGTGATCTGCGCGTGCTGTACAGAGCGCTCCCTCATCAGAATCGTCCGGGCTGGCTGATTCCCGCGATCGCTTTAGTTACGTTAAGAGCAATCGATTTTTCTTTTCGCATCACTGTTCAAGGAACGCGAACCGGCGCTACCGACGTCCACAGACACGAACGACGATGAGCCGGCGGTCGGCCCTCAACACCGGACGATCTGGTAGACGGTTGCCGCGCACAGCCGCAAGATCCACTGGTGCCGCGTCGGCTTTTCGTTGTCGACGGCAAGCCAACGCAGTATGCGTACATCGAATCGTTCAACGGCAAGTTCCGCGACGAATGCCTTAACGAGCACTGGTTCACGACGCTCGCGCAACGGGTCAGCTTCTGCCGGATGCAGTCCGTTCGACGCCGGCATCCGACAAGGGCTCGCCGTCGCGCTGTAGTCGGCCAGGAATGGACATTTGACTACGATGCAACGATCGTCCCCAATATATGCAGGCTCGTGGCTGCCATCCATGGGTCGCGTTTGCACTCTCGCGAGGAGAGATGTTGGTTGTGGTGACGTTAGCCCGGCGGCAGCCGGAGGGAAAAAACCCCCGTTGAATCAGACTAGGGCCTTGCCCAAGAGCAGCGCTTGAGCTTCGACGACCAGTTCTACCAGGAGATCGGCAAGGGTCCGCACACGTGGCGAACGTTTGACATCCGGGTGCATCACCAGCCATAGCTTACGTACCGTAGGGCATGCGGGATCGGGTACAGCCGCTAGTGCATCGTCGTTCGCAGCTAAAAAGTGGGGCAGTATTGCGATTCCTAGCCCCGCGCGGGCGGCATTAAGCAATGCAGCGAGATCGTTGCTCCTGAAGACAAAACGCCGATTGCCGGCAACATGAGTAAGCCAGCGCTGCTGCGGTACCTGCTCGAGACTGTCGTCGTAACCAAGAAATTCCCAAGCATCAGCTGCTCGGCGGGTATAACCATGGGCGGCGTAAAGTCCATAGCCCACATCCCCAATGCAACGCGTCGCCAGGCCCGGTGCAGTGGGCCGCGACATTCTGATCGCTAGGTCGGCCTCGCCCCTTGCCAGATTGGCATCCCGCGATTCGCCTATAACTTCCAGATCGATGTTTTGCCATCTGGAGCGCATGGCGGCTAACCGAGGCACGACGAAATGACCGGCCAAGACCGGTGGTGCCGAAACCCGGACCGTTCCCTGCAAGGATGAAACGCCGAGTGCTACCCGCGAAAATGCCTGCGCTTCGTCATCAAGTCGGCCGGCTTGGGCGACGAGCTTCTCACCTTCCGACGTCAATGACCAGGCTTTGGGTAAGCGGTCGAACAGCCTGATCCCGAGCGACCGTTCCAGTGCCTCGACGCGCCTTGCTACGGTCGAGTGTTCGACCCTGAGCCGCCGTGCCGCGCCCGACAGGCTGCCGGTGCGCGCGAGTTCGAGGAAATAACGGATGTCATCCCACTGTAGGCCACGCTTGTCACCGCCAGCGATGGGTGTGTTTTTTTGCACAATTAGTGTGTAGCTTTTGAGAATTGTTGAGCTATTTTGCTCAACGTAACCTGCGCTTGCAAGTTCATCCAACAGGACAACATCATGACCAAGCGCGAATCTTTTCTCGACTCAACAGCTGCTTCCCAGATCGTCATCAGGCAATATGGCGACGCATCGGAACTCACCGCCGTAGACGCAACACTACCTCCGCCTGCGGCGGGCGAAATTCGAGTTCGGCACACCGCGATCGGTGTGAACTATGTCGATACCTATCACCGCACCGGTCTCTACCAGTTGCCCTCGCTTCCCGCAGTTCTTGGGGTCGAGGCCGCCGGGATCGTTGAAGCGCTCGGGCCGGATGTCGACACGGTGCAACAGGGCCAGCGTATCGCCTACGCCGGTCCACCCGTCGGCAGCTATGCCAGCGCCCGCAACCTGCCGGCCGCGCGGGCCATCCCCTTGCCAGATGACGTAACCGACGACGCAGTGGCGAGCCTACTGCTGCGCGGCATCACCACTCACATGCTGCTGGCCTACGTCCGTCCCCTGAAGGCTAGCGATACTGTGCTCGTGCACGCGGCGGCCGGCGGTCTCGGGTTGGTCCTCGTGCAGTGGGCGAAGGCCATGGGCGCTCGCGTCATCGGCACGGTCAGTTCGCCGGCCAAGGCGGCACTGGCCATCGAACACGGACTGGACCACGCTATCAATTATCGAGACGACGACTTCGTGGCGGAGGTCATGCGGCTGACCGATGGCCAAGGCGTCGATTACGCTATCGACGGGATCGGCGGAAAGACCCTGCTTGATACCCTCGGCTGTGTACGCCCCTACGGCATGGTCGCTAGTGTCGGCCAAGTGGCTGGCGACCCGGGGCCGCTCGATCTTTCGGTGCTCGGCCCGACGCGTTCCGTGGCCCTCTCCCGGCCTGGCGTCTTCCGCTTCATGATGGATCCGGCGCGTTACCGCGAAGGTGCACTGGCAACCATCCGGCAACTGCAGGCCGGGCTGAAGCCGACAATTGGCGCTATCCAACCTTTGAGCGAAGCGGCCGAGGCACATTGCCGACTAGAATCCGGGCAAACCGTGGGCGCAATTCTCCTGCGCCCCTGAGCAAAAGAGACGAGGATCATCATGCTATTTCTAGTGCTTCTCGACTATCTGCGTCCCCTGTCCGAAGTGGACTTCCACATGGATGACCATCGTGCCTTTCTGAGTCGACATTACGCCGCGGGACACTTCCTGCTTTCGGGTAGGAAGGTGCCGCGGACCGGTGGAGTGATTCTCGCCAGGGCCGACGCCCTTGATGAGGTCACGCAATGGGTTTCCGAAGATCCATTTCATCAGGCAGGCGTCGCCCGCTACCAAATCATTGCTTGGGAACCGACTATGGCGGCCCAGGGTATGCCCAACATCTGAGGTTGGCTTTGCAAAGTGCTAAAAAACACTGTCATCGCCGAGCAAGTTATGCCGTGTCTAAGGCGGCCCTGCCCGGCATGACGAAATCCCTGGCACGGGCGCTGGCGCCGGGAATTCGCGTCAATTGCGTCGCGCCCGGTGCTGTCGAAACCCGCTGGTGGTCCGGAAATGAAGCCCGGATGCGCTAACTCTCGGGCAACCTTCCGCCACGGCGCTTCTCTACACCAGAAGACATCGCTCAGACTATTTGGCTTGTGCTTACAACCCGTTGGTTGTCCGGTTGCGCTGGTATCGATAGTCCGGAATGGGTCGATTACGGCCCTTGGTGTGTGACGGCCAAGCAATCTCAGACCTGATCTGACGCTAAATGAGAGTTCAGGTCTTGACTCGCGTAGGTCAGGTAGCCGCGCCGGCCCACACGCCCGGTTCGCCGCAAAGCAGCGGGTGCTCCCTGCGCGTGATCTGTTCGCGTGCTTCGTTCAGATATTTTTCGCTAGAGACGACTCGGTAGATCCGCTCGCACATTGATCGGTAGCCAGGCCAGTACTCATGGCCCTTGCGGAATTGCTCCGCATCCCACAAATCTTCCCACCACGGACGTTCATACGTTCCACCTTCGAGCGGCAAGAGCGGATGTGTGTTTCCGCCTAAGATTGCGTTACATGCTTCGCTCGGTAGCTGATAGCTCTTCACAATGACGTGCAGACCGCGCCCGGAAGCCTGGTACTTGTAGAGCAAGTTCAATGTTACGGTCAGGCATGCAAGCGCCTTCTCTCCGCCGGCGCCGATGCGGTCCGATACGTGGATCGGCGTGCTCCAGGTCGAGCACCGCCAGTCGTTGAACTGCTGAATGACGAACAGCCTGCCGGTCTCGTCCTCTTCGCGCACTAAATGCAGCAACACTGGCCGGTGCTCGCGATCGAGGTTGAGGAGCTGCGTGACCGCCTCGCCAGCGTTCTCGGAGAGTCGCCGCGTGTCGACGTCGAACATCCGGCCGTCACCATGTTGCAGCCACGCCTGCGAACCGCCCAGGTGCTCGGCGATCGCGGCCAGTTGCGTGAACGTCGGCTCTTGTTTGCCGATGAACCAGTCCTCCACATCGGACCCACGTTCTTCGCCGATCGCCTGTGCAACGTGCGATGGTCGAATCGTACGGACTGCGCGCACTTGATTGACCTGGTCGAGTAAGCTGGTCAATCGCTTCCCGACTTCGACGAGACGCGTGTTACGAATTTCGTCTTGGATTACCGGCTGGACATGGGATCGCAACGCAAAGCGTCCCTCCGCCTCAACCGAACGTTCGTTCCGGGTGGCCAGCGCGCTCAGCGCCGCGAGAATCTCTTCAGGGATGTTGCGAATCGACAATTTTCCGAACATAAGGCCCTCGACTCAAAATGACGGCATTTTGATTATTAATATGATTCACGTTGCAGTCAATCTGTTTAATTGAGTAATGTGCGACACCCTCGCGGCTTGATCCGCGCTGCACTTGGTATCACATGGTGTATTATATGGTATCACTTGATACTTGATGGGGAGTTGCCATGTCACTCGTTACCCCTGAAGCCGTGGCTGCGGTCATGGAACTGATGCCTGTTCCGCATACCCTGGCAGAGCTTGAAACGCTGGTGCGCGACGGTCTGCCGAAGTCCGCCTTGCGAGCCGGCGTCGAGCATGCAACCCAAGGCGCGGATGCTCGGCGTGCGCTGCTGGCGCGCATCATTCCCGAGGCAACCTACAAGCGCCGTCGCGATCGCCTGACGTTGGACGAATCCGAAAAGACGGAGCGTCTCGCGCGGATCGTTGCGACGACCACCTACGTCTGGAACGACGAAGCGGACGCGCGGGAATTCCTGTCGACGCCGCACCCCGAGTTGGAGGGAAGGGCGCCTCTCGATGTCGCGCTCACGGAGCTCGGCGCGCGCCGTGTCGAAGAATTGCTCTGGAAGCTGTTCTACGGGTTGCCGGCATGAGGTTGTATCGCATCGCCGACACACGACACACGATCTGGAGCGGCACCGGCGCGATGCTAGTTGGCGGCCGCTTCAACAGTCCGGGCCGGCCGGTCATCTATGCGGCGCTGACCTTTGCCGGCGCGATGCTCGAGGTGCTCGTGCATGCACGAATCGGCAAGGTACCGAAAACGCACGGTTGGGTCGAGGCAACGGTTCCCGACGATGTTCTCGTCGAACGCCAGTCCGCCGACACACTACCGGCGGGATGGGATTCGGCCGCGCAGCACCCGGCACGTCAGTTTGGTGACGCATGGCTCACGGAATCGCGGACCGCTATTTTGATCGTGCCGTCCGTAGTCGCTCGAGCGGAGTGCAACGTGTTGGTGAATCCTGCGCATCCTGA
The DNA here is from genome assembly GCF_052372875.1 of Burkholderia sp. PR2. Lineage (NCBI taxonomy): Bacteria > Pseudomonadati > Pseudomonadota > Betaproteobacteria > Burkholderiales > Burkholderiaceae > Burkholderia > Burkholderia sp. PR2. The sequence continues at coordinate 210,352 of NZ_JBQRWH010000003.1, forward strand.
CGCCGCACGGATCGTCGTGACGGATCCACAACCGGTCGTGTGGGACGAGCGACTTTTTGTGGCGCCGCCTGCTGGACGATCATAGATTCTCGCCGGTGGTCTGCTAACCTTGCCTCGACGCATTTCTCCTGGAGACAGGAATGACTACGACGTTGCTTTTGGTTTCATTCGCACTCCCACCTAGCTTTCCACCCGAAGCGGTACCGGAGCCGCTCGCACGGTTCGTCGCGAACTGTGTTCCGGGACTGACGAAGCGTCAGCTTATCGCCCGCACGGGCAGACTAGGCTGGTTTCCGACATGGAAGCCGCTTCCGCATCTGAAGCGCGGCGAGATCGAGGCGTTTGGGTTTGGGCTGACCGTCGACGGGATGGGTATTCCGCTGATTGCCCGCATGCGACACGCGAAAAGAGACGTCATGCCCGCAAGACTCCCGGAGCGCGACCCGCGGCAGATAAGCTTGTTCTAGCGGGTAGCGCAATGACGCCTTTTTGCAAGGCTGTTCATTCAGTGGATGCGCTTGTCGCAGACATTGCAGGCGTGCACGAGGGAATCGTTGCACTCGACGGGTGTCCGCTGGCCGGTAATTCGACGGTCCGCGTCCGGATCTGCGAACGACTCAGTGCGATTGGATTGGAACTCGATCGCTTTCTGACGCGCGAGCAGGGCAAGTATGTCGATGCGTTGAGAGCCGATGACGTCTCGATTGCGGTTCAGGATGCTCTGTGTCGCTCGTCGTGCTCGATGGTGTTTGCATGCGGGCGATTCTCGCTGCCCTTGGACTTGCTGCGCGTCTACACGTCTATGTGCAGCCGATCTCCCCAAGTGGGGTCCTCAGAAATATCGAGACGCTTGACGCGGAGAATCGCACTATGTCGATCATATCTTCGGTCATTAAGTGTTGCATCTTTGCTATTGCCGTGGCTGGTGCGACGAACGCATTCGCGGACGAACAGGCACCCTCCTCGGTTCATCTGTCGAATGGACTTCAGTTCCGACCGACTGAAGATGGAAAGCGGCTGATCGAAGTAGACGCCACCCATCACCGCACAATCACGGTGAAGTTACCCACGGCATTTCGTCGGGCAGTCGCTTCTTCGTCGGGCATCGGATTCCCGTCTGCGATATCGAAGGTTGTCGACGGAAAAGAGTTCGTGCTGGTGGTCGTGAGCCAATCGTCGAGCAACAAGCCGATGGGCTTTTGCGGAGCCGGCGACGAGGGCACGTTGTATGCGCTGCAGGTCAACGGCAACGCTGCGGCCCCGGTCTATTCGATGTCGGTACAAAGCTGTTTGCACAGCGTGTCTCTCGATGACAACGGGGGCTATCGGTCGCCGTGGCTCGCGATCGAGTGGGTCGAGAACCCATTCGGATTTAAGATCACCTGGACCAATATCGACGACGCTGGGAATGCGACGCGCGAGTACCGGTACAACGGAAGCACATTTACACGTAGCAAGTAGTCCGCGCTCGAGCCGGAGAATCAGCAAAACTCCCGCGACGTCGTCGGCAGCGCACCGAGCAACTCGGTCCTGTCGACGAGCTTGCTCGCAATCAGATGCCGCACCTTGCCTTCGGCCTGCCATACCCCGTAGACGGCGAGCAGCGCGGCGCCGAGCGCCTCCTTCCGAAACTTCTCCAACAGACCGGGCCACAGGATCACGTTGACCTGGCCCGTCTCGTCCTCGAGCGTCATGAACAGCACGCCGTTCGCCGTACCTGGCCGTTGGCGTACCGTGACCAGTCCGCACGCGCGCGCCAGTTGCCCGCTGCGCAACGTCTGGAGATGCTCGGCCGACTGCAGTCGATCGAGCGCCAGGCGTTCGCGCAGCAACGCCAGCGGATGCCGGCCGAGCGTGAAGCCCATCGCGCGATAGTCCGTCACAATCTCGTTGCCTTCCGATGCTTGTGGCAACGCCGGCACCGCGTCGTCGCGCTCGGTGCCGCGCAGCAGATCCCGATCAGGCACGGCCGCGGCCGCGAGCCAAAGCGCTGCGCGTCGGTTGCCTCCGGCGAGTGAGCGAAGGGCGTTCGCTCGCGCGAGCACCTGCAGGTCGTGCCGATCGAGCTGCGCGCGGCGCGCGAGGTCCGCGACGTCGACGAAAGGCCGCGCCGCGCGTGCGAGCTCGATGCGGCCGGCGACATCCTCGCGCATACCGCGCAGCAGCGAGAATCCGAGGCGCACGGGCGCCGACGTCGTCGGCCCTTCGATCGCGGAATCCCATGTGCTCACGTTGACGTCGACGGGCAGCACATCAACGCCGCGACGCCGAGCGTCCTGCAGCAGTTGCGAGGGTGTGTAGAAGCCCATGGGCTGGCTGTTGAGCAGCGCCGCCAGGAACACGGCTGGTTCGTGCCGACGCAGCCACGCGCTCGAGTAGACGAGCAGGGCGAAGCTGGCCGCGTGGCTCTCCGGGAAGCCGTATTCGCCGAAGCCCTTGATCTGCGCGAAGATCGACTCGGCAAACTCACGATCGTAGCCGCGCGCGAGCATGCCGCTCACCAGACGGTCGTGGTATGGCTCCAGTCCGCCCTTGCGCTTCCATGCGGCCATCGCTCGGCGCAACTGGTCGGCCTCGCCGGCGGAGAAGCCGGCTGCCAGCATCGCGACCTGCATCACCTGCTCCTGGAAGATCGGCACGCCGAGCGTGCGCTTCAGCGCCTTCTCCATACCTTCGGATGGGAATGTGACAGGTTCAAGTCCCTGCCGGCGGCGCAGAAACGGATGGACCATCCCGCCTTGCACCGGGCCCGGCCGCACGATCGCGACTTCGATCACCAGGTCGTAGAAGCATTGCGGCCGCAGGCGCGGCAGCATCGACATCTGCGCGCGCGATTCGACCTGGAAAACGCCCATGCTGTCGCCGTCGCACAGCACGTCGTAGGTCGCATTGTCCTCAGGCGGAATGTCCTGCAGCTCGAACGTCTCGCCGAGTTTCTCCGAGATCATGTCGAGCGCGCGCCGCACCATCGACAGCATGCCCAGCGCGAGCACGTCGATCTTCAGGATCCCGAGCGCTTCGATGTCGTCCTTGTCCCACTGGATGATCGTGCGGTCTTCCATCGCGGCGTTTTCAACTGGCACGAGCCGTGTGAGTTTGCCGCGGCTGATCACGAAGCCGCCCGAGTGCTGCGATAGGTGTCGCGGGTAGCCGAGCAGCTGCGCGTCGAATGCGGCCCACTGCTGGTTGAGCGGCGCTTCCGGATCAAGGCCGGCCTCCGCGAAGCGCTGTAGTAGATCCGCACGCGAATCGAACCAGTGGTGCTGCTTGGCGACGCGATCGACGATCGCCGGATCGACGCCGAGCGCCTTCCCGGCTTCCCGCAACGCGCTGCGCGGCCGGTACGTCGTGACGGCGGCCGTCAGCGCTGCGCGATCGCGGCCGTACTTGCGGTAGATGTACTGCATGACCTCTTCGCGACGCTGATGCTCGAAATCGACGTCGATATGGTACCCGTTCCCCTTCTACCGATTTTCGCTCCGACAGTCCGCTGGTACCCAGGAGGTTACGCCATCGGTGATACCTAGCGGCAAGTGGGTCGGCGTTCGACACACGAAATGCTGCAGCCACGACCAGCCAAGTCTCCTCCACGATTACCAGTACGGCCAGCGCGCTTTTTCAAGCGTGTGTCGCAAAGATCCCGGTCAAAAAATACGGTTCCGTCCACGACGGGCTCCCGGACCAAGGCGGTCACCCAAGAAAGCCGAGCCTAACGCGGCGCCCCGAAAGCTTACAAGCTCCGCCGACCAAATTGCACCACAACGGTTTGTTCTCGCCTACGCGGGAGATGGGGCTGTTGTACATGTTGATGGGATGACCCAGGTCGGACTGTCAGATTCTGTCAGATCTAAGACCTTTCCTATTCGGAGCCTTCGAGATTAAGCGTTCGTCCCATATTCGGATCCGGAAGCAATTTGTAAAATACGCTTCAGGTAATCTATTTTTTCGTTCGCGGCCGTGAAATCTAGATTTTAGTGTTCGTGGTAAATCGCGGTACTTCGAGAGTAGGTGTCCATTTGTAATGAAAGAATTCGGAGTGAGGACAATCTTTGCCAACGATAGGCCATTGACTCTGGCGGGCATGGAGTATCTCGCTAAAAATACAAACGCTATCGAACTCGTCAAAGTATGCAGAACCCCCGATTGTTTGATCGAGTCATTGTCTCGTATGCAGTGTGATGTTGCACTGGTGGATTATGCGATGCGCGGCGAGGGGAAAATGGAAGGGCTTGCATTACTCGGATATTTACGGCGCAATTTTTCGAAGGTTGGGATTGTTGCACTGGTATCCCATGAGAATCCGGTGATAATCCGATCGATTGTCGATCGCGGTGTCGCGTGCATCGTCAGCAAGTTCGACGACGTTGGCCATATTGTCACTGCTATTCATTCTTGCTTCGGCTGCGGGAACTATTTTTCGCCTTTGATCAAGCGTTCGCTTGAATCTGTCGAAAGCGAAGGAAACAATCGTGCGTCGAAATTATCGCCACGCGAGATCGAGGTTATCCGGCTATATCTGTCCGGGTTGACAATCACGCAGATGGCGCGGAAATTGCAGAAAAGCAAGAAGACGATCAGTGCGCAGAGGATCAACGCGATGAAGAAGTTGGGTGTGGAAAGCAACGTCGAGCTGATCCGGTGTGCGACGTGTCTTGATCTGATCGATGACGGAAGCGCGAACCGATTCAAACTTCAGTGATTCAGATTTTGACCCGGGGGAGGTCCATTTTCAATATTCAAATCCCTAGAACCAATGACCGGGCGGAATTTTAATCGGGAAATGCGTTGCGATAGCCGGTCGTCCTGAAGCGGCGGCGCTCGCCTCGAGCCAGTGAAAACGCTCCGTCGAACAGTCTTCGTGTTCCGTACGCCGTGCCGGATTCGCCGCGCTGGAGATGCCGGCGCGCCGCGAAAGCCTGTGAATACACCTGATAAACCTTGAATTAATACGGAATGCGAAAGATGGATGAATGGAAACGCCGAACGTATGCGAAATGTCTGATTGCTGCCTCTATATCGGTCGCCGCGTCGGTGGCCAACGCAAACATGCAGGTCTATCCGATGGCGGCGTCGATCGGGGCGGGCAACGGCTCGGCTGCGGAGCTACGTATCTATTCGAAAGCCGATGCGACGCAATATGTGAAGGCGATCGCGAAGCGCGTGATCGATCCTGCGACGGATCACGAGCGCGAGGAGGGCAGCATGAACTCTGGTGACGACGCGATCGTGATCTCGCCGGCCAAGTTCGCGTTGCCGGCCGGCGGGACGCGGCTCGTGCGGGTAATCGCGCTGGGCGTACCGCAGAAGGAGGTGCTGTATCGCGTCTACCTGCAGCCGGTGGCGGCGCCGTCCGACGACGACTTCGCGGCTAAGGGTGATGTGTCAGGGAAGGTCGACTTCAGCCTCGTCTGGGCACCGCTCATCCGTGTGTTGCCGAAGACGCCCGTGCCAGATTTCGACGTGTCGAATGGCACGCTGACGAATACCGGCAACGTGCGCATCGGTCTGCTCGAAGCCGGCGCATGCGAGTCCGAGCAGGACGACGCTGCTTGCCAGTGGACGAAGTTCGACCGCAGTGTCTACCCGGATCAGCAGTATAGGCTGGAGGGGATGCATTCCGCACCTTATGTGCGAATCCGATATCGAGTGGGGGGAGTGACGGATGTACAGCAGAAGGTTGTGCGCACGCATTCCGTCGACGCGATGAACGCGCCGAGCGCGAAAAACGAGACCCGGACGGGTCATACCATTGTTTCAACCAATCAAAAGGACTAACCCATGCTGAAATACGTTCCGATCGCTGCCGCGGCGCTGATGTCGATGTCGGCCCACGCCGTCCAGAAGGACATCACGGTCACCGCCAACATCGACACGACGCTCGAAATGCTGTCGGCGGACGGCTCGGCGCTGCCGACCACCATGCAGATGCAATATCTGCCGGGAACGGGTCTTCAGGCCGCTGTAGTGAATACGAAGATCTTCACGAACGACAAGGCGAAGGATCTGCAGATCCGTCTCGCGACCGCTCCGTCGCTGAAGAACCAGACGAGCCCGGGTGCGGCCGAAATTCCGCTGGCTGTCAAACTGGGCGACACCGAGTTGAGCACGACGTCGGCGACCCTGAAGGTCGCGGAACTCTTCCCCGGCGAACTGGCACAGGGCTCAAACGTGCTGCCGCTGTCGATCGGCCAGAAAACTGTCGCTGCCGTCACGGCGTCCGGCAGCTATCAGGGCCTGGTCAGCGTGATCCTCACGCAGAGCGCGGCGTCGGGTAGCTAAGCCCCTCCGTTGTATCGACGGGCGCGCCTGACCGGCGCGCCCTGTTTTTTGATAGTAGTCCTTCAGAAGGCATCCCTATTCCCGCATGATTCCATTCGACCTTAAGAAGACCGTTGTCGCATGCCTGAGCGCTCTGTGTGTGATGGACATCGCTTCCGTCGCACAGGCCGCTTCCGCCGTGCCGCCGGGATTCGAGGACATCATGATGGGACATGACGAACGCATCAACGTCAGTTTTCTCGGCAAGCAGCTAGGCCTGTTTCGCGTGTTCGTGACGCCGGACACGGTGCGTTTCGAAGATCCCGCGCGCCTCTTGCAGGCGCTCGGCTCGCAGGTGAATCCGGCTGCGGACATATCGACGATCGGCGATGCGCTGTCGAAGTCGATGACGCGCAACGGCAACCTTGCATGCGCGGGGCAGGCCGTCGCGAACGGCTGCGGGTATGTCGACACGGACAGCGCGGCCCTGATCTACGACGAAAGCGACGGCACCATCGAGCTGTTCCTGTCGCGGGAGTGGGTGAGCACCGAACAGCGCGATCAGCGCTTTCGCGAGCTGTCGCCGATGACTGAAAACGCGCTGATCCATCAGCAGACAATCAACCTATCGGGCGGGCGAGGCTACGAGAGCTTGTCCGTGTCCGGCACGGGTGCGCTCGGCATCACGCCGAAGAGTTTCATCGGCGGGAACTGGAACTTTACCCATACAGGCTATTCGGGGCGATCGGACAGCTACGTCCAGCTTCAGGATCTCTACTACCGCCACGATCTCGGCACCGAGCACTATGCGCAAGCCGGTCGGATGGACAATCGCAACCTCGCGAGCGCGCTCGGCGGCAACTTTGGGTTCACGATGCTGCCGGTCGGCACGCTCGACGGTGTGCGCGTGGGCACCACCCTGGCCTATGTCAACCCGGAAGTCGCAGAGCAGGGCACGCCGGTGACGCTGCTGCTGCCGCGCGATTCGCGCATCGACGCGTATCGCGGGCAGGAGCTGCTGGGTACGGTCTACATGAAGGCCGGCGTCAATGCGCTGGATACGTCTCGCTTTCCGGAGGGCACGTATCCGTTGACGCTGCGCGTGTTCGAGAACGGCGTGCAGGTGCGCACGCAGACGACGCCGTTCACGAAGACGGGCGGGGGCGTCAATTCGCGCACATCGCAATGGTTCGCGCAGGCTGGCCGCCCCTCCGACCGGGACGCACCGGACGGCATGGCCGCGGCAGCCGGCCTGCGGATTCCGCTGTTGCGGGAATTCGCGCTAACGAGCGGCGTCGCGGGCGTCGGCCGGCACGTGTACAACGAGACGGCGCTGGAGTGGCGCCATGCGTTTCCGCTGGGCGTGCTCTCCGCCGGCGGTTCGTTCTTCGTCGGGAACGACGGTTCGCGGGGCAATACGCAACAGATTTCGTTCGCCGACGGGGTTTCTTGGAGCGTGTACCGCTACCAGATGCGCGGTGCCGCGTGCAATGGCCCGGCCGTGTCGTATCGCGACATTGGTTGCTACGACATGCTGAACGCGACCGTGTCGTTTCCGCTCGGAAGCTGGTCGGCAATGCTGGGCTACACGTACAACAAGAGCGTCGGGCGCGCGCGGGACTGGCAGCCCGACACACCGGACCGTCCGTGGGCAACGCCCGTGTTCCGTCAGGGAGACCAGGTGTCGCGCGCGCTGCAGGCATCGCTGTCGCGATCCGTCACGTGGCGCAAGATCAGCGCGAACCTGCGCATCGGCGCGTACGCGAACCGCAACACCGGTGCCCGTAGCGAGTACGGCGGCTACGTCGGCGTGACGCTGTCGATGGCGGAGCCCGCGATCCAGCCTGGGAGCGCGTCCGCGTATACGTCGGCGGGCGTCGACGTGCGCACGGATCGCAACAGCACGACGACGAACTATACGCTCGACCGCAACTGGAACTGGGAGGGCGACACCTACCGGGAACTCGCGCTCGGCCTGTCGGGATATGGAACCGACAGCCTGACGGGCACCATGCAGGGCCGCTGGAAGGGGCGCTACGGCGACGTCGCCGGGTCGGTCGCGAACAGCTACAGCCGCGACAGCGGCGGCAACAATCCGTCGGTGACAGCGAGCTATTCGTCGTCGTTCGCGGTGGCGCGACAGGGCGCGTTCCTCGGCGCATCCGCGTCGCAGTCGGATCCGCTCGCGGGTTTCGCCGTGCGGGTCGGCAAGCGCGACGATGCGAGCGGCATGGCGGCCGAGGTGCACAGCGATTCGAGTGCGCGGATCAAGGTCGGGTTCGGTCAGCGCGCGCTGCTGCCGGTGTCCGCCTTCACGCCGGTGACGACCGAAGTGAACGACGCGGGCGCGACGAGCGTGACCGAGGGACTCGGCAAGCGCACGCTGTTCATGGTGCCGGGGCAGCTCGCGCTGCGAGACGTCGACGCGAAGGTGACTTACACCTATGTCGGCCAGGCATTCTCGAAAGGCGGCATGCCGCTGTCGGACGGCGTGATTCTCAACGGCGCGATGCCGTTGATCGACAGTCAGGGCGGTTTTATTGCGGAACTGGACCATAAGGAAAGCGAACTGTTCGTCGTGGATGGTCCGACGCTGATGCGGTGCCCACTGCACGTGAAGCGTCAGCAGGACGTGCTGATGATGGTGGGCAAAGTGCGCTGCGAAGTGGCCGGGCCGGATGCGTTGCCGGAGTCGCTGCGCAAGCAGGCCCGCGTGCGCAAGCTGCTGGAGCAGCGATACGTGATGTCGATGCGGGAGCGGGCCTCGGGCATGGCCGACTCGTCGCAGTGACGCGCAGGGCGGGCACCGGAAGGCGCAGTGCGTTGTCGCCCGCAACTCCGAAACCATAAGGAACAGCCATTCAAATGCTTGATGTCAATCGAATTCGCCGCCGGGCAATCGTTCTGGCGGCCATGCTGGGGGTGCTGTCGGTCGATGCGTCGGCAGTCATGCAGCAGCCGACGGGGCGTGACGATACGGCACAAGCCGTTCGCGACCGTGGTATGCCGGTGGGCGATGTCGTGATCTTCGACGCGGCATCCGGGGGTTACGATTCGAGCGACGCCCCAAAATGGGGGCGAAATACGTGGACGTGCCAATCGTCCACTGATACGGCGACCGGCGCATGTCCGACTGTTCCGGTATGGGAGAAGGCGGGCGCGTCGACCGACATCAAGCTTTCGTTCAAGGAAGAGAAGACCGGGGCGACAGCTGTGCTGACTCTGCAGGGCGAAAGCGCATACTTGCGTCACCGGGATTGCAGCGGCAATATCGTCTCTACGGTTGTGTCTAATGCCCGAAAGCCGATTGAAACGGCGCAACTCGCCACCGTCGGCGGTTGCGCAGACATCAATTGGGACGGGCGTGCACTCTTCGTCAGGATTCCCGCCGCCGAGCTGAAGAAACTCCCGTCCGGCGGAACCTGGAAGGCGAACCTGCAGCTGAACCTGAAACTGTGGTCCGCCAGCGCGGCTACGACGCTCGGCGTCTTCAAGGCGGCGATCACGCTGGATACCACCGACAAGAACAACATCCAGGTCTATCTGCCGGAGTTCACGAGCACGACGCCCACCGTCGACCTCAAGCTGCGCAAGCTGCCGAACGGCAGCCGGATGTCGGGCACGTCGAACGTCGACATGTGCCTGTACGACGGGTACAACTCGCAGAGCACGTGGTTCGACGTATCGGCGAGCGACGGTCTCACGATTGACCGCCGCGACAACGGCCAGTATTCAGTCCTGCTAGCATCGGACAAGAGCGGCGCGTACGAATCGCGCCTCGACTATACCGTGAGCCTGACGTACGCAGGGAAGAAGATCGCGCTACCGAACAACGAGACGGTGCGGCTCCAGGGGGTGAACAACAGCGCCGGCCGCTCGGTATCGTTGCCGGGCATTTCGGTGCCGGTCGTCTGCACCCCAACGCCGCTGACACTCGAGACGCCGGCATTCCAGTCAGTGTGGAAGCGTCCGGGCACATATAGCAACAAGCTGACGATCACCTTCACGCCGTCGTCGGCGAGTCTCTAAGTTTGCCCTGAGCTTCCCTCGGTTTTTCGCCTTCCAACGGTCCCGAGTTATGCAGCGGAGTCCTTGGTCTGCTGAGCGTTGATCCAGTCCCGAAGGAACCGCTCCGGAGAAACAAAGCCGAGCGACGAATGACGCCGACTGCGGTTGTAAAACACTTCGATGTATTCGAACGGATCGGCCTTCGCGTCCTGGTGCGTCCGGTAGCGCGTGGCGTGAACCCGTTCGTTCTTCAAGCTGTTGAAGAAGCTTTCCGTAGGGGCATTGTCCCAACTATTTCCCTTGCGGCTCATCGAGCAGCGCATACCGTAGGCGGCGCAGCTTGCGCTGGAACTCGTGGCTCGCAGGGGAAGCTCAAGGCTCCGATGCCGGGCCCACTTCCTCTCCAGCCTTGACCGCCAACAGACTCCCGTCCTGGTACAGCTTGGGCGAATGGAACAACTGCTTCGGGTTCACGCCGTGCTGTCGCTCGACCTCTCTGGAGCGGACTCTACACCGTCACCGTTCCGGGGTAAGCAAATTTATTGAGCTATACTGCTTCAGTGATACGTCTCGAATCAATACAAATATGGCGTGAACGCGCGCCTCATTCCTGAACGCGGCTGCAAGATGGACGAATTTTTGGTTCGAGTAATTGTCGCGGACGACCATCCGGTGTCGGGGTATGGCATCGCACAGGGATTGACAGGCATGCCGACGATCGAAGTCGTCGCTGTCGTGTCGGACACAACCGCACTGATCGACCGGCTGGACGCGACGTCGTGTGACGTGCTCGTGCTCGACTACGTGATGCCGGTCGGGGAATTTGGCGACGGCCAGTCGCTGATCGCTTTCCTGATGCGACGCCACCCGCAATTGCGAATCGTGACGGTGACTATGCTCAATTCTGCCGCGGTCTTTCGCGCGCTGCAGCAACTCGGCGTCCACTGCATCGCAAGCAAATCCGACGCGATCTCGCACATGGTCGCCGCCGTGCACGCTGCTTACTCGAACGGCCACTATATGTCGCCGACGATCGCGTCGCTTCTCGAACACACGGATACCGGCGCCGTAGCCACACTAACGAAGCGGGAGTCGGAGATCGTCCGGCTGTTCCGCGAAGGCTATAAGGTTAGCGAAATCGCTGACAGGCTCCATCGAAGCAAGAAGACCATCAGCGCACAGAAACTAGCCGCGATGCGCAAGCTCGGCATCAAGCGAGATGCCGACCTGATCAAGTACGAGGGCACGCTCGAGTCGTCGGAAAGCGACGACCGTCGGTCGACCGACTGAGCGACACCGGAATGCGCGGGCTCCGCGAATGGTTATACCGTCCGAATCGTCTTGCGATGCGCAGACAATTCGACCCGCACTGGATGCGCGCGTATCAGCGCCGGCTGCTGTACGGCGGTGGGGCGGTGCTCGGCATTTTCATGCTGGCGTGCGCAGTCGCGGTTGCGCGTAGCGAATTCGGCGATTATCAGGCCGCGCTGCGCGCGCACTTCCTCACTGTCAAGTCGCAACTGTTGGTGCGCATGTCGGAAAACAGCGCGCTGCTGAAGCAACAAGTGGCAACGGTGCAAGGTGGCTGGAACGAGCGCGCGCGCCCGACCCCACAGATCGAGCGAGCGTTTGCCGAGCAACGCGGCTTGCTGATGCACGATGCGTCCGAATTGAACCGTGCTTATGCATTGAAGGCCATCGTCGATCCCGCGCATCACGCGAGCGATTATGGGCCGTTGCTCGCGTTGAGCGAACGGGTGTTCGAGAGCAGCAGGTGGATGATGAGAACGCAACCGCTGACGAACGCCGTGTACATGATCGGTGCCGACGGTCGCTTCGTCACATTGTCGTTGTACGTCACGTCCCGTTCGGCGCTGCCGCCGGCGCAGGCCGCGCAACTGCCGTTACAGCTGCCGCAGGCGTGGCCAGACGTTGCGGCAATGGTGCGCGCAGCGGCAGCTTACCCGGCGCGTGTGCCCGATGGCGTACTCTGGATGCCACCGCGCGCGGGTGTCATCACGGGGGAGCAGCGGCTGCGCATTGCATCCTGGGCATTCGATGGCCGTGGCAGGCCAATCGTGCTGATCGTCCAGACGCTACCTCCCGAACGCCTTATGAACGAGCTTGGCGACGATTCGCATGGTGGTGCATTCGCGATCGTCGATCGCGCCGGGAATATCATGCTGTCGGCGGCAGGGCACGCCGACGTGACGCGCCTCGCGCAGGCACCTTCCGGCGATTACGTGAAAGACATCGAGCACCTGTTTCGCGACGGGCGTTTCGTGATCCGCGATGCTATTCCGGGGACGCACTGGGCGCTGGTCTACGTCTATTCGATACAGACCATATTGAGTGGCATCGAGGCCCGCCTGTTCAAAATTGCCGGTGTGGCGCTGCTTGGTCTGGCGTTGCTGTGGTGCGGGATCGTGCTGGTCAACCGGCGCATTCTCGCGCCGGCCTACCGCAGCGCCGCGCGCCTAAAGGAAAGCGAGCAGCTCAACCGCACGCTGATCCGCGCGGCACCGATCGGTCTTGCGCTACTCAGCGAGGGGGATGGCGCGGTTCTGCTGAGTAACCAAGCGATGGCTCGCTACGAGACCGGCGTGGCTGGCGAGCCGCTGTCGCTGCGGATCTGGCGAACGTTCATGCAATCGCACGATGCGCAGTCGTCGGCGCGGCGGCGAGCGATTGCGGGCTACGAGGTCACCCTCACCGATGTGACTGGCGGCGCAGATGAGACGCATCTGCTCGTCAACGTCGCGCGCGTCAGATATCGCGGAGCGAATGTATTGCTTGCGACCGTCAACGACATCACCGCGCGCAAGCTGGCCGAGCAGTCGCTCGTCGAAGCCCAACAAGCGGCTGACCAGGCGAACCGGGCAAAGTCGGTTTTCCTCGCGACAATGAGCCACGAAATCCGCACGCCGCTCAATGCGGTGATAGGTAATCTTGAACTGATGAAGCGCGGCCCGCTTGCCGATACGCAGCGCAGACGCCTGCAGATTGTGGATTCGTCCTCGTCTGCGCTGCTGCATATCCTCAACGACGTGCTGGACCTTTCGAAAGTCGAGGCCGGGCAACTGCGCATCGATGCGGTGCCGTTCGATTGCGCGACACTGCTGGGCGAAGTCGCAGAATCGTTCCGGCCCCTAGCAACAGCGAGGGGGCTGCGCCTCGGTTGTGATATCGCCCCGGACATGGAGCGTTACCGGACCGGCGATCCGATCCGGATCCGCCAGGTCGTCGCGAATCTGATCGGCAATGCGATCAAGTTTACGGAGATGGGCAGCGTGACGCTTTGCGCGGGCGGCCGCGATGTCGTCGAAATACGAGTAATCGATACGGGGATCGGTATCCCATTGTCGGCGCAGTCGGCGATCTTCGAACTTTACCAGCAGGCCGACGACTCGATCCGTCGGCAATATGGCGGCACGGGCATTGGTCTTGCACTTTGCCGGAGGCTCGTCGCGGCGATGGGGGGCGAAATTGCGGTGCGCAGTACGCCGGGCGAGGGTAGCGAGTTCTGCGTTCGCATCCCGTTGCCGATGACCGACGACGTGGCGGCCTGCGATCTCCATGGCGATGCGGACCACGATCCGCTCGACCCGGCCCCGCTCACGGGGGACGGCGACGCGCCGTTGCGCGTGCTTGCCGTCGAAGATCATTCGGCAAGCCAACTTCTGCTCGCAGACCAGCTCCGCGAGCTGGGCACTGATGCGACGATCGTCGAGAGCGGCGGGCAGGCGTTGGCATCGCTCGCTGGAGGCCGCTTCGACGTGGTGCTGACCGATCTCGGTTTGCCCGACACGGATGGCTGGAGACTCGCGGCCGCGATTCGTGAACGCGACGCGCAATTGCCCATCATAGCGATGACGGCGCATGCGGGGCCGGGCGACGAAAAGCGCTGCTTGGATGTCGGAATACGTGCGCTGCTGCTGAAGCCCGTGTTGATGCGGGCACTGGCGCGCGCGCTTCGCGTACAAGTTCGCGGCAGATCTGAGAGTGCTGCTGGCGATCGCTTCACGATGCCGAAAACCGTGGTGGCTGCGATGCGTAGGGTTACGCTAGCGTCATTAGAGTCGATCGATCGCGCGCTGGCCGGACGCGATACGGAGACGGTCGCGCGTGAGCTGCATGCGCTGAGTGGTGGCTTCCTGGCGGTCGGGCACGGCGTTCTCGCGGAGCTGTCCAACGGGTTGCAACAGGTTGTGCGCGACGAGGGCCTCGACGTGTTCGCCGAATTGTGGCCCGCGCTGCATGTCGAGTTTACCGATACGCTCGACGCACTGCGGGCGGACGACGTGCCGGCCCCCTGAGGACACTACTTGGCGCGCCTCTGCACCTAACGAGTGTGGCAGGGTAGCGCATCATGGAGGAAAGCTTGCTATATGCACTGCGGATAACGGAGCTGGTGCCCTCCCGGCTAAATGCCGCAGGCTTGATGGTCCGCGCACCTCGCGTCCCGTCTTCGATTCCATCAGCATTCAGGCGAATATAGGAGCCGCCGCACTTCAAGATGATCTCGACCGTCGCTTCGATTGTCACTCGACTTTGATTGCTCGTGACGGGATATCGCGGTCCGCGAATAACGACAGTGCATCCGACTGCGCTACAATTTCGACCTTGCTTTTGGCCGCGAACAGCTTCATGCCTGCTTTTTGGACGAACAGGCTGCATTTCTCGACGGCAGCTGCGACAAGCGATTTGCCGGCGGCAATGCTTGTTGAGGATCGGCCTGGTTTAGCGGTCTGTCGTCGGACGAGCGGAGCGAATTTGTGCGCCAATATGCAGCGTCCGGGGGCGCCGTCGGGTCGTATGTCGAAGCAGAAGGGACGTTTGAGAACGTTCTTGCGAAAACTGCGTTCACCGCATGGCTTGCGGGTAGGATCGGCGAAACACTCGCGTAATTCTTCGGTTTGCTCGGCTTCGATGGTGTCGCCCTAGCAAAACTCCCGCGCCGTCGTTGGTAGCGCACCGAGCAACTCGGTCCTGTCGACGAGCTTGCTCGCGATCAGGTGCCGTACCTTTCCTTCGGCCTGCCACACGCCGTATACCGCGAGCAACGCGGCGCCGAGCGCCTCCTTTCGAAACTTCTCCAGCAGTCCGGGCCAGAGGATCACGTTGACCTGGCCCGTCTCGTCTTCGAGCGTCATGAAGAGCACGCCGTTCGCCGTGCCCGGCCGCTGCCGTACCGTGACCAGTCCGCACGCGCGCGCGAGCTGGCCGCTGCGCAACGTCGCCAGCTGCTCGGCCGACTGCAGGCGATCGAGCGCGAGGCGATCGCGCAGCAGCGCGAGCGGATGCCGGCCGAGCGTGAAGCCCATCGCGCGATAGTCAGTCACGATCTCTTTGCCTTCGGACGCTTGAGGCAGCGCCGGGACGGCATCGTCGCGCTCGGTGCCGCGCAGCAGATCTCGATCCGGGACCGCGGCGGCCGCGAGCCAAAGCGCCGCGCGTCGGTTGCCGCCGGCGAGGGAGCGAAGTGCGTTCGCGCGCGCGAGCACCTGCAGGTCGTGCCGATCGAGCTGCGCACGGCGCGCGAGGTCCGCGACGTCGACGAAAGGCCGCGCTGCGCGAGCGAGTTCGATGCGGCCCGCGACATCCTCGCGCATGCCGCGCAACAGCGAGAAGCCGAGACGCACGGGCGCCGACGTCGTCGGCCCTTCGATTGCTGAATCCCATGTGCTCACGTTTACGTCGACGGGCAGCACTTCAACGCCGCGACGCCGCGCGTCCTGCAGCAGCTGCGACGGCGTGTAAAACCCCATCGGCTGGCTGTTGAGCAGGGCGGTCAGAAACACGGCCGGTTCGTGTCGACGCAGCCACGCGCTGGAGTAGACGAGCAGCGCGAAGCTGGCCGCGTGGCTCTCCGGGAAGCCGTACTCGCCGAAGCCCTTGATCTGCGCGAAGATCGACTCGGCGAACTCGCGATCGTAGCCGCGCTCAAGCATGCCGCTCACCAGACGCTCGTGGTACGGCTCCAGTCCACCCTTGCGCTTCCATGCCGCCATTGCGCGGCGCAGCTGGTCGGCCTCGCCGGCGGAGAAGCCGGCCGCCTGCATCGCGACCTGCATCACCTGCTCCTGGAAGATCGGCACGCCGAGCGTGCGCGCCAGTGCTTTCTCCATCCCTTCCGACGGAAACGTGACGGGCTCGAGCCCTTGGCGCCGGCGGAGAAACGGATGCACCATCCCGCCTTGCACCGGGCCCGGCCGCACGATCGCGACCTCGATCACCAGGTCGTAGAAGCACTGCGGCCGCAGGCGCGGCAGCATCGACATTTGCGCGCGCGATTCCACCTGGAACACGCCCATGCTATCGCCGTCGCAAAGCATGTCGTAGGTCGCCTTGTCTTCGGCCGGAATGTCCTGCAGTTCGAACGTCTCGCCGCGCTTCTCCGAGATCATGTCGAGCGCGCGCCGCACCATCGACAACATGCCGAGCGCCAGGACGTCGATCTTCAGGATGCCGAGCGCCTCGATGTCGTCCTTGTCCCATTGGATGATCGAGCGATCCTCCATCGCTGCGTTCTCGACCGGTACGAGGCGCGTGAGCTTGCCGCGGCTGATCACGAAGCCGCCCGAGTGCTGTGACAGGTGCCGTGGGTAGCCGAGCAGCCGCGCGGCAAACGCGGCCCACTGCTGGTTGAGTGGCGCTTCGGGATCGAGGCCGGCCTCGGCAAACCGCTGCAACAGATCCGCGCGCGAATCGAACCAGTGATGCTGCTTCGCGACGCGATCGACGATCGCCGGATCCACGCCGAGCGCCTTGCCGGCTTCCCGCAACGCGCTGCGCGGCCGGTACGTCGTGACGGCGGCCGTCAGCGCTGCGCGATCGCGGCCGTACTTGCGGTAGATGTACTGCATGACCTCTTCGCGACGCTGATGCTCGAAATCGACGTCGATGTCCGGCGGCTCATTGCGTTCCTTGCTGATGAACCGTTCGAACAGCATCGACTGCCGCGACGGGTCGACCTCGGTCACCCCGAGGCAGTAGCAGACCGACGAGTTCGCGGCGGAGCCGCGGCCCTGGCACAGGATGCCTTGCTCGCGTGCGAACTGGACGATGTCGTACACCGTGAGGAAATACGCCTCGTAGTTCAGATCCGCGATCAGCTGCAATTCGTGTTCGATCTGCGCCTGCACGTCGACCGGGATGCCAGCAGGAAAACGCTGGCGCGCGCCGATATAGGTCTGTTCGCGCAGATAGGTCGCCGGGTCGGTACCAGCCGGCACCAGTTCGTCCGGATACTCGTACTTGAGGTCGTCGAGCGAGAACGTGCAGCGCCGCGCGACGCGCACGGTTTCCTCGAGCGCGCCGGCCGGATAGAGGTTGGCGAGCCGCAGCCGCGATCGGAGATGCCGCTCCGCGTTCGGAGCGAGCTCGTACCCGCACTCGGACACCGGCCGGCCGACCCGGATCCCGGTCAACACGTCCTGCAGCGGCTTGCGCGATCGAACGTGCATGAGCGGCCAGCTGGTGGCCACCACCGGCACGGCGTGGCGCGCAGCGACGCGTTCGACCACGCCGCGGTGGATGTCGTCCATCGCGCGGGCGTGCAACGTCAGCGCGACCCATGCGCGCTCGCCGAACACGCGCGCGATCCATTCGACCTGGGCGTCGAGCCGCTGCTCATTGGCCGGGAAGTCGGGCGACAGGATCGCGATGCAGTCGGGCAGGCCGCGGAGGTGGGTGTACGGCGCTTCCGGGTGCTCGATATCGAGCGGCGCCAGCCGGTACGTGCCTTTCTTGCCGCGCATGCGACCGAGCGAGATGAATTCGCAGAGGTTGCCGTAACCGTCCCGATTCATCGCGAGTGCAGTGAAGGCGAGCGCGGGCGCGCCGTCCGCGGCCGTCAGCCGAAAGTGCGAGCCGATGATCAGCGGCATGTTCGCGGCCTTCGCTTCGACGTGCGCGCGCACGACGCCCGCGAGCGAGCATTCGTCGGTGATCGCGATCGCGCTGTAGCCGAGCTGCGCCGCGCGCGCGACGTATTCCTCGGCGCGTGACGCACCGTGCAGGAACGAAAAATCGGAGGCGACTTGAAGTTCCGCGTAGGCGGGCAAGGCGCCGAAACTGCCGGCGTCCATGACAGATCAGCCGAACAGGCCGTGCAGGAAGAAGCGCGCTTCGCTTTCGTCGCTGGCTGGGGTGACTTTGCTTTCTGTGCCGTTTTACGGCTAGAGCGATCTAGGGGGACGAACAAGGTAAGCGTAAATTCCTATCATAAGCGCCGAAGTTATGAAAACTGATGGGCTTATGTGGAAGTCCGTATAAACGGTCTACCGCTTGAAGTCCCGTGCGGCAAACGCCCGATCGAACTGACGAGCTCGCTGCACTTCGTCGCTGTAAAGATAGGTTGACGTCGTCGAGATCGATGCGTGGCGCAGGTTGTCGCGCACCATGACCAGTTCGGCGCCTCGCGCCAGCGCATGCGATGCATGCGTGTGCCTCATCCAGTGCGGGCTCGCTCGGCGCAGCTTGTCCGCCGTCGCGGGCCGCTCGTCTTGAATCGCATCGGCCGCCAACACGAAGAACCTCCTCAGCACGCGCCACAGCCGCGTGCTTTCGATGCCCGCGCCGTCCTCGTCGAGACTCGCGACGAGCGGCGTCGCCGGGTTCCACCGCACGGGCGTGACCGGTAGGCCGCGCTGTACAAGATACTGGTCGAGCGCCGTTCGCGCCAGCGCCGGCAACGTCACCTTCCCGCGCTTGCCACCCTTGCCGAGCACGTGCAGCCAATGATCGCCGTGTTCGTCCCGGCGGATATCGGCAAGCGTGGCGCAGACCAGTTCGCTCGCACGCAGGCCAGTCGCATAGCCGAAGTCCAGCAGGAACCGCAGCCGCTGGGCGGCCGGTACGCTCCAGCCATAGGACCATTCGAGGCCGTCAGCCAGTGTGCGGATCAGCAGCCACTCGCCCTCGGAGAAGCCGCGCGACACATCCAAGCCGGCGCGCGGCGCCTGGCTCTTGACCTTCACACCGGCGAACGGATTTGCGAGCACGTAGCGCTGCTCGATCAGCCAGCGGAACAGTGCCGACAGGACGTTCAGCGCGTAGGCTGCGGATCGGGCGGACAGCGCGCCGGTGAACGGCCGCCATTCGATGCTGTGCCGCGGCCGCGATGGGCCAACCCAGCGCTCGCGCGGCGTCGGCCGCCGCAGGAAACCGCGATAGGCGATCGCATCGTCGGTGGTGAGTGACGACAGTGCGCGGCCGTGCTCGACAATCGCCCAGAGGATCAGGCGCTCCGCTTCCTTTCGGTACGCGCGCTGCGTGGCGGCCGACTCGTGCAGCGACAGCCAGGACTGGATCGCCTCGTAATCGTTGGACGCGTTCAGCAGGCAGGCGGCCCGCGGGGCGCGGAACTGTCCGTGCGAGCCGTCGACTTCGTGCGGCACGCGCAGTTGCTCCCACGGCACGACGTCCCCAGCCGGCGCCGCGACGATCAAAGCCCTTGCCCGTTCGGTCAGTGCGGGGTGTGTGGAGAAGAACGCCTCAATTCGGCGCGCGCCGGCGACGCCGAGTCCGTCGATTGCGGTCCACCAGCGGCGCCGACGCGGAATTCGCACGGTCAGGTCGGCCAGCGTCCGGATGCCGTGCGCCTGCAGGGCGACCACCACGCGCGGCGGCAACCACTGGTCGATGTTGTCGGCAATCTGTGGCACCGGCGCTGGCAGGCTGCGCAAAGTCTCAATCGCGCGCGCGAGGGTGTCGGCCGATGCAGCGGACCGCTCGCAGAATGCGTCTGCCATGTCATCGCGATGGCGGCTCCTCGCATACGCGATCAGCGCTCGTCGGATGCTCCCGAGCACACCGCGCGCGGAGGCTCCTGGCGCCTTGCGGTCACCCAGATAGCGGGCGACGGCCACCCGGGCGTCGAGCCCTGCGTACCAGGCACGCAGCGCGGCCAGTTCGGCATCATCGGGGAAGGCAACGGGTTCGGTCCGGCGCGTTTTCATACTCGCCAGTTTAGATCAAAAACGGATCAGGACAGATAATATTGGTTATCTGTCCAGACTCGTTCAAATACAAACGGCTACCATTCCGTCGATGCGGTCACTTGCCCGCTGCGGCGGCGATAGGCGAGCGCTTGCCCGCTACGATGTAGTCTTGCAGCCGTTCCCAGGCAGTCAGGTATCGATGCCACGGAATTGTGGCAAGCTGCTCGAGCGCCGGTTACTTCAACGCGGCGCACGCGCGAGCAATTCGCTTGCATCCATCAGAGTGCTGAAAAAAATCCCGCGACAGCGTTACCCCCCATCGCAGGCCTTATTGGAAAGACCACGCCGAGTGGCATGGTCCTCGAATCTGTCAAGTACCACATCGAAGAAGCAAAGGTGGCGACGCTGGACGGTAGTGCCTATGGACTGTCGCCTCATCTGCGCGTTTCCTCCGCGACCTCTGAAGAGGCGATTCGCGAAGGCCGTTGCAAAGTCACATTGAAACGGTGTGTCCAGGGAATCCTGGGAACTCCAGGCAGGTCAAGGAAGCTCTTTCATAGGTGAGGTCTATATCGATGCGGAATAGTCGTCGCGCTCTCACACGGAGACAAGAGCCTCGGGCTTCAAGTCCGCGATTCTGGTGAGGCCGAGTAACGCCATGTTTCGCGTGATCTCGTCGTGCAGCAATCGTGCCGCGTGGCATACGCCCGCTTCGCCAGCGAACGCTGCCGAATAGCCGAATGGTCGCCCGATAAAGACAAACTTTGCTCCGAGCGCAAGCGCCTTGAGCACATCGGTACCCCGGCGAATTCCGCCATCCAACATGACAGGCATGTCGCCTGCAGCTTCGACAATCCGAGGCAAGACAAGCAGCGGTGGTACTGCCGCATCGAGTTGCCGACCGCCATGATTGGACACGATGATGCCGTCGACGCCAAGCCCACGCGCTTGTGTTGTATCTGTCGGGTTCAGGATTCCCTTTACTATCAAGCGACCGCGCCATTGACTGCGAATGCGGTCCAGCGCCATCCAGTCCGTGCGCCCGCGATCGGAGAAGTCCCGCAATATGTGCTTCGAGAGAATGGGAGCGCCGCGGTGCGCATAGTTGTTCTCGAAATGCGGTAGTCCGTGCCGTATGCAGGTCTTGAGAAAGGTGCCGCACAGCCAGCGAGGATGCGTGATCCCTTCCCAGGCCAAGCGCACGCTGGGCCGCAGGGGTGTGGAGAAACCAGCCCGGATATTATTCTCGCGGTTAGCCGCAACCGGGGTATCCGCAGTGATGACCAGTGTGTGGAAACCTGCCTTCGCGACGCGTTTGATCAACGCGTCACGCTGATGTTCACCCCCAGGCAGATAGGCCTGAAACCATGTGTCTCTATTGACTTCGGCAACGGTTTCGAGCGGTATTAGCGACGATCCGCTCATAATCATCGGGATATTAGCGGACATAGCACCACGTGCCAGGACCACGTCGCCACGATACGCCGAAAGCGCGCTCAATCCCAAGGGCGCGATCCCAAATGGGGCGGCAAACTGTTGCCCGAAGAGCTCCGTATCGGGCTTTGTCGACGACACGTCAACGAAAACGCGCGGCACAAATGCGTAGCGGTCGAACGCGCTACGGTTCGCCTCTCGCGCGAGGTTCTCTTCCGAGCCCCCTGCAATGTACTCGTACACCGGACGCGGAAGGTGCCGTCGCGCAGCGTCCTCGAAATCCCGCAGGCTCAGAATGCGGGCGAGGCGCGGCCGTGTTGCCATTAGCCCCTCCTTTGCAGGTCGTGATAGCCGAGCATCGCGCGCACCTCGCTGAGCGTCTTGCCATTCGCAATATGCTCGCGGATCTCCGCCTCAATTGCTTCGATCCGCCGTGCGGCGGCGGCTACATCGTGAGCGTGACTACGGGGCACCACGACGACACCATTGGCGTCGGCGACAACGATATCGCGCGTCTCAACCCGAGCCGTGCCAACAGACACTGGTCCATTGGTGGCTTCAACCTGTACGCGGTCTTTGCCCGTGCGCATGAAGCGCCCACGCGTAAACAGCGGATAGCCGTCGGCCAAGGCGCGGGATACATCACGACATACGCCATCGATGACCGTGCCGGCAATCTCCCGTATACCCGCGTACTGCGTCATGATGTCGCCCCAGACAGTGCAATCCGTACGGCCATCGTTGTCGATGACCACGACGTCTCCTTGCGCCACGTCGTCGATGAAGTCGCCCACCGTGCCGGGAGGCGTGCTGGCGGGCGCATATTTCACCGTGAATGCTGGACCGACGATCGCCTTCGAATAATTATCCAGCGGGGCAATTCCCAGGCACTGCCCCGAAAGCCCCAGCTTGTCCATCGCATCCGATACCGCTGCCGTATCGAGCCCATCGAACAGTGATACGAGTTCCTTGTCTTCTTGCTTCATTTGGCTGTCTTGTGAGTGCTGCGTTCCTGGACGTGCCGCAATCGAGCTTGGCCCGGCCGGCTCCGCTATGCGTCGACCCGCTCGATCTTGAGCGGCTCGGATATTGTTAGCAGGATGAGGAACGTCAGGGCGGAGATCGATGCCATGAATGCGAACACCCAATCCCACCCATGGCTGTCCAGCAGCAAACCCGTAATGAAGGGTGTGGCTGCGCCGCCTAGTTGCCCGCCCATATTGACAATGGCATTCGCAACCGGGAATTTTTCCTTGGAAACGAAAGGCATGGGATAAGCCATATAAGCGGAATAGCCGATACTAAGCAGCATGCCTGTCGTAAAGATCAGCGCACTGTAGAGGACTGGGTCGGCTGGCGACCGGATGAGGGCATACATCATGCCGGCGGTGGCGAGTGCGGAGATCATCATCCCCGGCTTGCGTCGCTTCCCGACCAGGCGATCCGAAAGCAAGCCACCCAGGATGTTGCCGACCACGGCGCCAACCCACGGTGCTGCTGCGACAAAGCCCATGTTCATGATCGAGAACTTCTTGACCGTCAGCAGGTAGGTAGGAATCCATGCCAGCAAGACACTCGATATTCCTAGCTGAAAGCAGTAACCCAGCGCACATCCCCAGACATTCCACGATTTCAGCACGCTCGCGGTGGTGTCCAATGTCTTCTCGTCGCGCACCCGGATGATCCTGTCGAGCCACGGAATCGGTTTCGACTGCGTTTTCATCCTTACGCCGGATTTTCCATCAGGTGCTTCGGTAATATAAGCAACCTCTCCTTTATTAACGAATCGACTCGCATCTGGCTTATCGGTAACCAAAAAATGCCAAAAGAAGGAGAGAACAACCCCGGGTATGGCGAAGAAGATGAAAATTTCCCGCCACCCCCACGCCGTTACGATTGCGGCTCCCAGAATCGGCGTGATTACAGGCCCGAATTTGACGGCAGAAAGAAAGATGCCAGCAGCGGTACCCTTTTCTTTCGACGGAAACCAGTTGTTGATGGTCGTCGCGATGCCAATTGGCAGGGGCCCTTCTGCAAGGCCGAGAGCGATGCGGCAAAGCTTCAGCGGAAGAAGTGCTCCGACTAGACCAGTCAGCCCCGTCGCAATTGACGTGAGAATCATCGAGATGGAGAACGTTTTCCTCACACCAAATTTCGAGAGGAGCCATGCAGACGGCAATTGTGCGGCACCGTAGGCCAACAGGAATAGGCTAACCAATCCCCCCGCCTCGGCGTTGCTCATCGCGAACTCTTTTCTAAGGAAAGGCAAAGCGACGCCCAGGTTCGCCCGGTCGGCTGCCGCGATCGTATAGATCACAAAGAACAAAGTCGCGACGATCCAACGGTATTTCGTCGATTTCGTTTGCGCGGAGATTGCCGCGCCCTCCAGTTTTACGGATTGCGGTTCCATTGTCTCGCTCCACATACATCTTTTTATTTTTCTAAGATGAGTTGCTATTAATTAGACCAAATTCAGTTGATCCAGCATATCGCCGAGTCCTAACAGCTCGACTGTCGTGGCACCGTTCTTGATCCGCGCTCTGAAATCAGCTTCTTTCTCTTCGCGTGCCAGGCTATCTGCGAGGGTCCTATCGGCCAGCTGCCGAGGCACGACGACAACGCCGTCGCGATCTCCGACAATGATGTCGCCAGGATTAATTTGGACATCACCGATACAGATTGGCACATTCAATTTGCCGGGCTGATTCTTGCCTGTTCCTTTGATACTCAAGCCTCGGCAAAAAACGGGAAATCCCATGTCGGTGATCGTGCTTGCATCCCGGACTGCGCCGTTGATGATCAGTCCGGCGACGCCGATCTTCATCGCTTGCTCGGTCAGTACGTCTCCCCAAGGGCCCGCTTCAACGAACCCTTTCGCATCCACAACCAAAACATCCCCAGGTTTCGCCTTCAGCAACGCGTAGTGCAGCATGAGGTTGTCGGCGGGACGGACATCTACCGTAAGCGCGGGTCCGGCGATCCGCATGCTCTCGTGGATCGGCTTGATTCCGCTATCCAGTGCGCCTCTCGCGCCTTGCGCTTCGTAGACCGTCGCACTGCCGCAATCACCCAATGCGCGAACGATAGACTCTGATAGGACTTGAACTTGATCCACGCTGCGTCTCCATATATTGAGCTTGGAAACAGTATTGGATAAAGTAAAATTGATGACAACCATCGATTTCTTACTATTAGGTCAGAAAAAATGAACTTGAGGCAGCTTAGGTACTTCTGCGAAGTGGTGGAGGCGGGAAGTGCCGCACTGGCCGCCCAGAGACTTTTTGTGGCGCCCACTGCGGTCAGCATGCAGTTGACTCAATTGGAGGAGCATCTCGGGGGGGCGCTGTTCGATCGATCGAGAAGACCGATGGAACTGACATCACTCGGGAAGTACTTTTATCCGAGGGCGAAGGAACTGTTGTCCCAGGCGCGACGTCTGGATGAGGAGGCCCGCGGCATTGCAACGGGAAATAGGGGATGGTTAGGTGTCGGTTTTGTGCGGTCGGCGCTGTTTTCAATTTTACCGTCTGCCATCAGGAGATTTCGGGAGTCCTTTCCTGACGTTCATCTTGATCTCGTTGAGGTCCTATCGGAGTACCAGCCGGAGCAGCTACACCAGGGGCGTATCGACTTGGGAATCTCGCGGTTCATTGGCCGGTTTGAGCAGTCAACGGATCTGAATTACAAACTTGTGCTCGAAGAATCGTTCCTGGCTGCTCTACCGATCGGCCACCCACTCGCCCAACAGAGTTCAGTATCAGCTGTTGAATTTGCGAGCCTTCCCTTCATTCTTTATCCCAAGGATCCCAAAAGCCCATTTGGCCAGCAGATGGTCTCCGTGCTCAGAGAGGCTGGGGCCAGCCCAGTCGTGGCTCACGAGGCAATTGAGATCCATACTGCATTGGCGCTTGTCGGCGCTGGTCTTGGCGGCACGCTTGTTGGTCGCTCAATTGCCGTGAACAATCGAGGAGATGTGGCGTTCGTCCCCGTGCGCGACATTCAAGAGAGTGCTGCAGTTGTGGCAATCACGAGAAAGGATGAAGAGAACAAGCTGGTCGCTTCGTTCCTGGAAACACTGGTCTACTCGCAGTCGGTGTAAGAGGCGGCAAGGAGTTGGAGACAAAACTCGAGCATGTGCGATGATCGTTCGTGTCAGGATGCGAACGATGTGTTGATGTCCACGCAGAACTGTCCCACCGGGGGCGGCTACAATCTTGAACCGCGCAAGGCACTAAACTTCGATACGCCGGCTGAGCGATTTCATCAATTCGTTGCATCGACAGGTTGAATCCGCAACCCAAAGCAGACAATTGGCGCGTTGTGCACCTTGCCGGTAGTTGGTGGGAGCCGGCCATCCATCTGGAATCGATATTGATGAGCGCCACCGTTGAACCGCACCGGATTTTGTGGAGGCTCGTATTCTTGAGAGAATCGAGTCATGAACAAGAAGGCAAGCAAATTTTCCCCGGAAGTGCGGGGGCGCGCAGTGCGTCTGGTACGCGAACAGCGTAGCGAACACCCGTCGATGTGGGCAGCAGTCGAATCGATTGCGCCGATGATCGGCTGTACGCCGCAGACGCTGCTGGATTGGGTCAAACGCGACGAGGTCGACCGCGGGGAGCGCGATGGCGTGAGCACGGCCGAGCGTGAACGCATCAAGGCCCTGGAACGCGAGGTCAAGGAACTGCGCCGGACCAACGAGATTCTCAAGCTGGCGAGCGCGTTTTTCGCCCAGGCGGAGCTCGACCGCCGTTTCAAGTCCTGAAGGCCCTCATTGATCAGCATCGCGACACCTTCGGGGTCGGGCCGATCTGCAAGGTCTTGCGGATTGCCCCGTCGGGCTACCGACGCCATGCTGCGCAGCTTCGCGATCCGTCCAAACGCTGCGCCCGCGCCAAACGCGATGAGCTTCTGCAGCCGGAGATCAAGCGTATCTGGCAGGCCAACATGCAGGTCTATGGCGTGCCGAAGGTCTGGAAGCAGATGAACCGGGAGGGCATCTTGGTCGCACGCTGCACGGTCGGGCGGTTGATGAAGCTGCAGGGCTTGCGAGGCGCAGTTCGCGGCAAGCGAGTTCGCACGACGACTCCCGATTCGAGCGCGCCGTGCCCGCTGGATCGGGTCAACCGGCAGTTCAAGGCTGAGCGACCGAATCAGCTTTGGGTGTCGGATTTCACCTACGTCTCGACATGGCGGGGCTGGCTTTACGTGGCGTTCGTCATCGACGTGTTCGCCCGTCGCATCGTTGGCTGGCGCGTCAGTTCGTCGATGACCACGGACTTTGTTCTGGATGCACTTGAACAGGCGCTGTACGCTCGCCAACCGGGTGACGACGGGACATTGATACATCACTCCGATAGAGGGGCGCAATATGTCGGAATTCGGTACAGCGAACGTTTGGCCGAGGCGGGTATCGAGCCGTCCGTCGGCAGCCGTGGCGACAGCTACGATAACGCGCTGGCTGAAACGATCAACGGTCTGTACAAAACGGAACTGATTCATCGGCGCGCCCCTTGGAAAACGAGGGAATCCGTCGAACTGGCAACGCTGCAATGGGTGGCCTGGTACAACCATCATCGGTTGATGGAACCGCTCGGCTATATCCCGCCCGCTGAGGCTGAGGCAAACTACTACAGGCAACTCAGAAATGCCGCTGACTTGCCTGCATTAACTTAAACCAACCGGCCTCCACGATTCCCGGCGCGGTTCAGAGATGAATGTGCCAGGCACGTTCATCTCCGAAATCACGGTTTCGGTGGTGCCGTTCCAATGACGCCGAAGAACATCAATCGTGCTGCGCCACTGGCCATCCTGGCTGAAATTTGCAGAGACTCGATAGAAGTAGCCGCGATATGGCTTGAATCCGCCCAGGTCCATTGCTCACCCCCGCTCGCCCAATAGCGATCGTAGCACGTGACGGAGGCCGGGATTGCAGGAAGCAGCACAAGGGATATTGGAAGTGCCCCGAAAAGTGGGGACAGATTTGACCGATTCTTTTCCGTCGTCCGATGAGATAGCAAAAGTGACTGTATTCCGCATGTGGTTTGCAACCTTGATTTGCGTCAATCCGCCGCGGCCGCGGCCGCCCACAATTAACACCTGAGCGCAGCGTTTGCGGATTGCGTGCGTATTCCGGAAGCGATGATCACTCATTTCGGACTCCGTGATCGCTTTGAAAAGCGGTAATCGGTGATCATGGTCGGCGGAATAGCAAATTTTGCACGATGGCCGTCTCCCAAACGGGCCGGTACTTTCGGCGATTGCTGATTTACATCGGTGGCACCGGGAAGTGATCAGGCAAAGCCGAAGCACGCGATCATTCGGACCGAAATTTGCAGGTTGCGCAAGGTCAGCCGGGACAAGCCGGGGTAGAGTTTGGAGGCCGCGAATTGAACCGCCAACCTCATGCAACAGTTGTCAGAGCCCGGCAGATCGTGCACGTACGTCCGACCGTCGATCTCGTTCGCGTCATACTGGGCATTGTGACGCTGTCGCTGCTGATTTGCGGTAGCCTGTATATCCTGCGCCCGTTTCTGCTCGCGCTCGTCTGGGCCGCCACGATTGTCGTCGCGACCTGGCCACTCCTGCACGAAGTGCAGCGCCGTCTGCGATGTCGCCGTGGGCCGGCAGTGATCGTGATGTTGCTGGCATTGATGGTCGTGATCGTGCTTCCCATCTATGGCGCGGTGTCGACGCTGGCAGCTCATGCAGACGAGATCATGACGCTCCTGAACGGCTTGCCGAACTACACGCTGCCGCCGCCGCCGGGATGGCTCGCCAACCTGCCGCTCGCCGGCACGCATGCCACGCGCGAGTGGCAAACGCTGTCGGACGCAGGACCGGGCGGCGTCCTGGCGACGCTGCAGCCGTATGTGAGCCGCCTGGCGAGCTGGCTTCTCATACGCGCTAGCGCGATTGGCGTGCTCGTGCTTCATCTGCTGCTCACAGTCATCATATGCGGCATTCTTTTCGCGAAGGGGGAAGCGGTCGGGCTCACCGTGACCCGCGTTGCACAGTGCGTGGCACCTGCAAACGGTGCGGCCATGGTGCGGCTGGTCGAACACGCGATTCGCGCGGTCGCACTGGGCGTCATGGTCACGGCGCTAGCCCAATCCGCCTTGGGCGGCCTCGGCCTGTGGGGCGCGAACGTCCCGTATGCCGGCGTCCTGACAGCGATCTTGTTCATCTTCTGTCTTGCTCAGCTCGGCCCACTGTTACCGCTATTGGCTTGTGTTGCCTGGCTGTTCGTGCACGATGCAAAGCTCGCGGCGATCCTGCTGTTCGGCTGGTCCCTCGGCGTGACTGCACTGGACAACAGCTTACGTCCGATTCTGATCCGGCGCGCCATTGCGATGCCGATGATCCTCATACTCGCCGGCGTGCTGGGTGGCCTGATTGCGTTCGGCATGGTCGGGCTGTTTATCGGGCCGGTGATGCTCGCCGTCACCTACGCCCTTATGCAGGCCTGGCTCGACACTCAGGAGGCCACGCCCGACCCGCCTATCGCCGCGAACGATCCTGCGACCCATGAGTAACTCCCGCCGCTGTTCCTGATGGCAGCCGGCCTGGTTCGGCCGCCATTGAAGGCGCCGACTCTTGAGCGACTGTAAGGGTCGTTCAGAGTCGTTCGCGTCGCCCCGGAACCGCCATTCGCTGTCGAGTGCAGTTCCCGGCATCGGGATCGACGCGACAGCAAGATAGGGAACCTTATCACTATAGCCCGACGCGTGTTCAAACTCGGGTTTCGCAAATCGCGTGACAGGGGCTACCGGCACTGCAACGGCAGGGCGTGTGAGTTTGAGCAGCCCCCTGAAGCGCCGGACACAGTCACCCACTTACAATAACGGGTAACCTGATCGCCGAGCGAGCGTTGCGCGGCGTCGCCCTGGGCAGACGGAATTACTTGTTCGTTGGCGCCGACTCCGGCGGCGAATGTGCCGCCGCGATATATAGCCTGATTGGCACGGCGCGCATGAACGGCCTCGATCCCGAGGCGGACCTTGCCTATGTCCTCGAGCGCATCGCAGCCCATCCGATAACATCGCGAATCTCTCACCGTCAACGATCTACGCTACGGTCCTGGTCGAGTGCTTACACCTTCTCTGCCCCGCATTAGCGGAATAACGGGACACGATTAGCGCTCGAACGGACACCATTAGCAGAATCTACGAACTTCAACATCAACACATGCACATACGGCATGCCCCGGCGCTCGTCGACAGCCGCGATGATTCGAGCTTGGCGATCGACCACCGGGCATCGATGATCTACGTCAACAAATTTTCCAGCTGCGGATGCACATTTCGGTTCGAAGTGGCGAGGCATGTGGACGAGCCTCATATTGGCATCAACATACTTCCGCGTCATTAATTGCGCGCTGAAACGACTTTTGAAATGCTCGCGGATCACCGGGCGCGAGAGCGCATCGAGGCGTTTCAGGGCTTCGACGGCGCCATAGACATCATCGACGATATAGCCCGTTACCCCGTGTTCGATTACCTCAGGGACCGAGCCGCGGTTGAATGCGATAACCGGGGTACCGCATGCCAATGCCTCTTTCAACACTAGGCCGAACGGCTCCGGCTAATCGATCGGAAACAACAACGCCCTGGCACCTGACAGAAATGCGGACTTCTGTGATTCGCCGATCTCCCCGACGAACTTGACAGGCGGATGTGACAGCAAAGGCTCGATTACGGTCGTGAAGTACGCATGGTCGGCTTTGTCCACCTTAGCGGCAATTTGTAGCGGTAGACCTGCGAGCGCCGCGATCTCGATAGGCAGATCGCGGCGCTTTTCTGGACAGATGGATGCGACCGAGAAATGCTAGATAGTCCGGCTGAGCTTCTGGTTGCGGTGTCAGCAGATCGTCAGGCAGCCCATGATGGATCGTGCCAAGCCAATTTGCGAGCGGTAACGGCAAGCGCTGGGCATTCGAAATGGACACCAGCGGCGCATGCGGGAACTGACCAAACACCGGTCAGATCAAGTCCCGGCTAATACACATGACGGAATGAGATGCGCGGTCGTCTTCGAGTCACCCCTGGCGAACAGTGTGACGTCGTGGCCGAGATCGACCAGCGCTTCTGTAAGGTACGATACGACTCGTTCCGTCCCGCCATAGAGTTTCGGCGGAGCGGATTCATACAGTGGAGCAATCTGTGCGATGCGCATCGACGTAGCACTCCTTCTCGCGGCAGTCAGCAACATCTGGCGCCAACAGCGGGGGCAAGCCGTCGGCGATGCATAACAGGTGCTTCGCCGCTTTCACATGGCGGCCAATTCGACACATACAGATCTGGCACGCGGTATCTGTCCGACGAACGACAGCTTCAGCTAGGCCCGTCACGCGCGGTCGTGATAATAAGCATGCCGTTGCAATGTTCGTCATGTCGGCATGCGTTCTCATCAAAGCCATGACGGCTTCCTCGGCATGACAGATTATCGGGCCAACCGTCTCGCTCGCAGGAAGCCGTCGTACCGAACACGCGGTACGCGGCGTGATTGATCATTCATCATTTGAGCCGCATCTCGTTCTTAACGGATTTGACTCCCCCAACGCGTCGCGCCACCTCGACGGCCTTATCGATATCGGTCTGTGACCGGACAAAGCCGCTCAGTTGCACGACGCCCTTGAACGTCTCCACATTGATTTCGGCGGATTTTAGCGAGGGCTCATTCAGCACGGCCGCCTTCACCTTGGTGGTGATGACAGAGTCGTCGACGTATTCCCCGGTTCCTTCATGTATGCGAGAACCTGCGCAGCCGAGGAAGAACGTCAGAAGTAGCATCATGAAGAATGCAGAAATGCGGTTGAGTTTTGTCATTTCCTGCTCCGTATGTAAACGTGGGTTGTTGCGGCAACTCTGGATGCGGAGACGCCGGAAAGCTTTGCAGTCCGTCGGTCTGGCCAACCCAAGGTCCATGATCACGGACCGGACAGGCACGTTCCGCCGTGACTTTTCAACTTCGGTGCGCTCACAACCTGCCGAGCAGTAGCAGGATGACGACTACAACGAGAATGAAACCGAGGATGCCGCTCGGTCCGTAGCCCCATCCTCTGCTGTGCGGCCACGTTGGAACCACTCCAATGAGCAGCAGCACCAGAACGATCAGTAGAATTGTTCCTAGCGTCATGTTGTATCTCCTCGACTGGCCCGACTCGGGAATGCCGTGCGGAAGGCATGGTCTCGAGATTCCTCATCACAGATGCAGCAGAGACATGTTGCTGAACCCGTGTAATAATTTTTAGTGTGGCCAAGGGTGGCCCCGTTTGATCTAACGCAACTGTGTATTTCGGGCTCGGGTCTGTGCTTAGTAGTCAAGGATGCGGCGAGATGGCGGTCCAACGATTGGCTGAATTGCGATCCGTACGCGTCACACCGCACTCGATGTATGTGCCATCTGCCGCATTGTGCGTTACACGATATGGTTGCGCTTTTGTGCGGTGGCGGTGAACCTGACGTCATGCGGACGTGACCGGGTGGCATGGCGAATCCAGTCGGCAATGACATGACACATGGTGACAGGTTCGCGCGTCCCGGCGATCCATGACGTTGTCCGGACGGTGGCCAACGTCCGGACCATGCAGTCGCGTCAAAAAATCATACATTTCCGAACCACAGCGCCAGAATTTGCACGAAATATTCGAATACCCCGGGTAGCGGGGCATCGGACGATCCGGTGAGTGAACGGCGGCAGGGCATCGCGAAACGTGTCCGGAAGACTGTTCTTCAGCGTACCGACTCGTCGAGCCGCCGCGATGCACGATGGCGTTCGTCACATTCCTCTGTCGGGAGTGGTTCATGAAATATCCGATCTATATCACGCGGCACGAGAATCCCCGGTATCGCGGCGCGCTTCCGGATTTTCCCGAAGTCGATGTGGAGGGTGAATCGTATGGCGAGTTGCAGGCGGCCGCTGCGCAACGGGTCATGGCCCGCTATGACCGGTCCGTGCGTCTCATTCCGCCACCGACCACGGACATGTCAGTATTGCAAGCGTCGGATGTCGATACCGGCGACGGGATCTGGCGGTTCTTCGACATCGACCTGACCCAAATGACGTCGAGTTCCGTGCGGATCGAGCTATGCTTGCCGAAGCGCATCGTGCACGACATCGATCGGACGGCGAACGCGCTGCACACCACTCGCGATGCGTTCGTGTCGATGGTGTGCGAGAACGCCGCCGACCGATCCGCGCAGCACGGCGCGGTGCGTGGCGAACCCGTCACGAAATCGCTGTCGGAAGTGGTTTGACGGCTCGAGCACGGTGGACGGAGGAGTCAGCCGTGATCCGGGACTCGCGGATCTGGATGGCGCCGGGTTCGGCACGCCTGGCGACACCCGCGTGTCGAGAGCGTGAAGCCTGGGCGGATGGTGCGGATTATTTGGAAGTAGGTGTCTTGAAGATTCACATCGTTCGTGTTTCGCGACACCGGACGTCGCCATTGAGCAATGCCGGGCCGATTCGTGAGGAGATCGTCGGCGAGGAGCGACTTGTGCAGCATGTCAAGGGCAGCCCGGGCTTCGACGACGAGCATGGGCCGGTTATGACGCAATCGCAGTGGGGATTGTCACTTCATCACTACTACAACCGGACACCGCACTGGGTCGCCGGATGAGACGATGTCGGGTTGGGATTTCGGCGCACCAGCAGTCGCACGGTGACGGAACGGAGCATGCGGAGTCGTTCGCGCCACGCTGCGATGCAGTGGCGGCTAGAGTCGCTTCAGATCGGGAAGCAGGCGATCGAATTCACGTTTGACCACGCCATAGCATTCGCACACGCGCTTTTCGAGCCCTGGCCGGTCCAGCACCTCGATATGGCCGTAGTTGTAGCGAATGAGGCCCGCGTCCTGCAGCTTTAATGCCGCTTCCGTCACGCCCGATCGGCGCACGCCCAGCATGTTGGCGATCAGCTCCTGCGTCATGCGCAGCTGGTTCGAAGGCAGGCGGTCGAGGCTGAGCAGCAGCCAGCGGCACAGTTGCTGATCGATCGAGTGATGCCGGTTGCATACCGCGGTTTGAGCCATCTGCGTGATTAGCGCCTGGGTATAGCGCAACAACAGGCGCTGCATCGCGTTGCCGCGCCGGAATTCCTCTTTCAGGATGCTCGCGTCGAGCCGGTAGGCATGCCCCGCGCTTTGCACGACGGCTCGACTCGGTGTCGTCTCGCCGCCCATGAACAGCGATACGCCGATCATGCCTTCATGCCCGACGATCGCGATTTCGGCGGACGAGCCGTCCTCCATCACATAAAGTAGGGAAACGATCGACGTAGTCGGAAAATAGACGTGATGAAGCTGGCCGCCCGACTCGTACAGCACTTTTCCCAACTGCATCTCGACGAGCGTCAGGTGTGGGGCGAGGGTTGCGCGCTCGTTTTCCGGCAGCGCGGCAAGCAGGTGATTTTCGGTAACGGGCGGGTTGTCCTGCATGCATGGCTCCTACGCTTGCGCTCGGCTGACGATGGAGAATCCGGCCGATGTGGGCGCAGCGGGAATCGGCGAGAGCGTCAACCATCATATCTTACCGATCCGACCGGACGGGAGGGTGGCGGCAATATGTCCCTTTTCCCCGATGAGTTCGGAATGACCGTTCGAATGCGAATCACCCTTCGAAAATTATAGTGCCGGCACATGTCTCATCAAGGTGTGCGCAATGACGCGCGCTCGATACGGAGCCGATATTTCACGGCGCTATTGACGGGAAATCGAGGTCGCCAGGCCGGTGCGGCGTCGACTGCGCAATGATGCGAACCAGTGACTCGCGTGCGTTCGGTATGTTGGCGGACAAGCGCCTAGCACGGGCACGCCGACGTGCGGATCAGGCGAGTTTAGTTCAGATCCGCCACCGTGCCGTCGGATCGACGCGTTGGCCGACTTGCTCGCCCGGCCGGCTTCGAGCGAGGCCCGTTCAGCAAAGGTCAGTGCCAATCTCGAACTCTGCCGTTGCCTCGGTTGTATGCCGCCTGTTTCGGCCAGGATCCCTTGTACCGAAGAATGGTTCCGATCAAACAACTGGGCGATCTGCTGCGGCGATTCGCCCTTGCGCCAGCGCTCCCACATTAACGCCTTCTGACCGTCTGTATAGTAGATCCGTCGATTCTGTTTCATTGCAACACTCCTCGCTGCTATGCAGCCTCAAGTGTGTTGCATCGACGTTGAATCTGCAGCCAACTGCAGACGTCGGCTCGCGCTCTTACTCGGACATTCGAACGTCGGCTTTGCACCGTACAACGTACCTCCGTACACGGTTCCGTACTAAGACCACAAACAGCAAAGAGCGCCCCGAAGTCTGCGCCTACTCAGCGGGACCAAGAATCACATCGATAGCGGCTTGGCCGGCGATCTCCGCGACCAAATACGCCCAACGACGAGAAAACGGCCCACCTCGCATCTTGATGCGTTCACCCAGCGCTGCTACGCCGGGAGTTTTGATTGGCCCTTTGATTCGAAACCAGACGTCGAACATGTCCTTTGATGTGGACTGCAAATCGATGTGAATCTCGAATCCGCGATATTCGATCGTTCGTTGCACGAAAACCTCCAGTTCCCGCAGCGTCACCACCCGAACATAGCTTCCGCTTGCCGATGTCATCCGGTGAGTTCAGTTCGTCGCGACGAGCGATGGAATCGGATTTCGATCCCGAGTCAAACGACATAGTGGACCATGTTGGACGATTCACCCGTAGCGCCCGCGTCGGCTATTTGGCTTGTTCGGCCGTGTTATGGATCGCCTGACCGCCCTTCGAAATGTCTTCGCCCGCACCCGCAACGGTGTTGCAGCCCGCGAAGAGTGCGGTACCAGCGATCAGAAACAGAGCGATGAGTCGCGTCATATTGTCCTCCTCCCACAGATGTTTGGCGGCGGAATACGGTAGCGAGCCGCAACATGCGCGGCCGTCGCGCACCTATCCGATCCGGCGCGGACATCCGTACGAGTCTTATTGTAGGGGAGAGTCCGCCAACTACGCGTCGAATCCGTGCTCGCTTCGCAATCCCGCCTGAACTGAGCCACGAATGTGTGCTTCATCTCGGACGCTGCCGTGAGATGGCGCTTGAACGAACGGCCGCAGTCGGTTTCAGCCTGTCGCGGACCGCCGGGACGGCCACCGACCGGGTTCGGCCATGAAGCGCCGTTCGCCTGCATGCACATTCGGACAGTCGAGCGACCGCTCCAGTCGGCAGACGGCCGTTCCGATGAGAATGATTCAGACTCCGTCATCTGCCAAAGCGCTCCTGAGCTGCACTCAGGGTGTTCAGAACCCGGTGAATTCTCAACCCGACGGATTGGCGCTGCGGCGACATGCTACGATCAACGCGATCCGACTTTCATCCCGACGCACAATGACGACAATGTATGAATTGCTCGGTGTGTGCGAGAACGCGACCAACGAGGAAATCAAGCGAGGCTACCGAAAGGCGGCGATGAAAGCGCATCCCGACCGCAACGTCGGGTGCGAAGCGGACGCGCATGCGCGATTTCAGGAGATCAAGGAGGCATACGCGATTCTCTCGGACCCGGAGCTGCGCCGCGTCTATGACACCGCTTACGCAGAGGAAATGCTCCGTCACGCACGGCTTCGCGAAGAAGAGGAGCGCTTGAACGCGGAGCGCGAAGCGGAATATGCGCGGTTCGTGGCATGGGCGATGCGCTTCGCCGAGCAAGGGCACAACCGCGACGTCGTGTTCGGTGTTCTGCTCGGCCGTGATTGCGATGTTCAACTCGCCGAGCGCATTGCCGGTAGCGTGGTCGAGTTGCATGCGTCGCGCCAGCCGGGCGCATCGTGGGACGGGGAGCGTGATGAGCAGATGCCGCAATGCGACGAGAGGGCGACACAGGCGGCATCGGCGCAGCCGTCAAAGAGCGACGCGCGAAGGAGTGGCGAACACGCGCATACGGACTTTTTCAGCGCTCTCTGGCACGGCGTGTTCGGGCTGCGCCGGTGAGCCTTGGTGTGTGACCAGTTCTGCGAACGCAGAACTCGAATGCGATCGGTGCCAACTTCGGGGGAGGTTTTTTGATCGACTGCTTCATGAATTGACGGCTAATTGGGCAGTATTCGGCCAGTTGCGGTCAGTCGACGGGGGCGCCTATATTGATGACAATCGATCAGGTCCACCTTGCACTCGACATCCCCTACCAAGTTGAACAACATCCAAGATGAAATCGCCCATAATAGTCAAGCCACTTGAACATCCCTTGGCTACATTCTCGTCGAACATCGATTCCGCGCGCGACGTCGCTGTGGCTGGACTACGCTGGCCAACTCCATATTGGTGTGATCTTGCGATCGGTTGGTTGGAACAAGGCTTGGCCGTTGACGACGAGATAGGCGACATACTGCAAGAAATTTCCCGGAACCGACGTTTTCCGCAGAGGCTGCGACATCGCGCGTTTGCGCTACACGTGCGATTCACGAGGAACAGGGAAGCTGGATAGTCGGTAGATCTGCAGTGGACCGATTTTTTTTGGGCGGAGGCGCGGAGGCCCCGTTCTGCGTTGGATGCAACGGAATGTCTAGGTCGACAGTCTGCCAGTTCAGGTCGTTCGACACGATTGCCTAGACCGCCGACAATCCGGGGAGGCAAGCGAACAACCCTGATCGACGCACGTGAAAACGCTACGTTCAACGGACACGAGCCACCTATGCTGATTTGGGTGCCAACACAGAAATCCCTTGATGGCCGCAGCGAAAGTAAAGGCACGACCGCGAAGGTCGAGATCGAGCGGAGTCTTTCTACTTATGCGGTACGAATCCACGGACGCATCATTTCCGACTTCGGATCACATATTTATGTCACTCGAAGAAGCATACGATGAATGTGATCGCGTCTACGGCATCGGTCGCGGATTGGCTTCAACGGTGACCGCGTAATTTCACCGTCGCGGGCAGTCATGGGACGCAGTACGGCCATGAAGCGTCGTTCACGCGCGCCGTCGGTTAGACATTCAGGCATCGGTTCCACTTCGTGAACCGCCCATTCATTTCGCGATCTGGTAGTGTTGCTCGTCGGCCTTTGCGGACTGTCGGATATCGTATCTAGCGGACAGAGTTTTACGCGTGCCGTGAGAATTTTGATTTGGCGCTCCAGCGCCACTAGAACAGGTTACGAGCTGGTGTGGTTGACGCACCATCAACATCGATCGCATATGACAATCGTTGACCTTCGCTAAGACAATGTGACGTTTCCCTGGGTTGAATTTTCAAAACCCGTGGGAACGTCAATGCAACAGCCACAACATTCTGATTTCAGCCAGAACCCGGTGACCGGGCACGGCACGCCTAACTCTTCAGCAGCATCATGATCAAAAGACCTACTGCACTCTACGTGATGATCCTCACATCGATCCTTCAATCGACCATGTCGCTCATCTCGCTCGCCTCGTTCACGCGTTTTTTCTGGCAGGAATCGGCCGCCATTGCTGCAACATATACACTTCAGCAGCGCGGCGCCTGGGCCGTCGCAGCGCTATGGTCAATTGCGTCCCTCGTCGCAGGTATAGGGATGCTTCGCCGGCGTCCGTGGGCACGCAAGCTCTACGCGGCTGGTGGTGTGACAGCACTCCTAGCATGGTTCGCGTTGCTCCCCTGGCCGCTCGTTATTGTCGCGCTGGGACCGATCGCAGCCACGATCGCGGTGCTCTATAGCAGCGCGGCAGACTTGCACTTGCAAGCCGCCCCAGCCGACGCCCCGACAGGACGGCGGACGGTAACTGCCCGGGTG
Source organism: Burkholderia sp. PR2 (assembly GCF_052372875.1). Lineage (NCBI taxonomy): Bacteria > Pseudomonadati > Pseudomonadota > Betaproteobacteria > Burkholderiales > Burkholderiaceae > Burkholderia > Burkholderia sp. PR2. Next base: position 248,728 of record NZ_JBQRWH010000003.1, read on the forward strand.
CTCTTCGCATTGGCTAACGCGCTGCTGTATAGCACATATCTCGGCATGATTCTCCGCCACGGCTGGATGTACGCTCAGTTCGGTGAACACGCCCCGCTGTACCACTTCATAGTCTGGTTGGTCGTCCTTGTCGCAGCGACCCTTGTTTCGCCACCTGGCATACGTGCATGGCAATGCGGTGTGACCTTGATGGTGAGCGTTGTTTCTCTCACTGCGGCTCTAATTGGACTTCTCCCATACACGGTTGTGTTCTCCCACTATCTCGGCGCCACATTCAACCCGTTTGAAGTCCAGTGGGGTCCCGCTGGCGTTGGCGTTGGGGTGATTGCCGTGGTCGCTTGGTTGCTGCTTTTCATAGCGACGATTGGGCAAGGTCCGAAAAGGCCACTCCCTCCGCATGGCGACCTGCCGGATTTCGCCTGAACCGTGCTGTCACGACACAACGTACTGCCACACCCATCATGCGGCCGAATCCCCATGACCTATCGAACTGTCCTTCGCCTCGCAGGAATTTTCCTTGCCGGCAATCTTGCCGCCACGACCAGTCTCTCTCTCGCTGCCGACTCTGCGTCGAGCAATTCCTCGAGCGTAAGCACCGCAGAACTGGCCATCAACCAACAGCGGTACCGAGCAGCTGCGATGCTGTTGCAACCGCTTGAGCGCGGCGGCGATGCGCGCGCGCAGGCCGACCTCGGGATCCTCACATTGGCCGGTTTGGGCGTGCCGCGCAACGAGGCCGTCGCACGGGCGATGCTCGAGAAATCGGCTCGACAAGGTAATCCATACGGCGAACTTGCCCTGGCTGCGCTAGACATGTCAAGCAACCCTGGGGCCAACTCGACCGCGAAGGCCCTCGCAGTCAACCGCAAATACGCTGAGAAAGGCAACGCATACGCCGAGTACGGACTTGGTGTGCTCTATCTTAACGGTCAGGGTGTGGAGCAGGATCCTGTACAGGCCGCCGCATGGTTTCAGCGCTCCGCCGATCAAAACAACCCTTGTGCCCAGAGCGCGCTCGCGTACCTCTACGCTAACGGGATCGGCGTTCCACGTGACGGTACGCGCGCGGCTCGACTCTACGAAAGGGCCGCAGACCAAGGGTTCGCCATTGCACGCAATAACCTCGGCGATCTGTACGAAAATGGGCGCTACGTCCCGCTCGATTATAAGAAGGCACTCGACCTATACAGGCAGGCTGCCAGCCAGGGGGTGGGACAGGCAAACTCGAACCTTGGCCGAATGTATCTTTACGGACTAGGGGTGCCTGTTGACGAGAAGACCGCCCGAGATTGGTTGCTCAAAGGTATGCGCGCGGGAGACACGCATGCCTATGTCGAGCTCGGCAATCTTGCGTTCCGCGGAAAAAACGGCAAGCCTGACTACGAAAGCGCGCTTGGTTTGTACCGCAAGGCCGTCGCAATGAATGAACCAGCCGGCATGGCCGCGATGGGTTTCATGTACGAGTGGGGCTACGGGGTGCCGAAGGACTACAACGAAGCATTCCGATGGTACAAGCAAGGCGCGGAGGCCGGCAACGGACCGTCAGCGTCTGCGCTCGGGCGGTTCTACCTACTCGGGCGGGGCGTTTCCCAGAGCAATGCTGAAGGCATGCGCTGGCTGGAGCGCGCCGCTTACCAGGGCGAACACGATGCTCAGCGCAACGTCGGCTGGGCATATCAGTTCGGCATGTACGGCGTGAAGGTCGATTACAAGACGGCGCTTCGCTGGCTCATGCCAGCAGCAACGGCCGGGGACTCGGCAGCACAATACGATCTCGCCCTGGCTTGGTACTACGGTCAAGGTGTCCAGCTCGATCAGCGCCGTGCGCTTGCATGGAGCTGGCTTGCGGTGCGCAACAAATATCAACCGGCCCGAGAGCAATTTGCGGAGATATCGAGGTATGTGACCTACGATGAACAAGTTCAAGCCAAGCACGCAGCAGAACAGTGGCAAATCGGCCACGACATCGTACTCCCTAATAGGCCGCCTGGTTATATTGGGCTCTCCGCCTTCAATCTGAACGCACCTTTCTCTCCAGGTCACTAAGTGGCGGTCGCCTGTGGTCACTCGGGACCGCCACCTGAATCGTCGACAATCAACAGTGAAATCTTCGAATAACCGAGGACGCGCACATGCCGCCACCCATCCCGATTCAATACATCGACTATCTATCCGCACACGGGATTTTTGAAGGATTCACACGGGATGGATCTGAACCAGGGTACATAGTGCTTTGGCCGGTCAATGAAATCTCTCAAAACAACGTAGACATGGAGATCGCAACGCTCGCACCAGGGTACCTGGCATTTGCAACGAACGGTGGCGGAGAATTGTTGGTCTTTGACTCGACCGGAGCCGTGTTCATGCTACCCATGATCGGTATGGCATCAGAAGGCGCTATGCGAATCTCGGACAGCTTTCTAGATCTGGCTGCGCAATTCGAGACTTAACGAACGGTCAAAACGAAGGCCCTCACACACGGGGCGCGGCGGGCAAACGGAAGCGGTATTTGTTCGAACGAAAACCAGCGTTTGAAGTGCCAGCGATGGTCTGTACGGCGTCGCCAAACAGTACTCGCCATTTGACTATTGTTGACAGCATCATACTCGCTCTCGAGCTACTGTTACATTCCATATCTCACGGATAGGCATGATTTTCATATCCGTCGCCTGCACCTCGATTGACGGCGCTGCTAGTCGATCTGGCTCACTCCATAAATCGCACCGGAAGTTTATGCCGCTTCTAACCTTCGAAGGTCGAACGCTCTTCTAATCGAAGCGGACACACATGCACATTCGAACCAAATCATGGTCGTTGGCGATAGCAATCAGCGCTGCAACTGCGGTTATCGTGGCATCGCTGAATCTGGCGCTTGCGGTCCCGGGACTGCCACAGCCGCCTTGGTTGATTGAATGTCATGTAGCGTGTGCGTTCGTCGGCGCGCTTGCCGCCACTCGCTTCATTCAAGGGACTCCGTCCGCACTTCAGGGACCGACTTCCTCTACTACCACGGCACAAGGCGTTGTCATGGGTAACAGGACGGGCGTTGTAAATTTCGTTGTACCAGGAAATAGCAAATTCTTCTCGCCGACTCGCTGCGTCATGATCCTCAGCTTTGTGTTGTGTCTCATGGCGCAATTCATCCAAGTCGGCACGGTTGCTGACGGTGCAAAAGCTTCGCCCGCAGCTGACGGCGGGCAAATACGACGGTTAAGCACATGATGCCAATCGGTGCGCGACGCCAGGAATCATCGGCAACTATCGACGCTCCCAAAGCAACAACCGATGTACGCAGCAGATCGATTCGCCAGACATCTGCCGTCGCATCCCTCGCCCTTGGTGTCGTGTCAATCTGCATAGGGCTCTACAGCCTGGTTCAAGCTCTCGATGTGCTGGATATTCCGATGGCATTCAAGGTGTGGTTCTCGCGTGCAGCAGTTTCTTTGGTGATTGGCTGGATTCTCCTGCACATCGGTGGCAAGCACATTGAAGCCCTTTAGCAGTGAAGCATCTTGATCCGGAGACCGGCGCAACGCAGTCAGGCCGTGGTCGTGCACGAGCATGGATCAAGGATGCCAAGAATCGCGATCGCTTTCCGATTCAGGGGTATGACAGCGCAACTTGCCGGCTCACCGCAATGAATTCGGGATCGTCGAGCAACTGATGCAGAAGACTCTGAAAATGGAATTCGGAGTAGCGCGATGACGGAAGTGTTCGTAGACACGACTAAAATTACGGACTGGCCTTCATTCCATCGGGTCTTCTCACAGATCTTTGGTTTTCCCTCGTTCTATGGCAACAACATGGACGCGTTGGTTGACTGTTTGAGTTACCTCGATGAGCCCGAGGCCGCGATGACGAGCTTGCATGTCAGGCCGGGAGAGACGTTGGCGATACAGCTTGGCGCCGTCATCAGTTTCAGGAGGCGCTGTCCAGACCTATTCGAGGCTTTGCAAGACGCGTGCGCTTTCGTGAACTGGCGTCGTACGCGCGAGCATGGAGCCGCTTTGGTCGCACTGTCGTACTACGATTGATTCGAAGGTCAACCACAGGCGCACTGCGGCCAGAAGCAGACGGTCGACACCTCAGTGCGGATCGCTGACAATCGAACACTGGCGTGTTTGCATTCTTGGCCGGATTCAGACCGAACGGAGACAGTTCGATATCCAGCAAGTCACGAGGCAAATAGCCTCATCGAAGCTGATTCAGACTGTCCGCGAACAACGAACCCATGAGAGGTGGCCGCCTTGACAACGCAGTTCAATCGGTTGCTCGAGCAAATCGCTTCACTGCAACGCCAGTTGAATGACAAGCGCTTTCTCGAGCTTCGTCTGTATCGGCGCGACGCGACGATCTATCAGTTGTCCAGTGCGGTCAATCACACGATTGCTTGCTGGTTTAGCGAGAATTATCGACCGATCAGCTTCCTTATCGACCGCGGCAGAAGCTTCATGCACGAGTTCCCGGCCGGGAGACCCGAAGCTGCGGAGTATTACGCGCTTGCGGAAGAGTTCTTCAAGGTCGTGCTATCCGCACTTGAGGATATCCCGGACGCGGAAGCTTGCGATGACTGAAAATTATCGACTCAGACTCACGTTCGAATGGGGGCGGTTGTATTTGGGCGGGAGACGACACTACTCGCAGCGCATACGGGGTTGGTCCGATTGAGGACTCGATGCCGCTAGCTGATGAAACGCGCAGAAAGTTTGCGGAAATGACGGCGTGGCATGACCTATCGCTCAACGGGGAATACCCTCTAGACCCGGGACCATGGGACGCGCCTGAATACGAGCGCTTTGAAGTGAGCGCGGCCACGCTTCAGAGAAGTACCACTGTCCCTTGTGGGTCGGGCGCTGCCCCTTACATCGGGCGGGATTCGGCTATCAGCGGACGGTCGATACTTGCGCTTAGATCGGCGACAATCCGTAGCAACGGATGTGTACGTGAAGTCACCAACCGCTCGACCATAAAATGTCACACGAGTATCTCGTCATTTTTCAGTACCACGAGCCTGGACCGCTAGAGCTGTTCGAGCGCGGAGCGATCGAAGTCTACGAGTCGACGACTGGAGTTTTCATCAAAGCAGAGGCGGCAGAAGCTGCTTTGACTTGGTGCGAGGTAATCGCACAACATATTCTCCGGCGTTGCAACGGCGACATGTCATTGGATTGGAAGCGTCTGGGATATGCGTGTTGGATTGAGCCACATCCCGAAAGATCACCTTGGGGCCATTGTTTGGGCTTCTTTCAACACATTCAGGTTGGTGAAATGCCCAACGTCGACGCGATGGGTACCACTGGGTACGTCACTTGGCAGGACGGTCAACGCAGTTAGGCCATCTGAGGTGGAACGCGCGCTCAATTGCCGCGCGCTACCCAACAGGCCGCCGCTAGATGGAAGCCTCCCACTCGCGGAACCGCTCAAACACCCGAAATCCAACGTAGTCGCGTTTTCGCTTGTATAGCCAGCGGTAGTAGCAATCCCAATAACTGATCATGCGATCATGTGTCCGTTCCAGGAAGACCGGGTTGTCACGGAAGAACGCCCCGTAAACTTGCGGGTCAATCGACGACATGAACCGCGCCGGGAATCGTGGAGGCCGGTTGGTTTAAGTTAATGCAGGCAAGTCAGCGGCATTTCTGAGTTGCCTGTAGTAGTTTGCCTCAGCCTCAGCGGGCGGGATATAGCCGAGCGGTTCCATCAACCGATGATGGTTGTACCAGGCCACCCATTGCAGCGTTGCCAGTTCGACGGATTCCCTCGTTTTCCAAGGGGCGCGCCGATGAATCAGTTCCGTTTTGTACAGACCGTTGATCGTTTCAGCCAGCGCGTTATCGTAGCTGTCGCCACGGCTGCCGACGGACGGCTCGATACCCGCCTCGGCCAAACGTTCGCTGTACCGAATTCCGACATATTGCGCCCCTCTATCGGAGTGATGTATCAATGTCCCGTCGTCACCCGGTTGGCGAGCGTACAGCGCCTGTTCAAGTGCATCCAGAACAAAGTCCGTGGTCATCGACGAACTGACGCGCCAGCCAACGATGCGACGGGCGAACACGTCGATGACGAACGCCACGTAAAGCCAGCCCCGCCATGTCGAGACGTAGGTGAAATCCGACACCCAAAGCTGATTCGGTCGCTCAGCCTTGAACTGCCGGTTGACCCGATCCAGCGGGCACGGCGCGCTCGAATCGGGAGTCGTCGTGCGAACTCGCTTGCCGCGAACTGCGCCTCGCAAGCCCTGCAGCTTCATCAACCGCCCGACCGTGCAGCGTGCGACCAAGATGCCCTCCCGGTTCATCTGCTTCCAGACCTTCGGCACGCCATAGACCTGCATGTTGGCCTGCCAGATACGCTTGATCTCCGGCTGCAGAAGCTCATCGCGTTTGGCGCGGGCGCAGCGTTTGGACGGATCGCGAAGCTGCGCAGCATGGCGTCGGTAGCCCGACGGGGCAATCCGCAAGACCTTGCAGATCGGCCCGACCCCGAAGGTGTCGCGATGCTGATCAATGAGGGCCTTCAGGACTTGAAACGGCGGTCGAGCTCCGCCTGGGCGAAAAACGCGCTCGCCAGCTTGAGAATCTCGTTGGTCCGGCGCAGTTCCTTGACCTCGCGTTCCAGGGCCTTGATGCGTTCACGCTCGGCCGTGCTCACGCCATCGCGCTCCCCGCGGTCGACCTCGTCGCGTTTGACCCAATCCAGCAGCGTCTGCGGCGTACAGCCGATCATCGGCGCAATCGATTCGACTGCTGCCCACATCGACGGGTGTTCGCTACGCTGTTCGCGTACCAGACGCACTGCGCGCCCCCGCACTTCCGGGGAAAATTTGCTTGCCTTCTTGTTCATGACTCGATTCTCTCAAGAATACGAGCCTCCACAAAATCCGGTGCGGTTCACTCGCCAACATGAACCTCCCGGCCGCGCTAGCGAGTGCGACTTACGACGCCGATAACCGACTGACCAACTGGTCCGGAACTACGCTGACCTATGACGCAAACGGCAGCCTCACCGGCGATGGAAGCCTCACGTACGGGTGGGATTCGCGTGGCCGGCTCGCCTCGTTGGCGGGGACGGCGACTGCAAGCTTTACCTACGATGCGATGGGGCGACGATCCGCCAAGACAGTGAACGGCACGGCGACCAATTTCCTCTACGACGGACCGAACGCGGTGCAGGAATTGGCGGGTGCTACGCCCACTGCGAATTTGCTGACCGGGGTCCGCATCGACGAAATCTATAGCCGGACGGATGGCCTCGGCGCTCGGAGCTTCATCACAGATGCGTTGGGTAGCACGGTCGCGCTCACGGATACGAGCGGAGCGCTCAAGACGAGTTACGCTTACGACCCGTATGGAAAGTCGTCGGCGGCGGGCGAAATTAGCAGTAACAGCGCTCAATACACCGGACGGGAGAACGACGGCACAGGCCTTTTCTACTACCGGGCGAGGTATTATCAACCCGTTTTCGGACGCTTCTTGAGCGAAGACCCGATCGGCTTGAATGGAGGCGCGAACTTGTACGCCTATGTGGATGGGGACCCGATAAGCTACATCGACCCGCGTGGATTACAGGCTTGGCGGCCGGGAATGGTGCCGCCATCGAACGTCCCAGGTGGACCATGGACCCCTGCAGGAGCCGGTCAGCGGCCCGGGACATTTTTTGGTCCGAAGCCGCCATCGGGTGGCCGGGAAATATGTCAATATGTTCCAGACAAAGCCAATGGTGGGCCTCCTAATGCTGAGAATGGGTATTGGAAAACGAATACCCCTGGCGAAAGGGGCTGGTATCGTTATGACCTTAACGGCAATCCTATCACGGAGGATGAAGCGCATCCCAAACCGAATTCGGAGCCGAGCTCACCGTCGATCCCGCAATTGACACCTTGGGGTATCGCCGTATTCCTCGGGACGTACAGCTCTCCGGCGTATTGAACTTGTCCAGTGAAATTTTTTTGCCACCAATATGACAAATGAACCCGATAGCGACGAACTCACCCCAGAGGAACAATTCGCCAATTCCTACCTATATTTTATAAAGGCGATAGAGACTCTCGCGGCAGACGCAGATAAACAATGTGCAATAATGGGAAATTACAACGTGGCGTGGGAAATTAAAGATAACGTCTCGGCAGGGATGTTTTTGTTGGATATTCCAGGCCCGCTTACCGAGCCCGAAAGGGATGGCATTGCACGGATAGTAGCTGCACTCGATCAAATTCCGGCTTCAGTGTTGGAAGGAGCCACCAACGCAGCGGAAAATAGGCGTGTGATGAATGATACATGTTGGGCTCCGTTGCGTAGGCGTGCAGCTGAACTATTGGTTTTGCTTAGCAGCGCAACCAGGCGCAACGAAGCGTATTTGAAAAAATAATAATTCAGGCGCAGGCACTTGAAGGTGCTGGTCACGGACCGCTGCTTCTGGACGGTGACCAGCTGATGATATTTATAAGCCCGCGCGGCGTGCTCGGATCTTGCTCGCGCATTGTTGGCAGGCACTAGAGTTGCGTCCGAAGGCAGCAAGGAATTATCATGCACCCTTTATATGAACTGCTTAATCGCCTCGAAGACAGAAAAATTTATTACTCTCTTTCACGGCATCGGTCCGACACAGTTTTGGTCAGCATAACGCTTCCAGGTCTGCGGATCGAAGTTGACGTGTTTGCTGATGGAAACATGGATGTTTGTCGTTTTTCTGGAACGGAGGAAGTCGAGGGGTTTTCAGATCTTATTTACGAAATCATCAGCAAGGCAGACATTTGATTTTTTGTTATAACTCATTCTGACCGTTGGGTAGAAAACAGGTCCCCGCATACCTCCAGTCGATACTGACACCCAACGGAAGCAAATCCGGCGCCCAGCTCGAGAACGAGGTGCCTAATATGCTGCGTAAGCGAGCGCTCGATATCGCTCCTGGGCATTTTCGGTCAAGCCGAGGAAGTCGAAAATATAGGGCCGTGAGCGCGCCTCGTGCGGAGATTGGACTGCGGAGGTGGCAGTTGGGTTAGGCTGCCGTTTTGATCTGCATGGTCAATGCGCTTCGAGCGACTTTTCCGCATACCGAAGGCGCTGGCGTGTCGTCGAGATAGGCGAGCAGTGTCGCAACGTGCGACGACCAGGATATTCACAATTTATCTCGGCGCAGCCGGCGGCATGCGCGTCGGGACAACATCTCTATTAAGGAACTGTCCCCATGTCTGTCATGTCTGTCGTAGCCATTTCAAGATGTCGTGGCGCCAGCTAAATAGAAATGTCGTGTTTTCAGGGGTTCAGGATTTGTTTCTCATGGGGGCTGCAGATCACGCCGTGTCGAAGAGCGGATCCTGAACGGGCAGGGTGCTTACGCTTGCGTCATTGCCCCTTGCAGACCGACGGCTAGGTTTGCGCGCGGGCTGTTGCGGCTGTCTGCGTTCGGCGAGATCCACGATCACTTTCTCGACATCGGCCTGCGTGAACTCACGCTGCTTCTTTTTGTTCGGCTGAGTGGTGTTGCGATTCGTCTTGGTCGAGTCGCCTCGATGTGTGCGGGACGGTGCCTTACCGATCCTGCTGTTATCGCGTTGCGCCTGGATCGCCTGCGCAACCAGGAGTACGTGACTCAGACGCTTGTGTTCGATAACGGCGGCTTGATCAATCTCGGCCAGCGTCGGGCCAAAGTCCGCGTAGCGCTCGCGAATGATCGTCAGCGCTCGTCGAGCCAGTTCCTCGTCCAATCGCCGGTTCCCCGGACGACCACGCTTGCGCGACGTTAGTCCAGCCGCGCCAGATTCCCGGTACCGAATCACCAGCCGTTCGATCTGCCGGACCGTTAGGCCCAGTCGTTCGGCCGCGCGGCCAGGCCTCAGGCCCAAATCCACTACAGCCTGGATTACCTTCAGACGATCGAGTTCTCGCATGTTCAATGTCACCAGTGCTGTTCGGTGCATCGCCGGCTCCATGATCTGACGGGGAGCTGGCAAGCTTACCGAGGTCCAAACGCGACATTTCTAAATGGCTAGAACACGACATTTCTAAAAAGCTACTACAACCAAAAACGTTGATCATGTTAATTATGTTAAATTGCACTCCTAAGCAATTAAAGCGCCGCTTGCAACGTTGGACGATGCCGCAACTCCATCGCTTGGTAGGGTATCCCACTGCATCTACAGGCCGATGCTAACTCGCTCACTGGATTCCAGTGTCAAAGGACAGTCATGCGCCGAGCTTCAAATTGCAGCTTGCTACCGTCCGCAAACACGCAAATGTCTATGCACACGTGCGGCGCTTCTATCGACACTGCGAGGTCACAAGCGGTGTCATAAGCTCTGGACACGTCAACGTCCATGCTGACGCACTCCGCGGTCGTGTATTGCGGGCGGTCGATCATCTTTCTTCTGTTTTCCGGGGCCGTTACGCAACAGGGGCCGAATCCAAGCGGGCACGCTTCGCGGCAAGCTCCAGTTCCTGCTGCGTCAGCTGCGTACGATGCAGATATCGCCCCGGGACAGCAGCAACAGCGGACAGCGAAGGCGTTTCATTATTGCGACCTTGTTCGCGACCGAATGCGCCAATCAAGCCGACGGTTTCACCAGTTTCTTTCAGCCCCCATGCCGCCAGCGGCCATACGACAGGCTCCTGATGGCCCTCGTGAACAAAAAACCAGTCGGTTGCGGGAATAATTGTCTTGTACATTCTCTTCGTTCACCCTTCGGCTACCGGCCGGTGCGGAGCGCTCGCGCGCCATTGTTTTCCTATCCGTTTAGCGTGCAACCCATCGCTTCAATGGTTGTGCGCTCCGCTTCGTTTATGTCTTCCTCCGCCCCCACGTTCCGCAGCAAGGTCAATGTGATCCGATCGCCTTTCAGAACGGCCATAGCCAGCGCCCGATGGACCATTCGGAAGCCGCCCGGGTTACCTTTTCGATACGGTAAGCTGGCCAGCAGCCGTCGAACATTACGCACGTAGTGATTGCGCGGTCTCCGGCTTCCGCGCACGGCCTTACCGACGTATCGGCCCCGCAGCTCTGCCGTTTGTGCATCGTGTATCTCCCACATGTAGAGCAGCGGCCGTGTCCCGTCCGTACCGTTCGCGTCCAAGTGGAATTCCATCTCGCGCCCTGTTTTCCTCTGTCTTCGAGGCCGTCGTCAGCTATGGTTCTGGCAAACGGGACACGTCCACTGGCCGAAGTGCGCGTGTATGCCGACAGAGCGAGGCAGGCGAATTTTTTTGCCCGATGTTTCGTAGCAACGGGCGCAGTAAGGACCCTCTCCGCCGAACTTGTATCCGCCAGACATCATCTCCGGCTCTTCGCGCGATCGCGACTCGAGTTTCGATGCTAGTTCGGTGTTCTTTTGAGTCAGCGCGGCAATCTGCTCCTTCAGCCCGGCGGCTTCGACCTTGGCGTCAGCGAGTTCGCTTTGCAGATCGGCAAGTAGCATCTTAATTTCCGCATCCTTGACCTTCTCGTTGAGCGTGCGCAACTGCTTGGCTATTTCTAACGCCACCTGAAGCGACGACACAATATCTGCCATAACATCCCCCGAATTTTTGGTGGTCTGAACTTTCGAAAGCGTTGGCGCCGTTTTCCTGTCTATGCTGCTGAGAGCTTTTCGCCAAAGAGGTCAAGGCTGTTCAGGCACTTCTCGACCACCGCATCAGTCGACCCCTCATCCGCAAGCGTCACCACGGTCACGTAGCTCGAGCTGGGGTCAGCTTGAATCTGCGGTGCTTCAATCGAAGCATCCCGGTCCAAGAATAGCTCCAAGGCACTTGGGAACCGAGCAAGTGCTTCCGCCACTTCCTGATCAGACTTCTCGCTTCGAAAGGGATTGGCGTGTGACGGTCCGTTGTACTGGTAGTAGGCGCGGTACGTGAATCGGTTCATGGGTTTTCCTTTCTATCTCTACCTGGCTGACGGTGCCTGCTGTCGATAAATCCACGGATACTGCCGTTGTAACTGCTCTTGATACTCGGGCTCGTCTTTGGCCCAAGTCTCCGCATCTTGCTCATTAATGAACAAGGTCGTCGTCCCGTCGCCCCATTCCTTCGTATGGCCACCCTGGCGGTAGCCGTCGTAGTCGTTGTAGAGACACGTAAGCAAATGGTTCGCATCAGCCCTCGGAAAGTGCTTGGCGACAACAGCAAGATATCTCTGTTCAGCTTGGCGCAATGGGATCGGGTGAGGAGACTTTGCGAGGTAGAAGCGGGCAAGAGCCTTTTCGACTTCCACGAGTTCCTTTTCCGCGTGATCGCTGACGCCAGGCTCGGTCCGATTGGCCCTGCGCGTCCAGACCAAAATTCCCAAAACCGCCAACACGACAATCACAATGTATGTCACCGCGCCCCCTTACGCCCGATGTTGTCCCTGTTTTTCTATTCGTGGTCGCGCAGCTGCTCGAGCGAATCACCGAGCCCATCCTCGGCATCGGCGTGCAGCGCGGCCGTTGCGCCGTCGAGATCGATTTCCGATGGCATCTTGCGCGACTCCACCGAGTCGCGCAGTACGTTGATCGCGAGACGAAGTGCGTCGGCGACGGTTACGTCAGCCATGATCGTTTTCCGAGAGTTACGCGGGCAGCTTCGACGGCACCGCCGACATGCCGTAGATCGTCTTGCCGATTGTGAAGTGATGTCCGTTGCGCGCGAGAACGGCGCCCTCTACGGCTTCCGTGGCGGCGATGGACGCAGCGAGTCCATCGCGCAGCTTCACCGCGTCAGCCAGCGTCAGTTCGATGGCTATGCCATCGAGCGTTATCACGACCGGATGCTGGACGATGCCCCCGGCAACCGTCCGTGCCTTAACTCCACCTTCAAATGTCTGTTCGTTGTACATGTTGATTTTCCTTGGATTCAGCGCTTGTCGCGAACGCTCTCATGGTTTTGCCGTAATGCATACTGCGTCGCGACCGTCCGCGTCTACACCCAACCTCACAGCAGCACTCGCTGGCACGGCGCCAGCGCCGACCACGTAAAGCACCTGGCTCGCGGTTTTCGGCTGCTCGGCCTGTCTAACTGCGCTCACTGGAGGGCCCAGCATGTCCGTGAGCCTCCATACGACGAAGCAAACGCCGCCTAAAACGAACAGCTTGAACTGCCATCGACTCGCCCGCGTGCTGCGTCGCGCCGCATCATGAAGCAGGCTTTCAAGAGCCGCATAGTCATACGACGAGCCTCTCGCAAGAGTCAGTTGAGTGTGGTTGTACTTCAGACTATGTTCATTGTGTTGAACCGCCCAACACCCGAAACAGAAGCTTGCGGCCCATGCGATCAACGCTACCGCTACGAGGGAGAGCGCCCATTGAACAGCCGGATGACCGGCAACTTTCTCTGTCGCGTAGCCAATGCAAGCCCCAGCAGCCGTGAGGAGAAAGTACGTATATTTTTTCCGGCTCGCTTGGACTAGCTGATGCAGTTCATTCGCGGGGTTGCTCATTTCTTCCCTTTGTTTTCCGATCCATGGCTCAGTGAGTGAGCTTGGTAATTTCCGTGAGAAGCCACGGCATGGCTCCGGCGAGCGATCCCCCAGCAGCATTCTCAAGGACACTGCGAATACTTTTCAGCGCTTCTTTAATGATCGCCGACCGTGGCTTCGGGGACTTTCCCTGGACCTCAACGGTCACAATATCGGCTTCGATCTCTTGTCTCGCGTCGTCAGACAGCCCCAGCGTATCAAGTTGTTTGCGCAGCTCGGAGATGAAACTTGCGATCGCGGTTTCCTCTCCCCCCTGATGCTGAGCAAAGGCTTGGCTCGAATGGTTCGTACCCTGCTGCACTTGCGAATTGCTCATGCCGTGGATCACCGTCTGATTCTCGACGTTATACGTTACGGTGACCTCATTCGCCTTCGCTTTCTCCTCGCTGCTAAAAGTCATGTTTTCCCCTAATACACCGGCCTTTTCGAGGCGAAGCGCCCAATCGAGAATAAGGTTCCTGACACGCTCAACAATACCCGCGATTTGCACCCGCGACACTTCTCTGGCTGGGCGCATCGCGACTTCCATGTTCTGCATCAGCCTCCTTTCCAGATCGGGGCTGAAGTTGCTGTAGAAGCTTTGCGACTTTCCACAAAGCAATGTTTCGAGCTCGACGATCGATTGGCTCATGTCCGATCGCGCAAGTTGTTCGTGCATCTTCGCATCCGCCGTGAACAGGGGCTGCCAACCGTGATACGGGTTCCACACCTTCAGCGCGGCTTGTAACTTTCGGTATTTCGGAACGTCATCGTCGTGATCCGCGTAACCGTTCAGTTCAAGAATCACCCACGCTTCAAACTCAGTGACGTCCAACTTACGGGCGACGATGAGGGCCGTTCGGAGGAGATCCGAAACCGTTGAGCTACTGTTCAACACCTTACTCTGAAGTTCAAAAACGAGTGATTTCACGTTCCTCCCCGACGGTGACGATCGGAATTTTTACGGTTTTCCTACAGTTCGTGGTTCGCGAGCCACATCAGCGCGCCATCGCGCTCGCTGCCCGCGATGGTCGTCCACATGCGGCCTCGTTCGTCGATCGCTATGAGGCTGGCCCAATTTCCGTCCCAGTCTTAGCTGGAAAATTCCGGCTCTTCGGGGCGGGCCGAACCGGCCCGATCGATGCACTGGCGGGCGAATTCCGCCGGTGTCATCCACTGCAGCGCAGAGTGAGGACGCGCCTCGTTATAGTACTCGCGCCAGACCTCGATTTTGCGTCTGGCGTCTTCAAGCGACAAGAACCAATGTGCATTGAGGCATTCCTCTCGAAAGCGTCCGTTGAAGGATTCATTCTTCGCGTTGTCGGTCGGCTTGCCAGGACGCGAGAAGTCAATCTCCACGCCGTTCTCGTACGCCCATTTGTCGAGCGTCTTCGAAATGAACTCGCTGCCATTGTCTGCCTTGATATAGCGTGGAAGCGGACGATGCTGCGCAAGCCGGGTCAGCGCGGCGACAACGTGTTCGCCACGCAATGAGCCGTCGACTTCAATCGCCAAGCATTCCCGCGTGTAGTTGTCCACGATCGTGAGCGTGCGCAAGCGTCGACCATCAAACAGCGCATCAGCGACGAAATCCATACTCCAGATTTCGTTGATTGCACTTACTGACTGCTTCGGCTGGCGGCGGCGAGCCGACTTGTTCCGTCGAGGTCGCTTGTGGCGCAACGAAAGACCCAGTTCGCGATACACGCGTTCTACTCTCTTGTGGTTGTCTCTCCAGCCTTCCCGGCGAAGCATCACATACACGCGGGGCGCACCGTAATGCACCCGCACTTCCGTGATCTCCTTGATGCGCATTTCCAGTGCGCTTTGATCCCGCGCGACCGACTCGTAACGGTAGACCGTGCGGGACAATTGCAACAACGCGCACGTCTGCCGCTGGCTTGCGCCGAAACGCTGCATCAAGTCCGTGACAAGCTCACGGCGCCGAGAAGGCTTCAGAGCTTTTTTGACAGCACGTCCTGCAGCATGGCCTTGTCCAGCGACAAATCTGCTACGAGCCGCTTGAGCTTCGCGTTCTCTTCTTCAAGCTGCTTCAGCCGGCGCAGCTCCGATGGCGACAGCCCGCCGTACTTCGTGCGCCAGTTAATGGTATGGACTGCTCCGGCAGGCGTATCGTAACTGCTGACGTTACCGTTCATAGGAGTATCGTCATGGAAATCATTCGGTTCCTTGCCATCGATCTTGCAAAGAATGTCTTCCAACTGCACGGCGTGGATGCCGCAGGCACGCTTGTGCTGAGACGTCGCGTCGGCCGCGCCCAACTGACTGAACTGGTTCTTCGACTTGCACCATGCACTATCGGGATGGAAGCCTGCTCAAGCGCCCATCATTGGGCACGGCAGTTTCAGCAGCAAGGCCACACGGTAAAAC
The DNA here is from genome assembly GCF_052372875.1 of Burkholderia sp. PR2. Classification (NCBI taxonomy): domain Bacteria; kingdom Pseudomonadati; phylum Pseudomonadota; class Betaproteobacteria; order Burkholderiales; family Burkholderiaceae; genus Burkholderia; species Burkholderia sp. PR2. The sequence goes on from NZ_JBQRWH010000003.1 coordinate 264,544, forward strand.
TCATCAGCCCGCAATTCGTGAAACCTTTCGTGAAGGGCAACAAGACTGACGGCAACGATGCTGAGGCGATCTGCGAGGCATTGCAGCGACCATCAATGCGGTTCGTGCCAATCAAGTCCCTCGAGCAACAAGATGTTCAAAGTCTTCACCGCGCTCGTAGTCGGCTCGTGAGCAATCGGACCGGGCTGGTGAGCCAGATGCGCGGCATTCTCGCAGAGCGAGGCATCGTATTCGCGCAATCTATCACGCGTGCGCGCCGGGAGATTCCGGCCATCGTCGCTGACACCACGAACGCCCTAACGCCACTCGCGCGCGAGATACTGGCCGATCTGATGGACCAGTTGCGCGAACTGGACAAGCGCATCACCGGATTCGACAGGCGTATCGATGCAGTGTTCAAGGCCAGCAAGACCTGCCAGCGCATTGCGCAGATTGAAGGAGTTGGTCCCAAAACGGCGACCGCCATCGTTGCTGCCGTATCCGATCCAAAGGACTTTAAGAACGGCCGTCACTTTGCTGCCTGGCTCGGCCTCGTTCCCCGTCAGAGCTCAAGCGGGGATCGAACACATCTCCTCGGCATCAGCAAGCGAGGCGACCGACATCTACGGACCTTGCTCATACACGGTGCACGCGCAGTACTCCGAACCGCTCCAACCAAACACGACAGAAAGCACGCCTGGGCTCTTGCGTTGCAGGCCCGGCGAGGCGCAAATCGAGCCATCGTGGCGATCGCGAACAAGATGGCCCGTGTCATCTGGTCGATGCTTGCAACCGGCCAGTCGTATCAGAAAGCAGTGTAGCAATGTCACCAACGATGCGTTGACGAATTGACGAATGGCACTCCGGTCGATCCGGCGAGCAGGGAACCTGATTTTTATAACGGCCCCCGAGGTCTTCCAGTTGTTGAGGCCTGCACGCGCGGAATTCCAGTTGGGCGCTGGGCTCTGCCCTGACGCCGGATATATGTACGCAATCGACTTCCGTGTCCGTCAACTTCCGTTTGCTATTGGGAGCAGTCCATATATGTAAAACGTCGCGTCGCTGATCCCCATCTTGCGGCAGACCTCCGCGACCGGCGTGCCCAACTCGGCCTGCTTCAACGCGTATGCGATCTGCTCTTCGGTGAACTTGCTCTTCTTCACGGCATGACCTCCAAGTCTCGATGACATCGTCATGCCGGAATTTTCCACTTCCAAGTGGGACAGTTTTGTGGGCTAGGGTCAGTGCTACCCGCGATTTATGCAGGCGCGCGGATAACGCGCTGTTCAACCGCCTCACCCACAAAAATGCGGACAGGTTCTGCTCGACCGATTTGACCGTGACGAAACGCATTGCAGGCCGGCTGGCGGCCTCGACAATTGCCTCGGCATCGTTGCGGTCGTTCTTGTTCGTCTTGACGAACGGCGCGACGTATTGCGGGCTGATCAGCCGGACTTCAATGCCGAGCGACTGGAAACGCCGCGCCCAGTGGTGAGCGGTAGGTCCCGAGTCAGCCGCCGACGAGCAATCTTCATGCGTCACAGAAACGGCGCCCACGCTCCATAACCACGAGGCAGTCGGCCACGATACGCTCGACCAACTCGGCACACGTCGGGATGTCACGAATAAGCCCAACCACCTGGCTTGCCCAGACGAGCCCACCGTCAACCTCGCCGCTCTCAAGCGCTGCGCGCCCCCGTGCTCCAGCAACCAGCGGCTGAATATCCATGAATTCGCACCCGCCCGGTCGCCGTTCCATCGCGACGACTTCATTCGAAATCGCGTTCTTCAGCACCCGGCCACTGTTGTGGAGTGTGCGGAAGATCAACTGAGTGTCTCGCTCGCTGGCCGCGACCAACGCTTCCTTGATAGTGCGGTGGATCGGCGCCTCCTCGGTGGCACAAAAGCGCGTACCCATGTTGACACCCTCTGCGCCTAGCATAAGTGCAGCGGCCAGGCCCCGACCGTCGGCAATCCCGCCCGACGCGATCAATGGTATCTTCACTTGGTCTGCGGCGGCTGCAAATAGCACGAAACCGCCCACGTCATCCTCGCCAGGGTGCCCCGCGCACTCAAATCCATCAATCGAGATGGCATCCACGCCGTTGCGCTCCGCGGACAACGCATGCCGTACCGACGTGCACTTGTGGACGATTTTCACGCCCGCCGCCTTGGCCTTCTCGATAAACGTCTTCGGATTATTGCCTGCCGTTTCCAGAACCTTCACACCGCTATCGATCGCCGCATCAAGATAGGCCTCGTAAGGCGGGGGATTGGACGACGGCAGAATCGTCAGGTTCACGCCGAATGGCTTGTCCGTCATTTCGCGGCAGCGCCGGATTTCGGCAGCAAGCGCCTCCGGGGACGGCTGAGTCAGGCTCGTCAACACGCCAAGGCCGCCGGCATTGGACACTGCGGAAGCGAGCTCGGCGCGTCCCACCCATTGCATGCCACCCTGAATGATCGGATAGCGAATCCCCAACAGTTCGGTAATTCTGGTCTTCATATCGTTCCTGCCTGTTCAAAAATGCCCGGCATTCATGTTCCGGGAACATGCTCCCTTCGCCACCGGAAATCGGATGCGCCGAAAGCTGTCTATCGCTGCATGTCAAGCGGCATGCCTATCGCCCTGCAAAGACCGCTGGCCGTTTACCGAAAAACGCTGAAATCGCCTCCTGAAAGTCCTCGGTCTCTGCGCTTGCCTTGAAGCCGTCTCGTTCAGCATCGAGGTGCGTCGCGAAATCATGGTCGAACGAGTCGCGCATCAACCGCTTCATCCGGCCGTATGCCAGCGTCGGCCCGGCCGCCAACTTGCGAGCAATCGCGAGTGTCTCTTCACCGAGCCTGTCTTCCGGTACAACGCGGTTGACAAGGCCAAGGCGCAATGCCTCTGCGGCGTCAAACGTCTGCGACAGCAATGCGATTTCCATCGCATGTCGCAAGCCGACCATCCGCGGCAGGCTCCACGAACCGGACACATCACAACTGGCCGCCACATTCGCGTAGGCAAGATTGAAGCGCGTTCCTTCCGCGGCCAACACAAGATCGCATGCCAGAGAAAGGCTCAAGCTGCCGCCTGTCACCGCACCGTGCACACTGGCGATGACGGGCGCATCAAGCGCAGCGAGTATCTTGATGCCGTCATGCATACAGCGGATGAGTTCCTCCGCTGCAGCCACCCCGCCGTCCCGCAGTGCCGTGAGATCACCGCCAACACCAAACGCGCGCCCTTCGCCACGGATGACGACCGCCCTGATGCCCTGATCGCTCGCCACCGCCTCGCAGACTGCGAGAAATGCAGCGGCGGTGGGAACGTCCAATGCGTTCATAGCACTCGCGCGGTTGAATACGATGCTCGCCACTGCGCCATCACGTGCAAGCACGACCCGTTCCGTTCCATAAGCATTCATGTCGTGCCCCCTATCTCGCCGCCATCCGGATCGCGCCGTCGAGCCGGATGACTTCACCGTTGAGCATCGGGTTCTCGACAATGGACTGCACGAGCTGCGCAAACTCGCTCGGACGACCCAGCCGCGAAGGGAAAGGCACCTGGGAACCCAGTGACGCCTGCACGTTCGGCGGGAGCCCCATCAGCATCGGCGTCTCGAAGATGCCCGGTGCGATCGTCATCACACGAATGCCGTGAACGGCGAGTTCCCGTGCGATAGGCAGTGTCATGCCGACCACGCCGGCCTTCGACGCCGAATATGCGGCCTGCCCGATCTGCCCATCAAATGCAGCGATCGATGCGGTACAGATCGCAACGCCGCGTTCGCCGCCGCCGTCCGGCTCGTTCTCGCGCATGGCCGACGCGGCAAGGCGGATCATGTTGAAGGTGCCAACCAGATTGATTTCAAGCGTGCGGACGAAGCTCGACAACGCGTGCGCCCCCTGCTTGCCCAGCACCTTCTCGCCCGGTGCGACGCCTGCACAGCAGATGACGCCGTGCAGGCCGCCGAACGCGGCGACCGATTGCGTCACCGCGTTCTGTACCGATGCCTCGTCAGTGACATCGGTACGTACGAACCGTACGTCACCGCCCAGCTCGGCGACGTGCGCATCGCCTGCCTCGCTGTTCAAATCCGCCAGGACGACATGACCGCCGTGAGCCAGGATCACCCGCGCGGTCGCAGCTCCCAGCCCGCTTGCTCCACCGCTGATCAGGAAAGTTTTGTCTTGAATTTTCATGTGAGATCTCCAGGCGGTCAGCCCGTATAGGTACGTCCAAAAATATTGCGCGCGATCACCCATTTCTGGATCTCGTTCGCGCCCTCGTAGATCTCGCCGATCTTCGCGTCGCGGTAGATCGATTCCAGAGGCATCAGCTCGGCCGTCGCAGACAGCTCGCGCACGAAGCCGTATGCGCCACACACCTGGATTGCGTCGCGCGCGACATCGACGGCCAGCCTGCTGCCGGTGAGCTTGGCCATCGCGGCCTCCACTTCGGCGCCGCCTTCCGCGTCGTAGCGGTAACCAGCCTTCTGATAGAGCGTGCGCGCCTGCTCAATGCTGACCGCGTGCTCGGCAAACAGGTACTGCCAGTGCTGCATCTTCGCGAGTTCCTGCCCGAACACCTTGCGCTTGCACATGTAGTCGACCGCAAAATCGAATGCCGCCTGCGCCATTGCAACACCGATCGCGCCGATCCCCATCCGCCCGAGCGCGAGCGCGCCCAACGCCACCCGCAGGCCACCGTTTTCCGCGCCAATCACGTGGTCGTCGGGAACGAATACGTTGTCGAACACCACGTCCGACGTCAGCTGCGCGTGATTGCCCATTTTGAGGTCCGGCCGGCCCACCGAAATCCCCGGCGCGCGCATGTCGGCCATCAGCATCGTCAGACCGTCGCCGGTACGGCACAGCACGAGGATCCAGTCCGCCACCGCCGAATTGGTGATCCAGCGCTTGCGGCCGATGATCCGCCAGCCACCCTCGACCTTCGTCGCGACCGTTTGCATCGACTTCACCGACAGATCGGTACTCGCCTCCGGCTCGCTCGTCGCAAACGAACCGACAAACTCGCCGCGGATCAGCGCCGGCAGATACTTATTGCGCACCGCAGCCGGAGCCTTTTCCAGCGTCTTACCCACCAGGATCGCCTGCCCGTCGTACAACGCCGACGCGAGACCCCGCGCGTAATAGCCGAGCTCCTCGAGCACGGTCAGCGTCGCGAGTGTCGGAAACTCCAGCCCGCGCCCGCCAACGTCGGCGGGATACGGAATCGCATAGAGTCCCGCGCGCGCCATCGCCTTGAACGGCTCCCACGGAAACGCCTCCCTGGATTCCGCCGAGGTGTTGAGTTCGTGTGCGACCGGACGAATGACGTCCTGCGCAAACTCACGAACTTCGCTGCGGATGCGGCGCGTCTCGTCGGGCAACCAGGTGTCGTGGAATAACGTATCCGCTCTGCGGACCGGCTGGATCATGGGACGTCTCCTGAAATAGTGAAATTCGCTCTTCACCGCGCGACGGCGTTACGTCAGGCTTGGACGTGGCTGCGGATGTCGCGAAGAGGTGCTTTCCGCTAAGTTAAAGAGTTCCCGCCAAACGCCCCCCATACTTTGGTGTTGTCCCAGGGCGGTCGGCCACGGCGATCCTTGGAACTGAGATGAGCCGGGTATACACCGGCGTCACAACATTCTTAAGGAGACGAAAAATGACCCATACGATGATTGATCGGCTAGCCGCAGCAGCGCAGCGCGCCCCGGATATGCCCTATTGCTCCTATGAAAATCGGGTCACGACGTTTGGGGAACTCTGGACGCGGTCGCGCCGCGTGGCGGGCGCATTGCGCCAAATGGGCATGCCGCACGGGCAACGGGTTGCCTATCTGGGCAAGAACACCGACCGTCTGTTGGAAATCATCTTCGGCGCAGCGATCGCCCGCAATACCTGCGTCGTGCTGAACTGGCGGCTCGCCATGCCCGAATGGCGAGACGTACTCGTCGACAGCGGCGCCACCGTGATTTGTGCGGATTTTGAATTCGTCGAGCAAGCGCGGCAGCTCGCCGATCAGGTCGGCGCGGTAACGCGGATTGTCTCGATCGATCTACCTGAGGTACCGGACGACGCCCGCGTCGTCGACTACGACACGATAGTCGACCGCGCCCCTACCCTTGAACCAGTAGGCATCGACCCGGATGACGATTTCCTGCAGCTCTACACGAGCGGCACCACTGGCAAACCCAAAGGCGTACCGCAGACGCACGCAATGCACCTGTCGCAGCTCACGCAATGGGAGTCTCGCCTCGGGCCGTTCCCGGCGGGTGACCGCTTCCTCGTGTTCATGCCGCTCTTTCACGCTGCCGGCATTACCTATCCGCTGTTTGCGCTCAACTACGGCACGCAGGTGGAGATTCACCGTGCGGCCGTGCCCGACAAGATCTTGGAAGCGCTCGCGTCGGGGCGCATCTCGTCAATGGTCGTGGTACCGACGATTCTCGCGACGCTGGTGCCCAAGCTGAAGCCCGGCGCATTTCCGGCGCTCAAGCGAGTGCATTACGGCGCGTCAGGCATCAGCCGTGAATTGTTGCAACAGACGATGGACGTGCTGGGCTGCGACCTGGTGCAGATCTATGGTGCGACTGAAACGACGGCCGCATTGACCATCCTCACGCCGGAGGATCACCGCCTCGACAACGGCGCGTTGTGGTCGTCGGCTGGCAAGCCCGGCGACGGCGCGCAACTGAAGATCGTCGGAGTCGACGACGGCCGCGAACTGACGCCGGGTCAGACCGGCGAAATCCTGATCAAGTCGAATTCGGTTTTGCACGGCTATTGGCGAAACGATGCGGCTACGCGCGAGGTCCTGTGCGACGGCTGGTATCGGACCGGGGACCTGGGTTATCTCGACGCCCGCGGCTACTGCTACGTGGTCGATCGCTTCAAGGACATGATCATTTCGGGCGGCGAGAACATCTACTCATCCGAGGTCGAGAACGTGCTCGCGCAACTCCCTGAACTAGCCGAATTCGCCGTAGTGGGCATGCCCGATCCACAGTGGGGCGAGATCGTCACCGCGTGCGTGACCTACAGGAACGACGCCGCTCCGTTGACGCTGGAAGAACTGCAATCGCGGTTGCGCACGAAACTCGCGGGCTACAAGGTTCCGCGCCGACTCGAGGTCTTCACCGCGCTGCCACGCAATCCGATGGGAAAGCTGCAAAAGCACACGTTGCGCGACGAGGTTCGGAAGCGGGCAACACAATCGGCCGCGGAGACGAGGCACTAAAGCGTTGCATGAGACCACCGCATCGGCAACAGTTCCTGAAGCCGGTGCAGCGCGCTGAACTTGCCCGAGTCACGCCCCGCCACCGTCGCGGCGCGGAACGACACGACCGGACAAAACTTCCCCACATCCGGCCGCAACACCCTTGCTACTAAAAGGAGTAACCGATGACCACCCGCAGCACGCGCCAAACGCTGGGCGACCTGTTGAGACGAACGAGCATGCGCTTTCCTCAAAAGCTCGCGATCCAATGTGGGATGACTGCATGGACATATCGTGAGTTCGACGAGATCTGTAACCGGCTCGCGACAGGGCTCGCGAACCATGGCATCGAAGTCGGGGACCGCGTTGCGATCGTCGCGCGGAATTCACACGCTTACGCTGCGCTGCGCTTCGCGCTTGCACGATTGGGCGCGGTGTTCGTGCCGATCAATTTCATGCTGTCAGCCGACGAAATTCACTACATCCTCGCCAATTGCGGTGCCCGGATGCTATGCGTCGACTCCGAGTTCGCGGAGAACGGCCGCATTGCGAGCGCCGGAACGGCTGTCACCGAGTACGTATGGCTGCCGGGCGAACTCAATAGCTCGCCCGCCGACGGGATGTCGACATTCGAGGAATTGCTGCAACCGGGCGTACTCCCGGAGCGTGAATTAGCGGGCGCGATGCCCGCGCAGATCATCTATACGAGCGGTACCGAATCGCGGCCCAAAGGCGCGGTCCTCACGCACGACGCGATCATCGCCGAGTATGTTTCCTGCCTCGCGGACATTGGCGTCACCGAAAACGACCGGATGCTGCACGCAATGCCGCTGTATCACTGTGCACAACTCGACGTCTTTCTCGGACCGTGCATTTACGCTGGGGCGTCGAATGTCATCACGAGCCGCCCAACCGCAAGCAACCTGCTCGGGCTCCTGTCCGCGCACCATATCAACTCGTTTTTCGCACCGCCGACTGTCTGGATTGCGCTACTTCGATCCGAACAGTTCGATGATGCCGATCTTTCGGTACTCAAGAAAGCCTACTACGGCGCATCGATCATGCCGGTTGAGGTTCTCAAGGAGATGCTGCGCCGCCTGCCCGGCGTGCGGCTCTGGAACCTTTACGGCCAAACGGAGATCGCACCGCTTGCCACGGTCCTGAAGCCGGATGACCAGCTACGCAAGGCCGGAGCGGCCGGGCGCCCCACGCTCAACGTAGAGACGCGTCTCATCGACGACGACATGCGGGACGTGAAGCCCGGCGAAGTCGGCGAAATAGTACACCGCTCGCCGCAACTGCTATCCTGCTACTACAACGATCCGGAACGCACTGCGGCAGCATTCCAGGATGGGTGGTTCCGCAGCGGTGACCTCGGCATCATGGATGATGAAGGCTACATCACGATCGTTGACCGCAAGAAAGACATGATCAAGACGGGAGGGGAAAATGTCTCGAGCCGAGAGGTCGAGGAAACGCTTTACGGCATTCAGGGCGTATCCGAAGTGGCCGTGATCGGTCTGCCCGATCCGAAATGGATCGAGGCCGTCACCGCAGTCGTGGTCCTTGTGCCTGGCAGCGGCCTGACCGAAGACATGCTGATTGCTGCCTGCGCAAGCCGGCTCGCGCATTTCAAGGTGCCGAAACGGATCATCGTCACGGAGAACCTCCCGAAAAATCCGAGCGGCAAGCTACTCAAGCGCGAATTGCGCTTGCGGTATACCGAATCATGACGTCGGAACTGGGCTCACTCAAATGCCCGCATGTACGGGCGAATACCAACATCCGCTGACCGCCGCATCGCACACCGCCCGGGAAATGGATGTTCGATCCGGGCGGCATGCTCGGCTCTAGACAGCGGCCAGCGGAATCGGCGTGATCCGGCGGGCCGCGAATGCCTGACCGCTTAGGTGATCTTCACGATCACCGATTTCGTTTCGAGATAATGGTCGAAGACCTGCTCGCCGTTCTCGCGCCCCCAACCTGACTGCTTGAATCCGCCAAACGGAATCGCCGGGTCCGGCGAGAGTTGCGTATTGACCCATACCGTTCCGGCGTCGATACGCTGAGCGAGACGGTGTGCCGCCGACAGGTCGCGCGTATAGATATGCGCGGCGAGACCGTATTCGCTGTCGTTGGCGAGCGAAGGCAGTTCGTCGAGGTCGTCATACGGGGTCGCCGTCAGCACCGGGCCGAAAATTTCCTCACGATAGGCGGGATTGTTTCGATCGCTTGTGAGCAGGATCGTCGGTTCGACGAAGTAGCCCTCGCGGGAAACGCGGCCCCCGCCCATCACGACCTCGGCCCCTGCCTGAACACCCGCGTCGACGCGACCAAGTACGCTGTCAAGCTGACGCTGGCTCACGACCGGTCCGAGCAGGGTTTCCGGATCGCTTCCCGCGCCGATCTTGAAGCTTCTCGCCACCTGCGACACGCCTTCGAGAATCTGATCCATCGCGTGGCGCGGTACGAACAACCGGGTGCCAGCGAAGCAGATCTGACCGGAGTTGAAGAACGCGGCTTGCGCCGCGCCTGGCACAGCCGTCGCGAAATCCGCGTCGGGCAGGATGATCGTTGGAGACTTGCCGCCAAGCTCGAGTGTCAGTCGCTTGAGATCGTGCGCGGCAGCGCCGATCAGACGCTTACCAGTAGCGGTCGAGCCGGTGAAGCTGACTTTCGCGACACCCGGATGCTCAACCAACGCCTGTCCAGTCCGACCGTCGCCGAGGACAACGTTGAACACACCGGGCGGGAATCCCGCTTCGTGCACAAGCTCGGCCAGCCGCAATGCCGAATAGGGCGTGGCCTCGGCCGGTTTCAGCACGACAGTACAACCCGCAGCAAGTGCCGGCGCGATCTTCCACACCGCGAGCACCAAAGGGTAATTCCACGGCACGATGGCGGCAACGACGCCCACTGGCTGGCGAAGGGTGTACGCATGATGCGAGCCTGTCGGTTGCAACGCGGGAGCGACCGACTTGCCACCAAGCTTCGAAGGCCAGCCGGCCATATAGCGCAGCCACATTGCGGCAAGCGGCACATCGACGGTACTCGCGAATGCAATCGGCTTGCCGTTGTCGAGCGCTTCGATCGCCGCAAGTTCGGCGGCGTTCGCATCGATTAGCTCGGCGAGCCGGTGCATCAACCGTTCACGGCCCAGTGGCGGCAGGTCGCGCCATGCCGGCGCGGCGAACGCAGCCTGGGCGGCCTGGACGGCCTGATCCACTGTTGCTGCCGTGCTGCAAGGTATGTCGCCGAGCACGGCTTCGGTGGCGGGGTCGTAAACCGGCAAACGCTCGGCGGCAGCGTCGTCGAGCCACGTCCCGCCGAGGTAGTTGCGGCCGCCAGGAAGTCTTACGTGCGGGATGAGACTGGGTGATTTCATGATCGGTATTTCCCTTTACAGAACACATTCGGAAATGCAATCGCCGCTTCCAGACTAGGTTTCACGGGTTGTGCGCAATACAGGTTGCGCTCACTCCATCAAAACAGTGGCTCGGGCGCTTGGCGCTGTTCCTCGATCACCCGGATACGTATGTTTTGAACGGTCGAAGAAGAACCATATCTGCCTATTGAGACGATTGCGTCAAACTGAAGGGTGGTGCACGTCAGAAGCGGTAGCTCACGCCCACGTGCGCGATAATCGGATCAAGCCGAATGTCGAGATGAGCAGGGGGCCCACCCAACGCCGGAATCGAACCGCTCCCAGATGTCTTGACGAAGATTTTGCGTACGTCCGCGAAGACCGACCATCGCTTGTTGATCGGCACGTCGAAGCCCGCCTCGATCACGGCGCCCCACGCACTATGCACTTTCAGGTTGGCCACGTCGCCGTCGCTGGTGCTGATGACCCACGTGTAATTGACGCCTGCGCCAACATACGGCCGGAACGGCCCCCAGTTGCCAAGTCCATACGTGAGAGACAATACGGCCGGCGCATACGTCACCTTGCCGAGATTGCCGGTCAACGGCGGCACGAAATTCCTGAGTGATCCCTCCGCCGACAGCCTCGTGGTCGGCGGTACGCCGAATGCGAAACGGGCCGTCCAGCTCGGCGTGATCGAATAGCCGATTTCCGCCCCGAACGAACCGTTGTTTTGCACTCCGATGTCTGCACCCGGCGCTGGTTGTCCGGCGAGCGTCGCCTGGGTATGGCTGTTGAAGAACACGCCTACCGGGCCGACACGCACGGTCCATGGCGATGTCTGCGCTATCGCGCTCGAGCTCGATATGAGCACAGCGGCAAAAAAAATAGGGATTGGGGTGGTGAATCGCATCGGGATGTCTCCATCTTGACTAGTTATAAGGCGCCACGAGGGGCGCAATTCAATCTTCGTCATCCGGCTTCGAACGTGCACACAACCTAAGTATGGTTTGGCAATCCATCCACGTTGCGTCGTGAATACTTCGAAAAACGATCCGATTCGGGAAACGCAAATGAAAAAAGCATCACGCCATCGCCCTACGACCTGAGAAGGCCCGGGGGCGATGGCGCAATGCGCGTTGAAAACAGGAAGTCAGGCGTTCAGTGGCGCATGAACGCTCCATCGATTGCAATCAATAGCGCTCGACCGCAATCGCCGTTGCTTCACCGCCGCCGATGCAAAGCGACGCCAAGCCTCGTTTCAGCCCCTGGCGGCGCAACGCATGCAGCAGAGTGACCAGAATGCGCGCGCCGCTCGCGCCGATCGGATGACCTAGTGCGCATGCGCCGCCATTGAAGTTCATCTTCTCGTGCGCGACGCCGAGTTCCGACATGACGACCATCGGCACCACGGCAAATGCCTCATTGACTTCGTAGAGGTCGACATCGTCACTCTTCCACCCCGCTTGCGCGAGCGCCTTCTGGATCGCCCCAACCGGTGCCGTCGTGAACCATGCGGGTTCCTGCGCATGCATCGCTTGCGCCGTCACACGCGCAAGCGGCTCGACGCCGAGGCGGTTCGCGGTACGCTCGCGCATTAGTAGCAGTGCGGCCGCGCCATCGTTGATCGACGAGCTGCTCGCAGCCGTGATCGTGCCGTTCGGATCGAACGCCGGACGAAGCCTCGGAATCTTGTCGACGTTGATCTTTCCGGGTCCCTCGTCGACCGAAATCGTCTGCGTACCGACGCGCTCCTCGACATCGACGGGCACAATCTCGTCGTCGAATGCCCCCGTCTGGATAGCACGCCGTGCGCGTTCCACCGAAGCAATCGCAAATGCGTCTTGCGCGTCGCGCGTGTAGCCATATCGGGCGGCGCACTGCTCACCGAAGGTGCCCATGCTGCGCCCCGCCTCATAGGCGTCTTCCAGACCATCGAGCATCATGTGGTCAACGGTACGCGCATGTCCCATCCTGTAGCCGCCGCGCGCCTGCTGAAGCAGATACGGTGCGCGACTCATGCTTTCCATGCCGCCCGCCACCACGATCTCGGCGCTTCCGGCCAACAATGCATCGTTACCGATCATCACGGCTTTCATGCCAGAGCCACACACCTTGCCCACGGTCGTGCATGGTGTCGACTTGGACAGGCCCCCGCCGATCGCCGCCTGCCTTGCAGGCGCCTGGCCGAGACCAGCTGTCAGCACGCAACCCATCAGCACTTCGGACACCGCGTCGGGCGACACGCCCGAGCGCTCGAGCGCAGCGGCGATCGCAACGCTGCCGAGTTGAGGTGCCGACATCGCCTTCAGCGCCCCCTGAAACGCACCCATCGGCGTACGAACGGCACTGACAATCACGACTGGATCATTTTTCATTCGATATCCTTATTGACCAAGATGGATCTTCACATCAAAGGCACCGATCCTTTAGACTTTCACGACGCTATACAGCAGCGCCAAGCCCGCGATGCCGATTCCGCCATGCAGCAACACCACCGATAACGGTGCTTTCGATCTGTACAGCACGCGCAATAGAACCAGCCCCCCAATGAAGCCCAAGAGCAGCACGCCAAATGCCCACCACGCGCGTACCGGCGTCGCCGCCTCGCCATGCAAATTCATCGCGAACAGTGCAATAAGTGCCGCTAGCCCCGCAAGACCGTGGGCATTTCGGAGCCAAGGCGGCACCCACCGTCCTATTACCACACGAAACGCCATCAGCAGCCCGCCACATGCGACCGCGCCAAATGCCACCGCCAGCCATTGCTGTGCACTCATTCGGGTTTATCCTCCTGTTATGGTGCAGTACGCACACGAACCCATCGCACGTACCGCATCCGACAAAAATTCCAGCTTGTGCGTTTCGGCGTCAGCGGTGGCCCGCCGTCAAGCTGCGACCGACAATGACACGCTGGATGTCCGACGTTCCCTCATAAATCTGGCACACTCGTACGTCCCGATAGATGCGCTCGACCGGAAAATCCTCGACATATCCATACCCGCCGAGCGTCTGCAACGCGATCGAGCAGACCCTCTCGGCGGTCTCGGACGCAAACAGCTTCGCCATGCAGGCCTGCTCCAGGCTCGCTCGACCACTATCCTTGAGACAGGCCGCTGAAAGCACGAGCTGTCGCGCGGCCTCAAGTCGAGCCTTGGCATCGACGAGGCGGAAATTCAAGGCTTGGTGGTTGAGGAGAATCTTGCCGAACGCACTACGCTCGCTCGCATATGTGATCGCGTGATCGAGTGCGGCCTGCGCCATCCCGACGCTTTGCGCCGCAATCCCGATTCGGCCCGCTTCGAGGCTCGACAGCGCGATCCGGTAACCTTCACCCACACCGCCGATCAATGCCTCTTCGGGCACTTCGAGATCGTCGAAATTCAGGCTGCAGGTATCGCTCGCCTTTTGCCCCAGCTTCGCCTCGATCTTGCTGACCGAATAGCCCGGCGTGTCTGTCGGCACGAGGAATGCGCTGATGCCATGTTTCGGATCATCCGGATTTGTCACCGCGAATACGATCACATAGCGGCCGATCTTGCCGCTCGTGATGAATTGCTTGCTGCCATTGATCACGAAACGCGACCCGACGCGGCGCGCGCGCGTGCGGATCGCGCTCGCGTCGGAACCGGCGTGACTTTCCGTCAGCGCGAACGCGCCGATGAATTCGCCCCGCGCGGCCGGCCTCAAGACCTCGTGTTTCTGCCTGTCCGAACCATAGCGTTCGAGAATCGCGCAGAATGGCGCGTTATGCACGCTCATCACGGTCGAAACCGCGCCGTCGCCTTCGGCAACCGCCATCAGCGCGAGCGCGTAGCCCACGTAGTCGGATCCCGCGCCGTCATAGTCGGGCGACACCGTCATGCCGAGCAGGCCCAGTTCGCCCATCGCCTTGAACACGTCCGGTTCGATCGTCTTTTCGTGCTCGCGACGCGCGGCACCCGGCGCGAGTTGTTCGCGGGAGAATCGGCGTACCGACTCATAGATCAATTCATGCTGCTCGTCCATCGTCATACTGCGGTATAGCCACCGTCGACCGTGAATTCCGCTCCGGTCATCTGCTTCGACATGTCCGAGCACAGGAACAGGATCGCGTTCGCGATGTCCTCCGGTTCAGTCAGACGGCCATTCGGGATCAGACCGAGCACGTGCGCCGCGGCCTGCTCCGGCGATGCGAAGAGCCCTTCCTTCAGCAACTCCTGGAGCCCATTCGCCAGGAGCGGCGTATTGCCGGGTCCTGGATGCACCGAGTTGACGCGCACGCCACTGCCCGTCCGCGCGAATTCGGCGGCCATCGACTTGGTCAGCACCGTAATCGCCCCTTTGGTCGCCGAGTACGCGGCCTGCGCGACCGCCGCCACCTGACCGAACACTGACGATACGTTGACGATCGATGCACCACCGTGTGCCTTCGCGGTTCGCTCGAGCAGCGGATACGCAACCTGGCTTCCGATCCACACACTTTCGAGATTGATCGCCAGCAACTGCCGTAACTCAGTCACGCTCGTGCGCAGAAAAGGCTTCGTCAGCATCTTGCCTGCGTTGTTGACGAGGCCGTCGAGGCGCTCGCCCGCCTGCTCCGCTACCGCGGTGATGACACGCTGCCAGTCCTCCTCCGACGTCACGTCATGCGAATGGCTCCATGCCTTCGTGCCGATATGCGCGCATTTGCTCGCCGTTTCCGCTGCGCCAGCACGATCGACGTCGGTCGCGACCACCCACGCGCCAACCTTCGCGAGTTCCTCGCATGTGCGCCGGCCGAAACCGCCCGCTGCTCCCGTCACGAGGATGACCTTGTCCTTCAGAATCAGATTGCTCATGTCTCACCCATTGTTGTAGGCCGAAGCCAATATTTGGATCGATGGCATCCGATCGGCGCATGATTGCGCCGATTAGCCGTCGATGTGCTTCTGCGCACTTCCGCACCGGCCGATGCGTACGGATTTGCGTGACGCCTGCTGGTCAGCCGTGCGCAGGCGACCGGCAGCTTCATTGTTATGCCCGGTGAAAGCGGTAGCCGGTGCGGGCTACGTCGGCGAGTTGCACCGGCGGCGTGAAGCGTGGACCGAGCTCGGCAACGAGTTCGTGGCAGCGAGCGACGAAACGGTCGATGCCGATATCGTCGATTGTCGACGCAGGACCGCCGAGATAGCTCGGGAATGCCCAGCCGAGAATGGCGCCAAGGTCCATTTCGCCAGCGTCCCCGATCACGCCATTGGCCCAGCATCGCGACGCTTCGAGCAATTGGGCGTACAGCAGGCGCTCCTTGATCGCGACTTGCTCCGGCTGGCGGACCTCCGGCAATGAGTCCGCCAACGAAATGAGCAGCGGCAAATCGAGATGCTTCGAAGCCCCCTCGGGATATGCGAAAAAGCCCGCGCCACGCTTGCGGCCGAACCGCTTGGACTCGACGAGCGTGTCGATCAGTGCGTTGACGCGCTCGTGACGGTCATCGGCCCAAGTACCCTCTTCGTTACTACGGAAGAAGTGCGCGATGTGATGCAGCACGTCCAACCCGACTTCGTCGGCGAGCGCTAGCGGCCCCACTGGCATGCCGAGCGCGACTCCGGCGTTCTCGATTCGCACCGGATCCACACCGTCGGCGAACAGGCGAATCCCCTCGCGGATATAAGCATCGACGCAACGTGTCGTGTAGAACCCATAGCCGTCGTTCACGACGATTGGCGTCTTGCGGATCTGGCGGATGTAGTCGAGCGAACGCGCCAACGTTTCGGCCGACGTCTTCGCGCCCACGATCACTTCGACGAGCGCCATCCGCGGAACGGGCGAGAAGAAATGCAGGCCGATGAGGTTTTCGGGCCGCTTGCACCCTTCGGCGAGTCCGTCGATCGGCAGCGCCGACGTGTTCGTCGCGAAGATCGCGTTTGAGCCCAGAACCGCCTCTGCCTGTGCGATGACCTGTTTCTTCACGTCGACATCTTCGATGACCGCCTCGATCACGAGATCACAGTCTTCGAATGCCTCATAACTGCTGGCGGTAACGATGCGCGCAAGCAATGCGTCGCGCGCATCGGCCGAGAGCCGGCCTTTGTCGACATCCGTCTGCAACGATGCCGCAATCCCGGCCCGGCCGGCGTCCGCAATCTCCTGAGAGCGGTCGAGCAGCACCACGTCGATGCCTGCTTGCGCCGACACCTGCGCAATTCCCGCGCCCATGAAGCCCGAACCGAGAATCCCCAGCTTGCGCACGCGCGTTGCAGGCACATCGGCCGGGCGGCGACCAAGCTTATCGGCCGTCTGCTTCGCGAAGAACATCGTACGGATCAGATTCTGCGCCGGACGGCCTTGGACCAGCGTCGCGAACAACTTCTGCTCAAGCGCGAGCGCCTTGTCGATCGGCAGCTTTGTGCCTTCGTACACCGCGCGCAGGATCGCGTGCGGCGCCGGATAATTGCCGCGTGTGCGCGCATGCGCGGCCGCATTCGCGGCCGCCCACGCCGCCGAGTTGGCGGGCGTGTACGAGTCGCCGCCAGGGATGCGGTAGCCTTTGCGATCCCACGGGGCAACCGGGTCCACCTTGCCGTCGCGCAGTGCTTGACGTGCCGCATCGAGCAGATGGTCCGGCGGCACGACTTCGTCCACCACGCCAGCTTGCTGAGCCGCGGCGGCGCTCAAGTCGCGGCCGTCGACGAGGAGCGCAAGGCTCTTCGCAACGCCGATGAGGCGCGGCAGCCGCTGCGTTCCTCCCGCACCAGGCAGCAGGCCAAGCTTCACCTCGGGCAAGCCGAGCTTCGCGGACGGCACGTCGGCAACCACACGGTAATGAGTGGCGAGCAACAATTCGAGGCCGCCGCCGAGCGCCGTTCCGGGCGCTGCGCCGACGACCGGCTTGCCCGCCGTCTCGATGTGCCGGAACAGATCACCGTAAAGCGCAATTCGCCGTGCCGCTTCGTTCGAATCGACGCCTGGCGCCGCAAACTCGGCCATTTGCGCGAGGTCGGCGCCGGCGACGAAGCTCGCCTTGCCGCTCGTTATGACGATGCCGTCGACCGTGTCGTCGGCAATCACTGCATCGAATGCGGTTCGCAATTCGGCTGCCAGCCCCTGCGTCAGCACGTTCATCGAGCGCTCGGGCATGTCGATGGTAAGAACGGCGATGCGCTCGCCAATAGTCGTTGTGATCATGATGTCTGCACTTGAATAAGGTCGATAACGCGCGTCAGACGCGCTCGATGATCGTCGCCACGCCCATTCCGGCACCGATGCAAAGCGTCGCGAGCGCGGTCGAGGCTCCGGTACGTTCGAGTTCGTCCAGCGCGGTGCCAAGGATGATCGCGCCCGTCGCGCCCAGCGGATGGCCCATCGCAATCGCTCCGCCGTTGACGTTGACGCGTGCCTCATCGATTCCTAGCGCATCGATGAAGCGAATCGGCACTGCCGCGAATGCCTCGTTGATCTCGAACAGGTCGATGTCCTTCGCCTGCATGCCGGCGCGCTTGAGCGCCTTTTCCGCCGCGAACGACGGGGCGGTCAACATGATGGTCGGTTCCGAGCCGATCTCGGCGAACGCGCGGATCCGTGCCCGCGGCTTGAAGCCCGCGGCCTCGCCGGCCTCGCGGGTGCCCAACAGCATCGCGCACGCACCATCCACGATCGCCGACGAATTACCCGCGTGGTGGCGGTGTTCGACGCGCTCGATCTCCGGATAGCGTGCGATCGCGAGGGCGTCGAACCCCGCCTTCGCGCCGAGATCAGCGAACGAAGGCTTCAGGCTAGCGAGCGCTTCGACCGAACTCGTCGGCCGCACCATTTCGTCATGCGCGAGCAACACGTTGCCGAGCACATCGCGAACGGGCACGATCGAGCGCGAAAAACGCCCTTCGGCCCACGCACGTGCGGCGCGCTGGTGGCTGCGTACCGCGAACTGGTCAAGCTGTTCACGGCTGTAATGCCACTTGCTCGCCATCAGGTCCGCACTGATGCCCTGAGGGATGAAGTGCGTGACGAAGGCGATATGCGGATCGACGCTCCACGCACCGCCGTCCGAAAGAATCGGCACTCGCGACATCGCCTCGCAACCGCCCGCCACGACGAAGTCGGCCCCGCCTGCAGCGATCTTGCCCGCCGCCATGTTGACGCTCTCCAACCCCGACCCGCAAAAACGGTTGACCTGCACGCCCGCGGTCTCCTCGGCATAGCCGGCCGCCAGCGCCGCGACGCGCGGCAAGCATTGGCCCTGCTCGCCCACCGGGCTGACGATGCCGAAAATGACATCGTCGACGCGGCGTGTATCGAGCCCACTTCGATCACGCAGGCCGGAGAGAACCGTGCTCGCGAGGTGAACGGCGGTCGCCTCGTGCAGCGAGCCATCCGGCTTGCCGCGTCCACGCGGTGTACGGACATGGTCGTAAATATAGACAGTCGACATTTGAGTTCCTATGCACGTCTGCGGCGCTCGCAAAACCGGCCGCAGAAAATTACGGTGAGTGATTCGCCCGGGCGAAACAGGATCAGATTCCCGAGGGTTCGAATTTGTCTGCGTGAATGCGATCGGCATCGACGTTGAACCCGCGCAGGCGCTTCTCGACCGCTTCGACCATCGGTAGTGCGCCGCACACGAATGCCGACAAAGAGCCAAAGTCGACGCCCAGTTGATCGTTGAGCGCCGCCGTGACGAGTCCTCGCAGGCCTTGCCACGCGCTGCCGTCAGGTTCGTGCGACAGGATCGGCACGATTCGCACGCGCTCGGCGCCGCCGATCTCCTTGAGCCGTTCAAGCCGGTCCATCGCGAACAGATCGGATGCCGTTCGCACGCCGAAGACGATCGTGACGGGGTGATCCGGGTAGCGTTTCAGGCGATCCTCGGCAATCGACAGGATCGGCGCTATGCCGGTGCCGCCCGCAATGCACAGCGACTCGCGCGGCGTATCGTCGATGCCCATCTGGCCGAACGGCCCTTCGAGCCAGATCCTGACGCCGCGCCGGTCCTTTGCCGCGAGCCATTCGGAGAAGCGGCCGCCCGGCAAGCGCTTGATCAGGAAGCCGACCTCGTCGTTGCCTGCGCCGCCCGACGGCGCGTCGTAGAACGAGAACGAGCGCCGCACGAACGACCCCGCCACCGCGAGCGCGGCGTACTGGCCAGCCTCGAACACGAGCGGCGCCTCGAGCCTGATACGCAGATCGACAACCCCGCCGGGCAGCGATGTCCAGCCGCTGACCGTGCCGGGCACCGATCGAGGCAGCACGACCTGATGATCGACCAGGTCGACATCGATCACCAGATCGCTGCGCACCTTCGCCTGACACGCCAGGATGTAGCCGTCGCGCAGCTCCTCATTGGTGAGCGGCGACAGCGCGAAGTCGACAAGCGGGCTGATCTTGCCCGACACGAGCCGCGTCTTGCAGCGTCCGCAGGTGCCCACGCGGCAGTTGTGGGGATAGTTGATGCCCTGCTCGAGCGCCGACATCAGCAACAAGTCGCCGCGGTTGACGTCAAATCCGTCGGCGCCGCTGCTTAGCGTGATGCGGCAATGCCGGGCGCCAGATCGGCCGGCGATGGCGTCAGTCGATTCAGGTTCGACGGCAAGAGTTTCATTGCACATGGTGTCCTTCCGCATTTGTATCGAGCCTCACTCAGACGGCATACGCATAGCGAACCCGCGCGGCGTCGGGATGCTCATTGAGTTCCTCCCACCCGGCTCGAACGTTCTCGGCCTCGGCGATCTCGCGCTCCTGCGGGCTCGCGTAACGACGATCCCAGTCACGCAGCAGCGGCTTGATCATCCGGAACCAGAGCGGCGGAACGAACGCAAGCAGCAGGCACATCAGGAACTGCGGCTGTTTCGGCCCGTCACGATCCGGCACCAGCTCGTAGAACGGCCGATAGCCATCTTCGTGGTGTCCCCGGTGATTGGTGATCTCGAGCGCGAAGATCCGAACGAACGGCGTGAGATGGTTCCACGTCTGATGCGCCTCGAAGCGGCCCGGCTTGGCGGTCACGAGGCCGTAGTGCTGCGTGTAGTTGAACACTTCAAGGAACGTGCGCGGCCCGAGCAGGCAGACCGCGACCGACGCAGCGGCCCCGGACCAGCCGCCGACTGCATACAGCGCGGCGACGAATCCGACGAGCAGCGCGACCCGATACACCCACGCATTTCGCGG
Source organism: Burkholderia sp. PR2 (assembly GCF_052372875.1). Lineage (NCBI taxonomy): Bacteria > Pseudomonadati > Pseudomonadota > Betaproteobacteria > Burkholderiales > Burkholderiaceae > Burkholderia > Burkholderia sp. PR2. The sequence goes on from NZ_JBQRWH010000003.1 coordinate 285,219, forward strand.
ATCCCACCAGCCGCGGTTGCGCTTCGTCCACATCAGCTTTTCGAGGTGGTACGACTCGACGATCTGGCCATAAAACGTGCGTACCAGGTGGCCGTACAGGCCATCGCCACGGCGTGCATAGTCAGGATCCGCTGGCGTCACGGTGCGCACGTGGTGCGTGACCACGTGCGTGATCTCGCGCCACGGGTCGAAGATCAGCACCATGCCGAACCGACCGAACCAGCGCAGAAACGCGTTCTCGCGATGGAACAGTTCGTGGAGCGCGGGCGCCGACAACACGAACTGGATGAACAGCATCGTCACGAACGCGCCGATCCGCGCCGACGCGCCGACGAAATGCCCGGCGCCGACAAGGTGCGCGTAAAAGAAAGCAAGACCGAAGCCGAGACCGAGCTGGATCACGATGATCGTGTCGTAAAGCCACGGGAAACGGGCATCGCGGACCGACAGGTCCGGTTCGAGAAAGGCATCGAGGAACAGGAGCGCGAAGAGTACTCCGGTCCCCATCCATACGTAATTCCCGCCGAGCCACAGACCGTATGCCGCCACAGCCAGCAATACAGAATTCAGGGTGTACTTCAGGTAGTCGAACATGACATCCTCCATGTTGGTCTGAACGAGAGTCTTCGCGCTCTGAAGACAAGTGTGATCGACATGGAACCTGAAGAACCCAACCGTTAGTCGGGGCGCTTCGGGTGCTGCACCGCACACGAAACCCGAGTGCGGTACAGCCGGATGGCGGAATCGGCCGGCACCCGGACGGACGTCCATCGTCAGGTGCGAACGGAGAAGTTGATGGAGCGCCGGCGGCCATGCCGGCGTCTGTTGAGAATAACTACCAGGAAAGCGTTGCGCCTCCCGGAAAGCGCGCATCCGGCGCCATCACCTCGCGAGCAGGTTCAGCGACCGTGACCGCGCCAGCGCCGACGCGCGATTCTTAACCCCGAGCTTCGCGTACAGGTTGTACAGATGCCACTTTACGGTGGCCACCGACAACGACAACCTGTCGGCAATTTCCTTGTTCGACAGCCCGGCTTCGATCAGACTGAGCAGTTCCATCTCACGCGTCGTCGGCGCCTCCCCGACCAGGCCGACGCCCTCCAGCGCCTGCATCTGCTCAAGAACCGGATTGCCGGTCACCTTCAGGCCGGAGCAGATCTCGGTGAAGAACCGACGCTCCTCCTCGGTTACGAATGGCCAGTCCTTTGGCCGCGTGTCGTTCACGAGCCCCGCAATCAGATCCGGACGGTCACGGAAAGGCCGCATGTAGCGACGCCGCGCGGCGAGCGATATCGCGCGCGTCAGATGGCGTGCGGCCGCCACCGGATCGTGCGTGCAGTGGCTTAGTAGCGCCTGATTCAGCGCGAGTTCCACCAGCCGGCCACTGCGCCCCTGTGCGCGCACCCGGGCGGACTCATCGACGATCAGTGCGTCGGCCTGCCTGAATTTTCCGGACGCAATGTGCAGATCGAGGATGGTGGAGTCGACCAGATCCCGCAAGGCCGCGTCGCGTGCGCGATGCAGGGCGGCCATCGACGGGGTGTCACCCCCCGCCAGTATGCCGAGCGCCGAAGCCTCCTCCAGCGCCTCGTCCAGCCGCCCGAGCAGGACCAGTCGGCGCGTGACGAAGCAGGACAGCATCATGCTCAAGCGGGCGGGATAGACCGATGCAATCTTCCTGAGCGCCGGCAGCGCAATGCCATCGCTGTCGCGGCCGCTCCAGAGCTTGACAGCAGCATCCAGCCCATAGGCGGTCGTATCGATGATGCCGTGCGCGACCGCCTTGCCCAGCCCACGTGCGAGCAACTGCTCGGCCTCCTCGCGCAGGTCCATCTCCACCGCACACTTGGCGGCCAACAACGCAATCGTGCTGCATATCCCGGCCGTATCGCCGAGCGCTCTGCCGGCCCGTTGGAGCGCGTCCGTGAGTTCATGGTAGGCGCCGGCATAGTCGCCTTCACGCAGCGGAATCAGCGCATTGACGGTGGATACCCAGCCTTGCCCGTATGCGCTGTCCGATTGCGAGATGCTCGCGAGTGCAATGCGGATCATATGCCGCGCTTCGGTCAGCCGGCATGCGTTCACGTCATGAATGGCGCCGGCGCACGCGACCGTCGCGACGTCGAACGGCGCATCCGTCATCGTCACCGCTCGTTGCTCCGCGGTGTCCAGCCAGCGCTGCGCTTGCGGCTTCACCGTTTCCAGATGATCGGTGTACACGTCAATGGCGAGCTGAATGACGTCGATCCTGCGCGCGATGCGTGCGAGGTCCGTCCGCGTGGCGCCTCCGTTATCGCCGGCCTGCTGCAGGCGCGTCATCAGTCGCGCCATTTCCAGCCGTGCGAGCTCATAGCGACGGCTGAACACGAGGGCCCAAACGTACCAGTAATCCGTCTCCCACCCGCCATGGTCGCCCAGCGCATGCAACTGCTCCACCCAGCGCAGATAACGATGCAGGTAGCCGAGGTTGCTGACGAACACCGGCGCGCTGCGCTCGAGGATCACTGCGGCCATCGCCGCTTCGTGAGCGGCAAGGGCATAGTCGATCGCGTCTGCGCAGCGCATCTGCCTGTCGCAGCACGCTGCGGCCCTGACGAGAATCGTATTGCGATCGCGCGCGCCTATCGTCTGCACAGCCTGACTGGCCAAGTACTCACGAAACAGGTTGTGCAAACGGAAACGCTGACGGCCTTCGACCGGTACGAGAAACACGTTGTGCTTCCACAAATAGAGCAGGTGCTCCGACGCGCCGGCGTCGCCGGTCGCCTCTTCCGCGAGCGTGGCATCGAAATCCCGGAGCAGCGAAAGCTTGAGCAAAAACGCGCGCAACTGCGGATCGAAGCCTTTCAGCACTTGCGAGTTGAGCAACGTCGCCAGATCCTGGTCCGCGCCGGAAAAGCCCGCCAACGTCGTGTCCGGATCCGACGATGACGCCAGCAGGATCTGCATCAGACGGACCGCGGCTGGCCAGCCTTCAGTCTGCCGGATGACCTTGTCGATCGCCGAGCCCGACAACTTAGCGCACAGGGCGTCGCCGAACATTTCCCGCACCCCGTTTGCATCCAGGCAGAGGTCGGTTGTTTCATATTCGGCCGACAAGCCTTCGAGCTTGCAGCGGACCATTTCGATGGGCGGCGTCTCGCTGCTCGACAAGACCAGCCGGAACGACGGCGGGGTGCGAAAGACCAGCCCGTTCAGCAAATCCCCCAACAACGGATCTTCGCAGTAGTTCAGGTTGTCGATAAACAGCGTGACGGGTACGGGCAAATGGTGCATTCGGCGCGCAACCTGATCGATCCGTTCGTTCGCGAGGCCACTGCCTTCGTGCATCATCTGAAGCGCATTGAACGACCCGTGATCCCGGTCGGACGCATCCAAGCCGGCCTCCAGAAAGCCCAGGAGGCGATCGAGCGTCACGTCGCGGTCGTCGAGCGAAAACCACCAGCACGCTTTTTGCGCGCGCGCGCTGTCGTAATAGAGCGAGCTGAGGAGCACGGTTTTCCCGTATCCGATCGGTGCGACCACCGAGACGACTTTCGGTGGCTTGTCGCGCTGCTCCAGCTGAGCGCGGGACGCGGCCGTTCGGACAATCGGAAATGAAAAAACCGGGGGGAGCAAGACTCCGGCTTCGGTATCGGGCTGCCGACGAACGCCAGCCGACTCTCTGACATTCGCCCCCAATATTTCATCCCCCTGGGCGAACGGGGTCGCACCAATCTTTGACAGCGCACTCGCACCAACCTGCCGCTCGGGCACTATCGTCCCTCTGCGGGCGCAGTTGGGCTCTGATCGTTGTCTCCTCACAGCTCGTCTCCTATGTCAGCCGATCCATTTCTTTTACCGCCGAGCGGCGACGATACCTGGGCTATTTTCTGTCCCGGTCCGGTAGCTAACAATCTCACCGAAATGACACAATAGACCCATACTTTGGTCTTGGTATGGTTTTGTTTAAGTATAGTGCGGAGCAACGCCACTCGGTCACCCTCGTCGCATGGGAGCGGCCGTGTCTATTCATCGACGCAAGCGCGTGCCCAGCAGGTTCCGCGCGAGGATCACGCGCTGCCCACGCCGCTCGGCCAGGAAGTCGGCGCGTTGCTGCATCGCCCGCCTGGCCACGTCACCCAGGTGCTGCGCGTCGTAGCGGCGGCCCTGCTCGGGCAGGTCGCCAGGCACCTTCCGTAGCCCTTCGGCTACGCGCTCCACGATGCCGGCACCACGCAGGGCTTCCAAGCGACGGACATGGGCTGCGACAACCTCCGGCGTGTCGCGGCCCGCACGGCCTGACCCTGCGCGATGGCGAGGTGATGATCGGTGCGGTACAGCCCATCGCTCGGCAGTGCGGCGATGTTGCGGTCGGCCGCACGCACGTCGGCGGATCCTTTCACCTCCACCACGGCCCCGGTGGGATAATTCGCCAGCTCGTCGCGGGCGTTGAGCGCGACGTAGTGGGCCTTGTCGTCCACGCCGTCGGTGACCAGATAGCCCCGGTCGCGCAGTTCGTCGGCCAGCCCCTTCGCGGCTACGCGCCCAAGGACGGTTCGGCCGTCGTCGCCCGGCTCGAACACCGCCAGTTCGCGCGGCTCGCCGCGCATGGCCCGCTGCATGGTGCAGATGATGTCGCCACGTTCGCCGAAGGCGCGCCGTGTCTTCTCGGCATCGGCATGAATGGCCCAGGTGCCGGGCTGCGTCTTGTCGGCCAGGCCGAGACGCTCCAATCGTTGCAGGCGGCCGATCAGCACCAGGCGCTGGCGTTGCAGCCGCGGTTCGTTGAAGCGTTCGATCTGCACTCGGCCGTCCTCGCCGGCCTCGCGCTTCAAAGTGCGATCCTTTGACATCACATCCTGCAGCATAGCCCTAGTCCAGCGACAAATCTGCTACGAGCCGCTTGAGCTTCGCGTTCTCTTCCTCAAGCTGCTTCAGCCGGCGCAGCTCCGATGGCGACAGCACGCCGGCCCGCGCGATGCGCCGGCCAACGCGCAACTGCTGTGTCCGATTCCCGCGCCGCGGCTCTTCGCGGTCGGCATGAACTAGGTCGGCCACATTGCCGAAGCGGGCGCGAAAACACCCGAGATTCCGCAGTTCTTCATGATGCCGACGACAGCCGCCGTCGGCCCCGGAGAAGCGATCGTCCGGCCCCAGCAGACCCTTTATGCGATCCTCTTATCCGAGCAGGACCTGATCTCTTGCTGCGGGTAGCAGATGCGCGAAATCACACTGCTTCATGCTGGCCCCCTACCACTGTTCAACGTCATACGCGGTAACTGGTGCGTCGTAGTTCACCTGCTCGACCTGCCGCTGTTCAGTGAGTGAAAGATCTTCGATGCTGCTCTTCGGAACCAAACCGCCAGCTTGACGTGCCATGCGGCGTCGCGCTCGAGTAGCCCGCTGGGAAGTGACGACCAGTTGTCGCTGCTGCTCAACAGTCTCGAATATCTCCCTCTCCGATACTGCCCGTTGTCCCCTAGCCCGGATAGCTCGCAAAGCTGCCCGCTGTTCGAACAGCGAGATTGGAGGCCGACGCAAGTCCGCGTATCGCACTTCAACGAAACTGCCTCTGCCAGCGCTTACGAAGATGCGCGAGAGATCTTCTGGGTGATAGCGGATCGTCACGGACCGGCGTGTTTCCCGCCATGCCGCGAACAAGGGATGCCAATAGCGGATCAGGAAGAGCTTCAGGCCGTCCCGCTGAATGGTCCTGGATGCGACTGGCAGGAACCGGATCAAAAACTTCAGTTCGGCATCCGGTTGAGTTGGCAAGCATCGTGAATCCGCTGCTCGCCATGTTTCCTGCCACTTTTGCGCGGGCTGAAGTCCCAACAAACCGCGGTGGGGGCTGCAGTGATAACGCCTGCCGATCTCGACAGCCAGCCACTGCTCGAACTGCTTCAACGTAAGTGAAGCTGTCTTTTCGGCCTGGCGCGCCTTGCGCCCTTTGACTGACGATCCAGTCGAACCAGGGAGGCCACGCACGCGCTCCATCAAGGTTCTGTTCAGCCGCTCGATGTGGCCACCAAAGTGCGACTTGCCCACCGGTCGGTACATCAGTTCAATGCCGTACTCGCGGCATCCACTGCGAAGGGCACGGCTTTTGAATTCGGCCGCGTTATCAAGATGCAGCGTTCGTGGGATACCGCGCATCGGCCAGTCAGCCTCAACGCCTAGTCTTTCGAGCCACGGCTCTTTCCGTAGAACTACGCGCGAGAGGAGCAAGCTTACCGTCGCAGTCCCCGGCCTCTCCATTGCGACATAAAAGCCAAGCACACATCTCGTAGCAACGTCGAGAGCCACAGACAGCCACGGTCGACCGATAATCTGTCCGTCCAGTTCGCTAACGAGCAGGATGTCCGCTTGCGTGTGATCAACCTGCACGATATCTAACGGATGTCGGACCTGGAATGTGCCAGGGGCAACTGCAGCGTTCGGGAGGGCCGCTCGTGCCAAAGCATCCTGCTCGCGATAGGAGAGCCACCGTCGAGCTATTGTTGACCTGCTCGGAGGCGATAGACCTGCAACGCTGCAGCGACGTTTCACCTCAAGTACAAGATCAGTTGCAGGATGCGCAAGGTGCCGCTGATCGGGGAGCCATTCGTGCACGGCCTCGTCGATGACGCATTCGACGGCGGCGTCCAGTCTGCCCCCCGGTCGCCCTACCCGGCTGCCTTGGCTCTAATGTACTGGCGACCGGATCTGCGAGGAAACGTCGACGCAGGCGATATACGGTGGTGCAGTGAACGCCTAATAGCTGTGCTGCTCGTTCAGCCTGCTGTCGGGAAAGCACACCGTTGCCAAGCGGTCGAAGCACGGACGCAATCTTCGCTGCTCGAGCGGCCCGCTCTTCGATCGAAGCCATATGGATCCCTATCAATCCACGCGACACGCGCTAGCAGTATTAAAGAACACGTGCAACGTGCTAGCAACGTTAGTGAACATTGGCCAAGTTTCTGTTGCAGAAACGCAACTGCTAAGCAGCCACCAGAAAACTTCAAAAAGTCCCTGTTCGCCAAGGCTTCTTTGAGAGTTTCCGCTAGTAACGTTTCTGAACACGGCTGATATGACTCCCGCTGTCAATGGAGATCGGTTTTCGGGTTTTCCACGCGCTATCGTTCAAATTTCCTGAGGGCGGCGCAGCAGTACGTCTCGACGGTGGATCACGCTGATATCCGCGGGTTGGCTACCGCATTACAGAGGTCCGCCCGATGAGCCTGCCGCTATCTAGGGACGCAAATCGAATTGGATCCGTTGCGTAGCCGTGTCGCGGGTTACTCGTGTGCCGGGCTACGCCGCCTTCAGGAAACTCCTTGATTGATGGGGCAAGACTCTCGCTCGCCTGCTCAAGCCGCATGCTTCTGCGGTTGCAATGCAAGTGACATGGCGAGCTGGCAAATGTCCCAGATAAACCCGCTCAGTTCGCGGGCGACCGCGACCACGGCGATGTTCTGCTGTTTGCCGCGTGCCACGAGCGTTCGATAGCGTCGACACAGGCGCACCTGCGCGTCCCAAGATCGATCCACGATGGGTTTGGGAATCCCTTCGTGGCGGCGCTGAATCTCGGGACTCACGCGCGCCGGATGCCGATAACTCCATGCCGATTCGACGAGCAGCTTTCTCGCGTAACTGTTGCCGTTCTTGGTGATGCTGCCCGGACGGCGCTTCTCGCCGGACGAGTGTTCGCTCGGCGTTACACCAAGCCACGCCATCAACTGGCGGGGATGCGTGAAGCGTGACAGATCGCCCAACTCAGCAAGCATGCCGACCGCCGTGGTGAACTGCATGCCGCGCATGGTTTGCAGACCTAGTACTGCCGGGTAAAAACGCCAGGCAACCACTGCCTCACGCAGCGCAGCTTCCAGTCGATCACATTGCGCAAGACGATCCTCGATCGTGCGTCGATGCTCTTCGAACGCCAACTGCTGCAAGGCGCTGTCGAACGCAAACGTGCTCAGCCAGCGCCGGTGTGCTGCCCTCCAGTCGGCTCGACCTGTATAGCTGACTCCGTGCGAAAGCAGAAAGGACTTCAGCCGCTGCCGCGCACGCTTCAGATCATCCTTGGCACTCACCCATGCCCGCGCCAGATCGCGAAACGCTTCATCTTCGACGGTAGGAACATAGACCTCCGACAGGTCGCCAGCCCTCAGTAAACGCACCAGTTTGATCGCGTCGCGCCGATCGGTCTTTACGCGCTCTCCCTGCTTCCTCGGAATCAGGGACGGTGCACATACCATGCAATCGATTCCCTTCTGCTGGAGTTCACGGTAAAGCCCGTATCCACATGGCCCCGCCTCATAGACGACACGAATATGCGACGCCTTCGACTGCAGGCGCTTGCACAGGCGATCGATATCCGTCTTCGTCGTGCAGATCTTGCCGAGCACCTCCACCTCACCCGTACCAAGCGCATAGGCGACCGTGATCGACTCCTTGTGGACATCCAGACCGACATACAGCGTGCTATCGTCTTCCATGCTGGCCTCCGTGCGGAAATCGCCGGGTGTGGCTTGGCCCACACCGTGCGGCTCTGGCAGCCATCCTAATCCGCGTTTGATGCCTCACGGTAGGCCAGCCTCACCACACGGGAGTCATACTGACTAGCGCTAATAATGGACGCCTACACAATGCGACCGATACCAGCGCCAGTACCTTGTACCCGCTCATTCGCTTTCTCCTGTCGTACGCATCACGCGCCTCCGCCACGTAACGAATACGCGAGCGCCGCGAAGCCGATGATCGCTCCCTGCAGCATCAGGTGTCCTGCTTCGCCGAGCCCGAAGCTCGTCAGAAAATTGAACAGGAAAACGACCATGAACGCAGCGATCGCCGGCCCGGCCATCCCGCCGCGCCCGTCGCCAAAGGTCACGCCACCCAGCACCGCGGCCGCGAGCGAATTGAGCGCAAGGTCCTTGCCGAGCGTCGCACTGCCGACGCCGACGAAGCTCAGCAGCAGCAACGCGCCGCACGCCGACATGACGCCCGACACGACATGCACGATGAAAATCACACGCAGATGCGGCAGCCCCGACAGCTCCGCCGCGCGCGGACTGGAGCCCAACGCATCCACCACCCGCCCGAATACGGACCGCCGCATGAACAGCGCCACCGCAACAAGGATCGCGAGCCACGCCAGCAGCGCGACCGGCACCCCACCCGGCCGGGCCGCGCCGATCGTGGTCAACAGCTCGGGCGCATCGCCCGATGCACGTGACTGGCTGATCGCGATGACAATGCCCGACAAAATCATCGACACCGACAACGTGACGATGACAGCCGAAGCGCGCCGGTACGCGATCAACAGGCCGTTGAACGCACCGACCGCCGCGCCGAACAGCACGCACAGCACACACGCGAGCGGCGTCGGCATCGTCAGTATCCCGCTCGTCAGCAAGCACGATACGGCCGCCATCACGCCGCCCACGGACAGATCGAGCGAACGGCAGCGCATCGTCAACGACTGCCCGATCGTGACGATGCCGAGCGGGACGGCCTGCCGCAAGATCAGCAGGAACAGCAGCGGCGAAAGCAGGTTCGGGCGCACGAGATACGCGCATCCGACCAGGCACGCGGTGCCGGCATACGCGGGCGGTAATGCCAGGCACCAGCGCACGCTGCGTTGAAAGGGCGCCGCCACAGGCGAGCGTGCCAAAGCCATCGATCTCATGTCATAACCCCACGGTTTTTCTGCGCTGCGTGCCGACTGCCAGCAGCAGGAGCGTCCCGACCGCCACGCTGGTCAGGAACGGCGAGATGCCGACCAGATTCAGTCCATTGGTCAGCAAGCCCAGCGTCGCCACGCCCACCAGCACGGCCGCGACTCCGCCTATACCGCCCGTCAGTTGCACGCCGCCGAGCGCGACTGCCGCCACCGACTCGAGCGCAAACTCCGCGCCGATCGTCGGATCGCCCGCTGACACGCGCGCAGCCAGATAGATGCCCGCTGCGGCTGCCATCAGCCCGCAGAGCACGTGCACGGCGATCGTCGTCGCCTTGACGCGCACGCCGTTCAAGTGCGCGCTATGCGCGCCGGCGCCGATCGCATAAAGATGCAGGCCGAGACGGCTGCGCACGACGACATGCCACGCAATGCCGACCGCCACCGCGCACCACGCGAGCGACAGCGGCACACCGCCCAGGTTGCCGGACGCAAGCCAAAGGAGCGATAGCGCGATCTGCCCGCCCGGAACCGGCAGCACCAGATAGCACACCCCCTGGAGAATCGTGGCCGTGCTGAGCGTCGTCACGAACGGGTGAACGTTACCGATCGCCACACCGACCCCATTGAGCAACCCGACCGACGCACCGGCCAACAGCGCGAGCAGCACGCCCAACACGGGATCTGGCTGCGTCGCGACGATGCAGCTCGCAAGGCTCACAACGGAGCCGACGGACAGGTCGATGCCGCCTGCGAGCGTCACGAACATCTGCCCGAGCGAGACAATCAGCAATGCAGCGATCTGCCCGCTGAAGTTGACGACGTTCTGCATCTGGCGGAAATCCGGCACCGCGACCATCAGCGCGAAACACAGCAACAGCGGCAGGCTTACCGCATACCGCGTCAGACCTGTGCGAGTAGCCTTCATGCTCCCCCCCTGTTCACCGATGCGCGACTGCCGCGATCCGCCACCGACTCCGTCAACGCGAATGCGAGCAACTGCTCCTCGGTGGCCTCCGCGGCACGCACGTCCGCGACGAACGCGCCGTTGCGCACCACCAGAATGCGGTCGCACATACCGATCAGTTCCGGCAGGTCTCCCGACACGGCGAGCACGGCTCCACCCTCTTCCGCGAATCGCCGCAGCAACGCGTAGATCTCGGCCTTCGCGCCGACGTCCACGCCGCGCGTCGGCTGCTCGACGAGCAGCACGTTCACGCCAGCCGCGAGCCAGCGCGCAAGCATCACCTTCTGCTGGTTTCCGCCCGACAGCGACTGCACGGCGTCGGCCGGCAGCCCTCGCAGCCGGATCCTGTCGATCCATGCCGCGACGACCAACGGCGCGCGGTGCGCCCGCCCCCAGAGCGGTCGGCCGCGCAGGAAGCCGAGCGCGATGTTGTCGCGCACCGAGAGGCCGAGATACAACCCTTCCGACTTGCGGTCCTCTGGCATCAGCGCAATGCCTTGCCGCACAGCCGCCTGCACGCCGCGCGCGGGGTCGTGTCGCGCCATCGAGCCGCGCCGGTCAGCGACTCGGATCTCGCTCTTCGCGGGTACGGCGATGCCGGCGAGTGTCCGCAGGATCTCCCGCTGGCCGTTCCCCTCGAGCCCCGCGATGCCGACGATTTCTCCGTGGCCAACCGACAGCGAAACGTCGGGGCCGCCCGCGCGCACCGACAGCGAAGCGACGTCGAGCGCCGGCTCGGCGCAGCTTGCGCGCCGACGCGGCGGAAACAGCGCCGTCAGTTCGCGCCCGACCATGAGCTGAACCAGCCGCCGCTCCGACAGGTCGGCAGCGGCGTGAGTCGCGATGTGGCGGCCGTCCTTCAGCACCGACACGGTGTCGCAGAAGCGAAAGATCTCGTCGAGCCGATGGCTGATGTAGAACACCAGCTTGCCTTCGTGTCTGAGCCGCACCAGCACCGCTTCGAGCGTGTCGATCTCGGCGCGGTTGAGCGGCGCAGTCGGCTCGTCGAAGATGAATACGCTCGCGTCGTCGACGAGCCCCTTCGCGATTTCCAGCATCTGCTGCTCCGCGATCGTCAGATCGCCGCAGAGCCGTTTCGGCGCGAGCGCGACGCCGCTGCGTTCGAGCACCTCGACGGCATTGCGCACAATGCCGCGACGATCGAGCGCGCCGTACCGCCGCGGCTCGCGCCCCAGGCACAGATTCTCGGCCACCGTCAGGTTCGGCAGGATCGTCAGCTCCTGAAACACCGTGGATACACCCGCGCGTCTTGCCTGCGCGGGCGTCGCGAGCCTCACGCGCTCGCCGTCGACACGGATCTCGCCCGTGTCGGGCAGATGGACGCCCGACAGCAGCTTCATCAGCGTCGATTTGCCCGCGCCGTTCTCGCCCGTGATCGCATGAATCGATCCGCGCTCGCCGGCGAGCGTGACGTCCGTCAGCGCATGCGTGTGGCCGAATGCCTTCGACACGCCGGTCAGCGCGACGCGCGCCGGACGCCGCGTCGTTCCCTGTTGAATGGTCATCGCGCGCCTCAACGATGGAACAACTGGGTCAGCCTGGCGTCCGGCAGCGTCGACGGAAACCAGTAGCCGTCGTTCAGGTCCGGACGAAGATAGCGATCGAGCGTCGCGTTCGTGATCGGCGCGGGTGCGGAAAAATACGCGCGGTACAGCGGCTGGCCCTGCAGCAGCGCGACCGCCGCGCGCACGGTGGCCGCCCCGAGCCCCGGCGTGAAGATCGGCGCGACGCTCTTCACGCCGGAGCGCTTCCATACGCGCAGAAAGCCGTTGTTCGCCTCGCCGGTCATCGGCACCAGCGGCTTGCCGGCTTCCTTGAACACGTCGATGCACGCGCGCGTCATCTCGGCGCCGGAGAACCAGATGCCATCCACCGGCTGCCCCGACAGCACGAGGTTCTCGCAGAGCTGCTTGCCCTTCACGTAGCTCCAGTCGCCAAATACCTCGTTGGTGATCTTCAGCCCGCACGCATCGACTGTCTTGCGGAATCCGTCGTAGCGATGCTGCTCCTCGTCGACGCCTGCCACGCCGCGAAACGCCCAGATCCTCCCGTTGCCGTGCAGTTCGTTACAGAGGAATTCCGCGCCCTGGCGGCCGAACACCCGTCCGCCGCCCATGATCTCCACCGTCGACTTCGTGTTGCCACCGTACGCGCCGAACGTCACGACCGGAATGCCGCGCCGTGCCGCCTCCGCGATCAACGGTGCACCGATCGCTTCGGAAATCGGCCCGATGATCAGCAGGTCGATCTTGCGCGTCAGCAGATCCTCGACGTCCGACACCTGCTTGGCCGCCTTCCAGTCGGCCTCGGTGAAGATGAACTGGCCGATCTCCTTGTGCAGCGCCGCCTCGTCGCGCATTTCCTGGATCATCTGCACGATCCAGCTGTTGCCGACGCCGGCGAACGACACGCCGATGCGCCACGGCGGCGCCTTCTTGAACGCGTCGCGCGGTGTCTGCTGCGTCGACGTCGGGGACAGCAGATCGCCCGGCAGCAATTGCATGTCGGCAGCGTGCGCGCTGAACGCTGCGCACCCGATCAACATGCCACCCAGCGAGAGTGCGAGTTTTCTCATCACGACATTCATGTTCGTCTCCTTCAGAACGCGTGGCGGATGCCGACGACGGCCCCGCTCGTCGAGCCTTCGCTTGCGTAGAGCGCACCGTTCAGGGAAAGCCCCGTATTCATCTTTCCGTGGTTGTTGACGAACGCGAATTGCCCGTACAGCGTCGTGCGCTTGGACAGGAAGTATTCGACGCCGACGCCGGTCAGGATCGAATGGTTGGCCGTGTCGTTGCCGTCGCTCGTGTACCACGCGCCGGCGTCCACGTTCAGCGCCGGCGTGACGGCAAAGCTCAGGCCGCCGCCGTATACGCGGTTGTCGAACGAGCCGGCCAGCTTGTAGTTCACGAACGACGCCTTCGCGGTCAAGCGGCCGTACGTGTAGCCTGCCCCGATCGTGCGCCCCGTGAAGGCGACCGTGGTCGGTACGGGTGTCGACGCCGCCGTACCGCCCGCGTTGCCGCTGTAGAGCGCCGTATCGACCGTCAATCCGCCGATTTCGTATTTCAGTCGCGCGCTGTATTGCCGCCCCGCCTGGAAATTGTCGGGCTCGCCGCCCAGCGCGAGCATCACGCTGCCTTGCAGGCCGGCGATGACGGGGCTCGTATAGGAGATGGCGTTCGGGTTGAACAGCCCCGTATCGAGCACGCTGCCGACGTAGATGACCGCAGCGCTGCCGAAGTACGACACGTTGCGCGGATCGGTGTTGATCAACGACAGCACAAACGGCGAATACTGCACGCCGGCCTGCACCGTGCCGAGGTCGCTCGTCAGGCCGACCCAGGCCTGGCGGCCGAAGAAGTTGCCGTTCGAGTTCGCGATACCCCCGTTCGCCATGCTGATGCCGCTCTCGAGCGAGAAGATCGCCTTCAGGCCGCCACCGAGATCCTCGGTGCCACGCATGCCGAATCGCGACCCAGCCGTGCCGCCGTCGATCATCGAAAACTGATGCGCGCCACCGCCTGCGGTGCGGCTCGTATAGAGCAGCCCCGCGTCCAGGACGCCGTACAGCGTGACTTCGCTCTGCGCGTATGCCGATGAAGCTGCCATGCAGGATGCCGCGATGGCAAGCGCGATTGTCCGACTGCCGAGATTTCTCATAACCTGTCTCCTAACCAATTAACTCTTTCTTATATTTCGTATACCTTATTTATTTGTCGCCTTCTTTCCTCCTTCGAGGCCGCTTAGCGCGGCATCAGATCATTTTCGTCCCCTGAACGAGGCCCACGCTAGCCCGTCACGCGCGTGACCCACGCGATCAGGTTCGCGATCACCTCGTCGCGGTTCGTTTCGTTCAGCACTTCGTGTCGCGCACCGCCGTACACGTGCGTGGACAGATCGCGGAAGCCGACCTGCCGCAGCCGCGCCACGAGCGGATCGAACCACGCAAGATAGCCGTTCACCGAATCCTGGTCGCCCGTGAAAAGATAGAGCGGCAACTGCTTCGGTACGGGCTCGAACTGCGCGGGATCCGACGTGCGCAGCCCGTGATCGAAAATCGAGAGCAGCGACGCTTCCGTCAGCGCGAAGCCGCACAGCGGATCGGCGAGGTACGCGGCCGGCACGGCCGGCTCGCGGCTCAGCCAGTCGACCACGGTGTCGGGCGCCGCGATCGCCGCATTCGCGGTTTCCAGCGTCCAGCCGGAATACCGCGGGTCGAGCAATTCGAGCGCACTCGTGCCCGACAGCGCGAGAGCGTCGAGCAGCGCGCCGTGATCGAGCAGGTAGATCTGCGCGGCGAACGAACCCATGCTGTGCGCGAGCATCACGAGCGGCACGCCCGGATGACGCTTGCGCAGGTGGCGGCTGACGGTCGCCATGTCGTCGACGAGCGCGTTGAATCCGCCCGGGCCGAAATCGCCGAGCGTGCCGTCGTCCAGCGCCGCCTGGCCATGGCCGCGGTGCTCGGTTGCATACACGACGTACCCTTCGTTCACCAGCGCTTGCGCGACGTGCCGATAGCGGCGCGAGTGCTCCGCCATGCCGTGCACGATCTGCACGACCCCGCGCACCGGTAGCGCGCCCTGCCAGCGGAATGTCTCGATGCGATGCCCGCCGGCCGCATCGATTCGGAATGTGAATTCGGTCGTTGTCATTCTGTCCCCTCGTCGGTTATCGGTGGTCCGGCGCATCGCGAGCTACGCGGCCTGCAGCGAATCGACCAGCATGTCGCCAAATGGTAGCGATCCGAGGTTCGACTGCCCGCCATCGATCGCGATCACCGTGCCGTTGATGTAGCTCGCGGCGCCGCTGCACAGGAACAGCGCCAGATCCGCAATTTCGTCGCGCTCCGCGGCGCGGCGCATCGGAATCCCGTTGAGCAGGCGCGCCCAGCTCGCTTCGCCGTCGGGCGCAAGACGCTTCATGCCTTCGGTATCGGCCACCGGCCCCGGCGCGATCGCATTGCAGCGCACGCCGCGGCCCGCCCATTCGATCGACAGCGTACGCACCAGCATGTCGATCCCGGCCTTCGCCGCGCACACATGCGCCTGAGCGGCCGTCGGCAAGACCGACTGCACCGCGGAAATGGCCAACAGATTCGCGCGCTCGGGGGCCAGGAGCGGCAGCGCTGCGCGAAACGTATTGAACGTGCCGATCAGGTCGATGTCGATCACCGTGCGAAAGCCGTTGCTCGATATCGTCGCCGCCTCGGCGACGAAATTCCCCGCGGCGCCGGCAATGCAGATGTCGATCGGCCCGAACTGCGCATGCGCATCTTGGAACGCGCTACCGAGCTCGTCCGCATGACGCACGTCGGCCGCGAAACCGGCTGCTTCGCCACCCAATGTGCGAATCGCCGCGGCGGCCGCGGCGCATTTCTCCGCGTTGCGGCCGATGATCGAGATGCGCGCGCCCTGCATCGCGAAGCGCTCGGCGATCCGCTTGTTGATGCCGCTGCCGGCACCCGTAATGACGGCATGCTGGCCGCTCAGCAAATTGGCTCTGAATACCGAGCTCATCAATGATTCTCCCTGGAAAGCGATACTTGATCGAAGCGGATGTGGGCAAATTGTTCGCGCAAGCGCAACTTGAGCAGTTTGCCAGTGGCGCCGTGAGGCAATGCATCGACAAATTCGATCGCGTCGGGCAGCCACCACCGCGCGACGCGTTCGCCGAGCCACGCGGACAATTCGGCCGCCGATACCTGTTGGCCGGGCCGCAGCACGCAGACCATCAGCGGGCGCTCGATCCATTTCGGATGCGGCCGTCCGATCACCGCGGCCTCCTGGATCGCGGGGTGCCCCATCGCGGCATTCTCGAGCTCGATCGAGCTGATCCATTCGCCACCCGATTTGATGACGTCCTTGGTCCGGTCAACGATCGCCATGTAGCCTTCTGCGTCGATCGTCGCCACGTCGCCGGTATCGAACCAGCCGTCGGCACGCTCGCCCGGTGATCCGCCCGCATAGGTTCCGACCACCCAGGGCCCTTTCACCAGCAGCCGGCCCGGCGTTGCGCCGTCTCGCGACGCCGCTGCGCCGGACTCTGTCTCGATGCGCATCTCGATACCAAACGGCTCACGTCCCTGTTTCGTCTGCAAGCGGCGCCGCGCATCCGCGTCGAGCGCGTCGTGCACGGGCTTGAACTGGTTGACGGCGCCGACCGGGCTGACCTCCGTCATCCCCCACGCGTGGACGACGCGCACGCGATGCACGTCCTCGAATTCTCGAATAGTCGCGTTGCTCGCGGCCGAGCCGCCGATCACGATCCGTTCGAGCGACGCGAACCAACCGCCGGTGGTACGCAGGTGATCGAGCACGCCGAGCCAGATGGTCGGCACGCCGGCCGCGATCGTCACGCGCTCGGCCTCGCAGAGCGCGTGCAGGCTCTTCGAGTCGAGCGCGGGCCCCGGCAGCACGAGCTTCGCGCCGACCATGGGCGCCGCATACGGCAGCCCCCACGCATTGACGTGAAACATCGGCACGACCGGCATCACGCTGTCTCGTGCCGACAGGCCGAAGGAATCGGGCAGCGCGGCCGCATACGCATGCAACACGGTCGACCGATTCGAATAGCACACGCCTTTCGGGTCACCGGTCGTGCCCGACGTATAGCACTGGCCGCAAATCTGGTCTTCGTCGATGAGCGGCCAGTCGAGTTCATCGGCCAGCTCGCCGGCGATCAGATCTTCGTGGAACAGCAACCCTTCGATCTGCACGGACGCGTCCCGGCCCGCATCGCTGTCGCGGCTTCCCATCAGCACCCAATGCCGGACGCCCGGCAATTGCGGTCGCAGCTCGCGCACCAGCGGCACGAACGTCGCGTCGAAAAACAGGATCTCGTCCGCCGCGTGACGGGCGATCCAGGCCAACTGCTCGGGAAGCAGGCGCGGGTTCAGCGTATGGCACACCGCACCGAGGCCGGCACACGCGTAGTAAAGCTCCAGATGCCGATAGCCGTTCCACGCGAGCGTTCCGACCCGGGCATCGCTGCCGATGTCCAGCCGGTCCAGCGCGCGCGCAAGCTGGCATACGCGCCGATACGCATCCGCATACGTATAGCGATGAACATCGCCCTCGACGCGTCGGCTGACGACTTCCGTGCGCGGATGATTGCGGTTCGCATGCCGCAACAGGTCGATGACCCGCAGCGGCGCTTTCATCATGGTTCCGCTCATGTCCCCTCGTTGATATGGAAATCCCTGCGGAACATCATATTGAGTCGGGCCGCCGCCACGCCATTCGGATTCGCCGGAATCGCCGCGAGCCTTGTCCGGCATGGCTTTCGGCTCGTTTACCGGCGGCGTTTCGGAATTGTTCGGATATCGCGGGAATCGTGCTGCATAATCGTCGCCGAACGGCGGCCGGCGTGATTAAAATCGATTCCCGGGACCGGAAGCCGGACGCAGCGCAGACGGCATCGCGGAAAAGTCAGGATTGTTGAAAGGAGCAAGTCGTGTCATTCGGCAAAAACACGCGCATGACTTCACAGATCGCGGTCAGGCGCCGGCCGCGCCAGAGTCGCTCCGTGATGACGGTCGACGCAATCCTCGAAGCGGCGAAGACGCTGTTCGCGCGAGACGGGTTCGAGGCGACCAGCACCACGCGCATAGCCGATGCGGCCGGCGTCAGCGTCGGCTCGCTGTATGAGTATTTCACCAGCAAGGATGCATTGATCGCAAAGCTGATCAAGTGCCATTGCGAACACCTGATGAATCTGTACGGCAAAGCATTCCAGGCAGTCGAGGGCCAAGGCATCGACGCCGTCGTTGACACATGGGTCGACACGACGGCCGATGCGTATGCAGAGAACATCGCGCTGCAACGCGTGTTACTTGAACACATGGGACGGGTCAGCCGGTTGCATCACATGAAGCGCGTGTCCCTTGCATTCGCGGATCTGCTCGAGCAGGCACTGAACGTTTGCGGTGAGCCCGTCGCGCGCCCCAACATCCATTTGGCCGCGTTCGTGCTTGAATCGACCGGCGAGGCGCTGATCCACCGGTCTATTACCTACACGGAAGATCTGTTCGGATACGAACTGCGGCGCGAACTGAAGATCATGCTCTCGCGGTACTTGCGCGCGCCCCTTCCAGAGTCATCCGTTTGCACGGTGCCTCAATCGTGATCTGTCTGGCGTTGCCTAGCGCTACGAGTCGGTCGCTCGGGATCAAAGCGCGTTGGAGATGCGCATCAGGAAGATCATGGAAGTGCAGGTCCAGGACGGTCGTGATCTAGGATCAGTGTCGGCTGGAATCGCGCTCAGACAGCAACCACCTGATTTTAAGCAATATTATATCGGAGTCAGTCCGCGGGGCTAGTCGCTGGTTAGATCGGGCTAACCGGGATGTCGAGTAGCGCACGGGAATCGCACCCGCACGCTCTCACAGAACCGGACGTGAACCTCTCGATTCATCCGGCTCCTATCGTCCAACCATAGTCTCCACAGCCCAATGCGCGAACAAGCTCGGCTGCCGGGACTTAATGTCCCTTAACCATGCTGCGGCGCGCACCTTCCGGCCGCGGAGGTGTTTGTATTTCCGTTGAGCCCAACGGACCAGAGCGGCATCTACCGCAAGGAGTACCTGGCCCAGTGCGGACCGATAAAATCGACCGTAGTACTGAATCCAGCCAAGCAAAGTCGGACGCGTACGGTCCGCCGACTCAGACAGACTCAGGTCGTGACGGTGCAATGCACTGCGACGACGCAATTGCTGCCGCATCGCCTTCGCAGCCTTGTTGCTGACCGCTGGCAGAAAGCCTACCGTCAACTTCCCCATCCTATTCTTGACACTTCGCGGTCTGAACGTATAGCCCAGGAAGTCGAACTGACAGAGCGGATAGCTGGCTGGCCGGTTGGCCTGCTTGCAGTACACGATTTTGGTCTTTTCCGGATGCAGATCCAGCTTGCATTCGGTCAGCCGCGTCTCCAGCCCCTGCCGGAGCTCGCGCGCCTGCGCTTCGCTTTTGCAATGACAGATGACGTCATCAGCATAACGTTCGAATGGCACGCCCGGGTGATGCTTCTTGTGCTGGGGCGGATACTCACCGCAGTACGCCTCCGGTCAAACCTCCGTGTTGCGAACGAAGTTCTCCGGAACCGCCGGTCCCCACAAGTAGAGCGATTCTTCCGGGGGAAAATCACCCGCAAGCCATGGGTGACCCGCTGAAACGAAATCGATGTCGGCTGAGTACTCACAGAATGAGCCCCACGGGTCTTCGACATAGTGGAAATAGTTCGAACCCAGCACATGCCGGCCCGTACCCCAGCCTTTCGTGTAGCCCGCAGCCGCCATCTGCGACGCGCCTTCGCCCACCAGGTTGATGTTGTCCACGTCCCATGCCGAGTGGTGCCAACCTCTTGCGCTGCTTTTCGCGAACGCGACCAGATGGTGATCGCTACCGTGCGGGGCATGGGTAAACGCAATGATGTCGAGCGAGCGGTCGGAAAGTCGCAAGCCCAACGTCTTGCCGTAGAACTCAACTATACGCGGCACATCAGGAGAAAAGAGCAGTACGTGTGACAAACGACGTGGCCGCACGGTCTTTGACTCCGAACGGGTATGCGAGCCGCGCTCGTCCGCCGCGCTGCTGCTTAATACGCACTGAATCTTGGACGATGGACTGGTTTTGGGGCCCGATTTGACCTGGATGAGATTGCCATCAAGATCGCGAAACCAGAAGCCGACCGAGTCGGGTGCAAGGTCCGTTTCGATCGCGACACCGGCTGCCTGCACCTGCGCACGCAGCGTGTCGAGATCCGCCTCGAAGCAGTTGAAACTCAGCCACGCAAGGCGCTTGGTCAATGCCGGCAGGATGCGCGCCCAGCGGTGGCCATCCGCCGCCCGGAGGTCCAGTTCCTGTCCTTGCACACCCGCCGTTGCAACATCGAGCCCGAAGGCGTGAAAGAAACGAGCAGCGTCGCCGATTGAAGGAACATTAAGCGCGAAGTGATCAATCGAATGCACACTCACACCGGAAGCAGTAAATACCGGGTCAGACATGACCGTCTCCATCCGTGGGTTGACGCGCCGGCTCTGAGGCCGGCTCACGCGGGTCGTGCTGCTCAGTTGGCGGCTTCGTCAGCGACGACGTTCCTGAGTGTGCCGATCTTCTCGACCGTCACCTCGCACACGTCACCCGCCTTCATCAGCAGTCTCGGCGCGCGCGCCCAACCGATGCCCGATGGTGTACCCGTCACGATCACGTCTCCCGCCTCGAGTGTTATAGCCTCGCTCAGGATTCTGATGAGACTGGCGACATCGAACACCATGTCGTCGGTGCTGGCCGACTGGACGACTTCGCCGTTCAGACGCGTCTCGAGCCGCAGCCCCTTGGCGCCGGCAGGCAGTTCGTCCGCCGTCACCAGATCCGGACCAAAGGCGCCTGTTCCGTCAAAGTTCTTGCCTACCGTCCATTGGGGAGACTTGAACTGGTACTCGCGCACCGAGCCGTCGTTAAAGAGCGCGTAGCCCGCCACGCAGGACAATGCGTCTTCCCTGCTGATATACCGGCCACCCTTGCCGAGCACCGCAGCGATCTCGCCCTCGAAATCGAGTGAATCGGATGCGTTCGGCCGGATCATCGGCTGCCGATGGGCGATCAGACTCGTATGGACGCGAAAGAAGATTGTCGGGTAGTCGGGCTGCTCGTATTTGCTTTCCCTGGTGTGGTCAGCGTAGTTCAGGCCGATGCAGATGATCTTGGGTGGACGGGTAAGCGGCGGCAGAAAAGTCACGTCGTCTGCGCTCACGACTTCCGCACTCATCCGGTCGCGCCCATAAGTGGCGAGGTCGACACCGCGTGCAAGCAGAGACTCGAGTGAATCGTCTCCGATCACGCGAATGTCATTGCCCTCGCGCACGCCGAGCCACGATTTCCCATCCTTAACAAAGGACACATACCGCATAACGATCTCCAGTACATTGAAATGAAAAGGCGTGTGCCTGTCACTAAGCGACAGGCAACGCGTATTGCTCAAGCCACGCTGCAAAGGCGTGGCAAATTTCGTCACTCGCGCGGCGCGCCGCCGCCGAAGCGTCGAAGAATGCGAAGAATGGATGGAACATGTCGTCGAATCGATGCACCTGTACCGGAACGCCCGCAGCACAAAGTCGTTCTGCGTAGACGAGACCTTCTTCAAGAAGCGGGTCCTGTCCGGCAACGGCGATCAGCGCGGGCGGCAAGCCCGTGAAATCCGCGGCGTGCAGGGGTGATGGCGGAAACGTTGCGGCCTGCGCCAAGTTGGCCCCCATATAAAGCCGCGAAATGTCGCGCAAGTCCGACGGCGACAGCATCGGGAAGTCGCTCCGCTTCGCCTCGATCAGGGAGATGTCGCGGGACAGATCGACACCCGGCACCACGAGCAGTTGTGCCGCGAGGCGGACTCCCCGGTCACGCAGCGTCAGCGCGGACGAAGCCGCGAGGTTGCCCCCTGCGCTTTCCCCCGCTACCGCAATACGCGACGCATCGCCCCCCAGAGCCGCGACGTTGCGGATAGCCCATAGCGTGGCCGTCAACGCGTCGTCGTGCGCGGCAGGAAACGGGTGCTCCGGCGCCAGCCGGTACTCGACCGACACGACCACGACGCTCATGTCACGGCATAGCTTGCGTGCGATGTCGTCCATCAGTTCGACGCTGCCGAGCGCGAATCCGCCACCGTGGAAAAACACCACCGTCGCCAAATCCGGTCGAGCATCCTGGGGGCGATAAACGCGCACCGGCACACGAGCACCGTCGAACTCGGCGAGCGCATCCTCAACCGCGCCGACGACGGGCAATGGAAAACGTTCGCGCGCCGCCATGATCGCGCGCCGCATCCGTTCGCGGGCCTGCTCAGGTGTGCCGGAGAACGGTGGCGGTGCGCTGGCGGCATGCGCTGCCGACACAATGGCCGCCAGTTCAGGATCGAGCGACGCGGGCATGATGGTATTTCTCATTGCAATCCGAGAATGTAGTGCTGGGAGGCAAACGCGCGTTGCCGCAGCGCGTCGAGGTCGATATCCAGCATGTGGCCATGCCGCTTCACGGGCCGCCCCGAGACAAAGACGGTATCGACATTGCCCGGATGGGCAGCCAGCACCACAGCGC
This sequence comes from Burkholderia sp. PR2, assembly GCF_052372875.1. NCBI lineage: Bacteria > Pseudomonadati > Pseudomonadota > Betaproteobacteria > Burkholderiales > Burkholderiaceae > Burkholderia > Burkholderia sp. PR2. The sequence goes on from NZ_JBQRWH010000003.1 coordinate 307,942, forward strand.
CTACCGCATCGGAAACCGGCGTGAGATTGAGGTCATCGCCGCGGATCATGATGATGTCGGCCTGTTTGCCAGGCGTGAGCGAACCGACTTTGTGATCGAGACCATTCGCGCGCGCGCCCGCGACCGTGGCGAATTCGAGCACGTCACGCATCGACAGCGTGGCCGGTGCATTTGCCACACTCGAATGATTGCCGCCCATCCACGAACGGTAGTAGGCGAACGCATGCCGCATCTGCGTGAACATGTCGCCGGAGCATTTCGTTTCGGTGTCGCCGCTCAGACTGGGCCGAATGCCAACTGCCAGCAGGCGATCGAGCGGAATGTCGCCTATGCCTTGCGCGTTCAGTTCGCAATGCACGCCGAGCGAGGCGCTGACGCCCGCATCGGCCATCATTGCAATTTCATCCTCGCCGCAGAAGCAGCAATGCACGAACGTCAGGTCGTCGCTCAGTACGCCGGCGTCGTGCATCTGTGCAATGGCCCTCACGGATGCATTGCGTGCATAGGCGCCCATATGGATGGTCGAGCGAATATCGAGTTCGCGGGCGAGTTGCAGATCGGCGAGCCAGACGTCACGCTGCGCCATCTCGGGGCCGCGCGCCGCCATCGCCAGCGTGAGCAGTTGATCGTCGGACGAGAAGAACCGTTCGCGCAGGCGACGAATGTCCTCCAGGTGGCCACGCTGACTGTCGAACATCCACGAAGCACCATCCACCAGCGGCCAGCCGTGAGCAAACACGCCGCGGATGTTTGCATCGCGCAAGCCCAGAATAGCAGCGTCGGAGTGGTCCGGCGTGTTCTGCACATGCGACCAGTCGAGCATCGTGGTGATCCCGCCGTCCAGCGCGGAAACTGCGCCGAGCAGAGTACCGATGTAGACATCCTCCGGCCGGAACGCGGCGCCTTTGGCACCCAGCATCTCGGCGAAGTAAATCTGCGGATTGATATCCGCATAGCGATGGCGCACACAGGTCTGCCACGTATGGCGATGCGTATCGATGAACCCGGGCAGCACGATCATGCCGCACGCGTCGACGTGCTCGGCGTCGGGGGCGTCGATTTGGGGCTCGACGGCAACGATGTTTGCCCCCTCGACGAGGATGTCACCGTGGCGCAGGTCGCCGATTGCGGGGTCCATGCTCAGGATCCAGCCACCCCTCAGCAGAATTCGTTGCTCGTTCATGATGTCACCGCTTCAGCCATTTGCCGATTTGCGCTTCGGCTTCGCCGGCGCGCCCCACCTCCGTGCTGGCCCACGCCACGTAGCCGTCCGGGCGCACCAGCAAAGCCCTCACGCCGTCCATCGACGCGGGGAGATGCGCGGCGCGCGCCTGCAACACGGTGACCGGCAACCCGGAAACATCGAGCGTCTCGAACTGACGGCTAAACCCCTCCAGATCGAGCAACACAAAGTGCCGGCTGCGCAGGGTTTCCGTCACCGCGACGGAACGTCCATCCAGCAACACGAGATCGAAGTCGGGACAACGCAGCCCCGTTAGCGGATGGCTATCCGCATCGCGCGGATAAGGCGATTCCAGACCGCATAGTTCCAGCACCAGTTTGCGTTGCACGTCAGGCAGCGGAACGATGTGCGCCTGCATGCGACGCTTGAGGGCCACCGCCTCCGGTTCGAAATTGAACTGCAGCGCGCACTGCGCTTTCACGCTGTCGAGCAGCGCATGCATGACGGGAAGACGTTCCGTGTCGTAAGTGTCGAGCGTGGCAACATCCGCCACGCCGTTGATCACGTTCGCGAGCTTCCAACCGAGATTTAACGCGTCTTGCAGACAGAAATTCATGCCCACGCCGCTGGCCGGGTAATGAATGCGCGCAGATTCGCCGACAAGGAACGTACGTCCTTCGCGCAACCTCGGCACCGCACGCATCTGGTCGTCGAACCGCGACGCCCAGCGATAATTCTCGATGCCGTAATCGGTTCCATGAACATCACGGATGCACCGCAATGCTTCTTCGAGCGTAACAGGCTCGTCTTTCGGCGCGTGACGGCGGTCACGGTGCACGATATTGAAACGGGTAATTCCTTCGCCGAACGTATAGCCACGCACCCAGCCCATTTCGTTGTCGACATTGATCCGCCCGCCAGGCCACGGCGCCTTCAACTCTGCATCGAGCACGATGCCGCGGAACGTCCCGGCGCGGCCCTCGAACGGCAGACCGATTTTCGATCGGACGGTACTGCGGCCACCGTCGGCGCCGATCAGGTACTGCGCACGCAGCGTCGAGTTGGCACCGGAGGCGTCGTCCACGTCGACCTCGACACCATCAGCCTGCTGGCGGACGTCCCGTACTTCAGAGCCGCGCTGCACATGCACACCGCTTTCCACGGCCCAGTCCCACAACACCTCTTCGGTCAGGTTCTGCGGCAATCCCAACGTGAAACCAAAGCGCGTTTCCAGATACTTCCAGTCGATCGGATGGAAGCCTGCCCAGATGTGGGACGCTCGGAACGGGTAGTCGGCGATCTTGCGAGTTTTCTCGATGAATCTGTTCGCGATGCCTCGCGCGTCGAACAACTCCAGCACGCGTGGCAGGATCGTGCCGGCGCGCGACTGGACACCTTCGGTGCGGCGCTCCAGCACCAGCGTCTTAACGCCCGCTCCCGCCAATTCCGCCGCGACAGTAAGGCCCGACGGACCGCCGCCGACCACTATGACATCCCACTGCATCGTATTTCTCCGTCTACTTGGTGGATTCGGATCCCGCACCGCGATCCTGTAATGCCGGGCTCGACCGAGCCGCCCAGGCGAATGCGCGAGGCGTGCCCATCAGCCGTCCTCTACTTAAAAAAGATGCGTCATCCCAACTTCCATCTCCAGTTGTCGGGACGTTGTTGCCGGTGCCTGATTCCTAAGGACTGCCAGTTGGCCAGTACCAGCTATTTGCAGCACGCTCAGCAGATAAAGACTCGTGCGCTTCGACAGCGCGTAGTCGAGGTGGGCGTGAAGCTGGTTCCATTTGTAGGTATCGAGCTTCGTGTACGAATAGCCGCCGCCGATTCGCATTTGCGTCGTGATGTACTTGTAGGCACCCACGTCGATGGTCTGCGCCGTTTCCGACTGGCCGGCGGCCGTCAGGCGCGTATAGCTGTAGTTGCCCATGACGCGCACGTTGTCACCTGCGTAGGCCACGCCGAGTGTCGTCGTATTCTGGTTTTGGCTAACGGCCCGCGAAGGATTGGCAGCGAAATTGATGCGATACAACTCACTCACACCCAGCCGGGTGTAGGGCGCATACGGGACACCGTCTACCGATTCCCACACTAGCAGCGACTCGAACGGCCCACTTGTGAAACTGGCTTCAGCGCCGACCGTGCGACCCGTATTGGTGGTCGAACTCTGCTGTCCAAATCCATATTGGGTGCCAAACTGAAGGACTCCGCCGAAGACAGGCGATTTGTACTTGATCAGATTGTTAAGCGAGTTGCCGACGGTCCGATCCAGATTGCCAGGATGGGTCGCCAGAAAAGACGTGAAGCGTTCAGATGTGAACGGAACAAGATCGGAAAGCAGGTCATACATGGAGCCGAGCGTGATCGTCCCCATCTTGTTGGATCTCAGACCAAGGTAGCTTTCGAAAGGCGAGCTTGTGCCGTTGTTGAGAAAAACATACTGACTAAACCGGAAGAACGCGGATGCATCCGTATCCAGTTCCTCCCTGCCAGATAATGCCCAGAACGGCACCGCATGGGTTCCGGTCATCTGATACAGACTACGGCTCTTGCCCGCATTGTTGCTGTATGCAATGCCGGTTCCGAGCAACCCCGATAGGGTCACACTCGATTTGGCATAGACGCTGCCTGAAATAGCCATATATATCGTTATACTAATTAATAATTTTGTTTTCATTTCCATGTCTCCTGACCTCCTCCACAAACCCTGTTCAGGTACGACCGCTATAACTGCGATTCGCAGCACGAACAGGGATCACACTTATCGCTTTATCCGGCCGAGATCGTCTACAGGACTTTCTGTCTATGATTCGATCTTCATCGCGCGTCACCAATGTGAACGCCTAAGGCGACGGGGCCAAGTACGCCGTCCCGTCTCAGGAACGTGCGGTAAAGTACGATTGCGGCCCAAAGCGCGACGGCTCCCGCCACGGCGAATACCGAAGCCATCGCGCGCGGCAATGCATCGGGGCCGCCTCCAAAGCCATGCTCGCTGACCAGTGCGATCAACGTGGGAGAGCCGCCTTGTCCAATCAGCCCATCGAGAACGAGAACAATCGCCATAACGGCGCCTACGATGGATGCGGGCGCGGCTTTCGCAACGACAGTCGATGTGACCGCCATGAATGTCCACGAGAACAGCACCACCATGGCATCGACGACCCAGAATGCGCTCACCGATCCGATCAGACACATCGTGACTGTCAGCGCCGTCACGGCAATCGTCACGAGCACGCCGACAAGCGCAACGCCCGACAGGCTCCTGCCCCCTTTCCGATCCATCGCCATGCCGGCGAGCCACAGACCAAGCGGACCCATCGTCAATAGCAGGCCCCCCTGCATCAGGCCGATTTCCCGCAGACCGAGATGAAAGCGGCGCGCGGTCATGGTCGGCATCCAGCTCCCAAGACCGAAGGTAATCATCGCGTGGGAGACGGCGAACAAGGTCAGTGGCAAGAATATCGCCCGATTGGCGACGAGATAGCGGCCGACGCCGGACAGACACCGGCTCGCATCCGCCGATGCCTCTTCTTGCCGCCCTGGCTCCTTCGCCAGAAAAATGAGCAGGCTCATGGGCAGCCCGACGACTCCGATCAGAAACAACGTGACCTGCCACGGCGAGACCGTGCCGATGAAGGGGATCGAGCGGATACCGGCGGACTGGATGGCACCAAGCAACGGGCCGCCGAGTACGAGTGACAGCCCGGTTCCGAGCATCAGCGACATCGTGTACACGGACAATGCGCGCGCTCGACGTTGTTCGTCGACCCCGTCACGAATCAACGAGTATGACGAAGGTGGAATCAACGCTTCCGCGCCACCCACGACGATGCGCGCCGCGAGGAGCGCCACGAACGCCGACGCGACTGCGTTGGACGTCACGGCGAGCGACCAGACCGCCACGCCCAAGGCAATCACGACGCGTCGGTTGACCCGGTCCGCCAACCAGCCGGCGGGCAGCCCAACCACAATGTTGGCAATGGCAAACGCCGCGCCGATCAGAAGGCTGATCTGGACGTCGCTCGCGCCGAAGTCCCGTTGAATCGGCCCTACCATCAGCACAAGAATGTTCTTGTCGACCTGAGCCAGCATGCTCACCACGGTCAGGCAGGCAACCAAGCCCCACTGCCGCAGGATTGACTGGCCGTTACGGCGGTCCTCCATAGTCTCTGTCTCCAAAGGTTTTTGTGCGCGCCACAAAGTGTCGCTATGTGCAGCAAGTATAGATTTCGCAAGACATTTACAAAATTTATTGTTTAAATGTCGAGCATCTATCTCGTAAATGTCACGCGGAAATGCGCTTCAACAAACTGGACCTCAATCAGCTGGTCGTGCTCGATGCGATCCTCTCCACCCGCAGCGTGGGCCGCGCGGCCGAACGGCTGTTTCTCAGCCAACCGGCAACAAGCTGCTCCCTCGCCCGCCTACGCGAATACTTCGAAGACGAGCTTCTGGTGCCCGTCGGGAAGACACAGGTTCTGACACCGCTAGCCACGGAGCTCGTCAAACCTGTCAGAGACGTTCTGCTGCAAATCCAGACCATCACGCGCGCCAGACCGACGTTCGATCCCGCGACCTCGACGCGACGCTTCACGATTGAGTCGTCCGATTACGTGATCAGTGTGTTTCTTTCTGAAGTGGTGAGAAAAGCGGCCACGCTTGCGCCATTGATGCAGTTCGACCTGAGAGCGCTCAGCCCGCAGTCGCCGGAGCATCTGGAAGGCGGCGAGGTGGAGCTGCTGATCGCCCCCGAGTCCAACACGGTTGCGGGGCACCCGGCCGAGAAACTGTTTGAAGACACGTTTTCGTGTCTGGTGTGCGCGGACCACCCGGCCAAAGGCAGTACGATCACCGCCGATCAATATTTCGAGCTGGCTCATATCGGTGTCGAATGGGGAGGCGGCAGGCGCGTGACGCTGGACGCGCGGACGGTCTCCACCGGCAAACAGGTTCGCCGCCAGGATGTTATTTCGCCGACTTTCACCCTGGTTCCGGAACTGCTCCTCGGTACGTCGAAAATCGCGACGCTGCCCACGCGGCTGGCCCTTCAGATGGCACAGCGGTTTCCATTACGGATTCTGCAATGCCCGATCAAAATCCCCAAGTTCGTGGAGAAGGTGCAGTGGCACAAATATCAGGAGCGCGACCCGGCCATCTCCTGGTTGCGGGCGCTATTGCTGGAGACGGCACTTGGCCTGCCGGTTGCTGAGCAGGCCGAGAGCGATGGGACGAATTCCGGCAAACAATCGCGACGGCAGAGGATGGCGCAGTAGGCGGAATACGGCGCATCGCACACGCGTGCGATCCTGTCGGTTTGACTGCATTTGATAGCAGTCGGCTTGATCTGGGGCTGGCTTATGTCGGCAGCAATCGCGACGGCGTGCAGTTACCCACATGGAGGTAGTCGTACTTTTTGCGCAAATTCTTGCGGTTTGGTCTTAAAAATCTCTATGGATTAGGAGGTTTCTATAGTGCCGGTCGCGCCATAAAAGGGGAGGCGCGGAACCATGCTGCAGGCGGCTATCCGGGTGGTCACCGCCATTTTCGGCACGAAAGGTATGACTATCCTATTTAGCTAAGTTCGTTCGCCGATGGTGACAGCCCTTGGCTCCATGAACGTGTGCCGGAAATAGTCACGCACCGCGTGCATCGCGGGGCTCAGCTCAATGTTCTTGCGCCACGCGAGGCCGACGCTCATCGGCGGTACCGGGTCGCGCAGCACGATCGTCTCGATGCGCCGCCCTTCGAGCGACCACGGGCGATACACCATGTCCGACAGGATCGCGACGCTGCTGCCGTTCGCGACCATGCTGCGCACGGCCTCGACCGACGACGTGCGCAGGATCACGTTCGGCCGGTACGGCGTCTCGTTCCAGTAGCGCAGCGCCGTCTGCCCGGCCTCGTCGACCGTCAGCATCACGAACGGCTCGTGCGCGACCTCCGCGAACGTGACGCTTTCGCGCCTGAGCAGCGGATGATGCGCGCCGACCCACAACCGGCGCACCGAATGGATCACCGGCTCCAGCACGAGCTCGGGATTCGACACGTTCGACGTCAGCAGCACGGCCATGTCGTAGCGGCCCGCGATCAGCCCTTCCTCGATCGACTCTCGGTTCAATTCATGCAGGTGGATCGTCAGGCGCGGATAGAGCGTATTCAGCCGCATCACGTGATGCGGCAGGAAGTAGCCGAGCACCGTGTAGCTCGCGGCGATCGCGAGCGTGCCGGTCAGCGTGCTTTCGAGGTTCGGGATCCGCATCGCCTCGTCGACCGACGACAGGATCGTGTACGCGTGATTGAGAAAGCGCCGCCCGGTGTCGGTGAGCGTCACGCCCGCCGACGTGCGCAGGAACAGCTGCGTGCCGAGGCTGTCCTCCAGCTCCTTGATCGCGCTCGTCACGGCCGACTGCGAGATCGTGAGCTGGATCGCGGCCTGCGAGATCTGTCCGAGCTCGGCGGTCGCGACGAAGTACTTGAGCTGTCTAAGGGTCAGGGCCATGCCCGGTGGAAAACTGATAGGCGCATGGCAAACATCATATCAACCGCCCCGCCCGGCGGCAATCCGTGACCGCCCGCCCGCCGCACACCCGCCTGCGGCGGCGCTGCATGGCCGATTCGCGCGATATCTGAAAAATCGATACGGTCGCATCCAAAAATAGAACTATTTTGACGCACCCCGCACGGCTAACCTGCCTTCAACACGGT